>CAKSYU010000004.1 GCA_934524965.1 uncultured Angelakisella sp.
TCTATAGAAAGAGAACGGGAGCTATTCTAATGCACAGGGTTTGGTGTTCCGATTATATGACAAGAGTACTTTTCAGCTAATAAAGGCATTACAAGGAGACCGTAGGATAGAATCCCCTTAAATAAGTAACACAAAACATCGCCCTCCGATCAATCGACCGGAGGGCACACCTGTATCCATTACAGCTCCATCTGTTTTCCCAAGTAACTCGCCGCCGCCTGAATGAGCTTCTGCTCGGCGTCCCCGGGGCGGTCGCTTTCCTTGTTTTGCAGGAACATCACGCTGCCGCACACATCACCGGAGGAGATGATAGGGGACTGCACCAGCGCATAATAGGCAACGCCTTCAATGGGCTGCAACGGCTGCCCGTCACCCGCCGAAAAGCTCCTGCGGTTTTCAATCTGATCTTCAAGACCGTGTGACACCCGGCGCTCCAGCACCTCCCGCCGGCTGATGCCGCTGACCGCTACCACGTGGTCCCGGTCGGTAATGAGTACCGGATATCCTGCCGTTCGATACAGCACCTCGCAATACTGTGCTGCGATGCTGCCAAGCTCGCTGATGGGGGAGTACTTCTTAAAAATGACCTCCCCCTCGTTGCTGACGAATATCTCCAATGGGTCGCCCTCACGAATGCGCATGGTCCTGCGGATCTCTTTGGGAATTACTACTCTCCCGAGGTCATCTATGCGTCGAACTATGCCGGTAGCTTTCATATCTATTCTAACTTCCTCTCCTGTAATTTGCTGTGCGGATAGTTTTTGCTGATTTTGCGAAAATATACCGGCGCTGCCGCAAAAACAAAAATCGCGTCAAACCGCCATTTTCCGACACTTTACAAAACGATTTTACAAAAACTTTACTTTGTAAAGATGTTGTTCCATACAATGAAAATCTATGATACAATAAAGATGAAACATAGAGGAGGAATACCATGATCTATTGTGTGGAAGATGACGGCAGTATCCGTGATCTGATGGTATATGCTTTGCAGGCGGCGGGCTTTTCCGCTGCCGGCTGCGCCGACGGCGAAGAATTCTGGCAGGCAATGCGGCAGGAAACACCGGAGCTGGTGGTGCTGGATATCATGCTGCCCGGCGAGGACGGCATTTCTATCCTGAAAAAGCTGCGCGCGGTCCCCGCTACCGCCGATATCCCCGTTATCATGGCGACTGCCAAGGGGACGGAGTACGATCGGGTCATCGGGCTGGATCTCGGCGCGGATGATTACCTCACCAAGCCTTTCGGCATGATGGAGATGGTCTCCCGTATCCGCGCGGTGCTGCGCCGCACCGGTCACAAGACCGCCCCCACCGTACTGCGTCAGGGCGGTATCCTGCTGGATGAGGCACGCCACACAGTCGAAGTCGGTGGTGCCCCCGTGACCCTCACCTTAAAAGAATACGACCTCCTGCGGCTTTTTATGGAAAACCCCGGGCAGGTATTCACCCGTGACCGTCTGCTCTCGGTCGTGTGGGGCGCCGATTATTACGGCGAGACCCGCACCGTTGATGTCCATATCGGCACCCTGCGCACCAAGCTGGGCGCGGCAGGCGATATCCTGCAAACGGTACGCGGTGTCGGCTACAAGCTGGAGGCGCCCCATGAGTAAAAAAATATTCCGTTCTATCTGGCTGGCGGCGCTGGTAGTACTGGTGCTTTCGCTGGTGCTCATCATGGGTGTGCTGTACAGCTACTTTACAGGGGTACAGCAGAACCAGCTCCGCATGGGTACCGAGGTGGTCGCGCAGGGCGTGACCCTGAACGGCAGCGATTTCTTTACCGACCTTACCGCCGAGGACTACCGTATCACATGGATCGCCGCCGACGGCACTGTTTTGTATGATAACGAAAACGAGGCAGACCAAATGGAAAACCATCTGGCACGCGAGGAGGTGCAGCAGGCGTTGCAGAACGGCACCGGCGAAAGCAGCCGTTACTCCGATACCCTTGCCAGCCGCAGCCTGTACTGCGCCCGTCTTTTGCCCGATGGCACCGTGATCCGTCTTTCGGTGCAGCAGCATTCGGTGTGGGTACTGCTGGTCGGCTTCGCGCAGCCCATCTGTGTCATTCTTCTGCTGGCGCTGGTGCTTTCCTTTATTCTCGCCGCCCGCCTTTCCCGCGTCATCGTGGAGCCGATCAATTCGATCAATCTGGACGAGCCGCAGAAATATGTGGGGCAGGAGGAATACTCCGAGATCGAGCCGCTGCTGCGCCGCATGGCACTGCAACAGGCACAGATCCGCCAGGACCAGGATAAGTTGGAAAAAAGCTCCCAGATTCGACAGGAATTCACCGCGAATGTCTCCCACGAGCTGAAGACCCCGTTGCATGCCATCTCCGGCTATGCCGAGCTGATGGAAAACGGCATGGTAAAGCAGCAGGATATCCGTCCCTTTGCCCATAAGATCCGGCAGGAGGCGCTGCGCCTGACCGCGCTGGTGGAAGATATCATCAATCTCACCCGTCTCGATGGCGGCGCCGCCGGAATGCAGCGGCAGCCGGTCGACCTGTACCGTATTGCGGAAAACGCGGCGGATAGTCTCCAGCCCGCGGCGGCGGAAGCCGGCGTGACCCTCACCCTGCGGGGAGAGCCTGCCGTGGTGGAGGGCGTCCCGCCGGTGCTTTACAGCATGATCTTCAATCTCTGCGATAACGCCATCAAATATAATCGCACAGGCGGCAGCGTAAAGGTGCAGGTAAGTAATTATCCCGAGGATATTCGCATAACGGTCGCCGATACCGGCATCGGCATACCGGAGGAAAGTCGGGAGCGTATTTTCGAGCGGTTCTATCGGGTGGATAAAAGCCGTTCCAAGGAAGTGGGCGGCACCGGTCTGGGGCTTTCCATCGTCAAGCACGCCGCGATGATCCACCACGCCGAGATCACCATGGACAGTACAGCGGGAAAAGGCACAACCTTTACGGTAATATTCCCGAAGAATAAATGAGCAAAGAGAAGTAAAAAAGGAGTGATGTTTTGACATACGAAGAGATCCGGCAGGATGAAGCCGTCAATACCTATATCCGGCAGGCAGATGCCGCGCTGGCGGCGCTGGGCTTTACCGAGCACAGTTTTGCCCATGTCACACTGGTGGCGGAAAAGGCAGGTTATATCCTGCAAACACTCGGTTTTCCGGAGCGCACCGTGGAGCTGGCGAAAATCGCCGGCTATCTGCACGATATCGGCAACCTCATTAACCGTGTCGATCACAGCCAAAGCGGAGCTATCATGGCGTTCCGTATCCTCGATCATCTTAAATTCGATCCCGAGGAGATCGCCGTCATCGTTTCCGCCATCGGCAACCACGATGAGGGCACCGGCGTACCGGTCAGCCCTGTGGCGGCGGCGCTTATTCTGGCGGATAAAAGCGATGTCCGCCGCAACCGCGTCCACAATACCGATCCCACCACCTTCGATATCCACGACCGTGTCAACTACTCTGTCACCAAGGCGGAGCTGAAGATCAACGAAGCCCATACCCTCATCAAGCTCAAGCTCACCGTCGATACCCATTTCAGTTCGGTAATGGATTACTTTGAGATCTTCATGCAGCGTATGCTGCTGTGCCGCAAGGCGGCGGAAACGCTGGGGCTGCAATTCAAGCTGATGATCAACGAGCAGCAGCTTATGTAATTTGGAATATCGAAAATAAAAAAGGAGCCGTTTTCGCGCGGCTCCTTTCCTTTTACTGAGACTTTACATGGATTTTACAAATAATTGATAATGGTTTTGACCTTTCTTTACTATTCTTATCTTGTTAAATAAGGAGAATAAGGATAGAGGAAAGGGATTTGTAAAAATGTCTATTTTTAACGCATTGAACCTCATCGGCGGGCTGTGCCTCTTTTTGTTCGGCATGAGCCTGATGGGACAGGCATTGGAGCGACGAGCGGGAAGCGGGTTAAGCTCATTACTGGAAAAGATGACTAAAAGTCGCTTGAAGGGGCTTTTGGCAGGACTTGGCGTTACTGCTGTAATCCAAAGCTCCTCTGCCACTACCGTCATGGTGGTAGGCTTTGTCAATTCAGGCTTAATGACGCTGCGCCAGTCCATCGGTGTCATCATGGGCGCCAATATCGGCACCACCGTCACAGCGTGGATCCTCAGCCTTTCGGGCATTGAGGGCAGCAGCTTTTTGGTGAATCTTTTTAAGCCGACCTCCTTTACACCGGCGCTTGCGCTCATCGGTATCATCTTTTATATGTTCTGTAAGGAGGATAAAAAGAAGGATACCGGCACTATTTTGCTGGGCTTTGCCACCCTCATGTATGGCATGGAGGCAATGTCCTCCGCCGTTTCCGGTCTGCGCGATGTACCGCAGTTCCGCGAGCTGTTCCTTCTGTTCTCCAATCCTATTCTGGGTGTGCTGGCAGGCGCGGTGCTCACCGGCATCATTCAGTCCAGCTCGGCTTCGGTCGGTATCCTGCAGGCGCTGGCAAGCACCGGTCAGGTCACATACGGCGCGGCGATCCCCATTATCATGGGTCAGAATATCGGTACCTGCGTCACAGCACTGCTGTCTTCCATCGGTACCAATAAAAACGCCCGTCGGGCGGCGCTGGTGCATCTCAGCTTCAATGTCATCGGCGCCACGGTCGGTATTATCCTTTTCTATGTGGTGCGTGCCGTGGCGGTGCCGGCGCTGCTGGGGCAGGCGGCGACCGAATGGGGCATCGCGGTGGCACACTCGGTATTCAATGTGCTTTGCACGGCAGTCCTGCTGCCCATGGGCGGGCTTCTGGAAAATCTGGTGCTTCGTCTGGTGCCGGAGGACAAGGAGCCGCAGCGGGAAGCGGAGCTGGACGAGCGTCTGCTTGCCACCCCCGCCCTGGCGCTGGAGCGCTGCCGCACCCTCATTACGGATATGGCAAGCTATTCGATGGAAGCCCTGCGGGAAAGCCTTACCGCTGTGGGCGGTGATCCGGCGCAGAGCGCCGAGCATATCCGTGGGGACGAAGCCAAGACCGACCACTACGAGGATATCATTGGCAGCTATCTGGTCAAGCTCAGCGCCCGCAAGATCGGTGAGAACGACAGCGCCCTCGCGGCGGAATATCTGCGGCTCATCGGCGACTTTGAGCGCATTGCCGATCACAGCGTAAACATTCTGGAAGCCGCCGAGGAAATGCGCCGCAAGGGGATCGTGTTCTCTCCGGCAGCGCAGGGCGAATACGCGGTGATGGCGGCAGCCGTCCGCGAGGTCACCGCCCTTGCCTACGATGCCTTTGTGACCGGTGATCTTTCCGCCGCCAAACAGGTAGAGCCGCTGGAGCAGGTCATTGATGATCTCAAGGAGGAAATGCGTACCCGCCATATCCGCCGGATGCAGCAGGGGAACTGCGGCATCGAGGCAGGCTTCATCTGGTCGGATCTTCTCACCGACCTCGAGCGGGTCAGCGACCACTGCTCCAATATCGCCTGCTGCATGATCGAGGGTGTCGACCATAACATCCACCGCCACGAGGTGCTGCAAAGCATTCGCGGCAGCGGGGAAGCCTTTGACCATGATTACCGCTCCTTCCGCCAGAAGTACGCGCTGGCGGCAGAATAACCCAATACAGCAAAGAGCCGCGGCAGTAGCTGCGGCTTTTTCTTTATGCCTTTTTAGCGCTATGTTCGTTATAGCGGAACGGCGATCGGCATTTATGAAATGTGCGTTTGTCTCATTGACGGATAACGCCAAAAATGCTACGATATACCTAATTTCGATTTTTACGGGCAGGAGGTGCGGCATTGTCAAACGATATTGTATCTGTAAACGGTATCAGCAAATCATTTGGCGCCATTACCGCCCTCTCCGATGTCTCTCTTTCGGTCGAGCAGGGCATGGTCACTGCCATTGTGGGAGATAACGGCTCCGGCAAATCCACCCTTATCAAGCTCCTCTCCGGCAACCTGTCGCCGGATTGCGGTACCATCACGGTGGAGGGCAGGGAATACCCCCGCCTTACCATTCCGCAGGCGCTGCAAATGGGGATCCGTACCGTTTATCAGGAGCTTTCCCTTGATGACTGCAAAAACAGCTACGAGAACATCTTTCTTGGGCACGAGCTGATGCGGGGACCTTTTCTGGATCGCCGCCGCATGGAGCGGGAAGCCGCCGCACTGCTGCAAAAGCTGGAGATCACCATTCCCGATCTTACCGAGCCGGTCAGGGTGCTGTCCGGCGGTCAGCGGCAGGGGATCGCCATTGCCCGCGCCATGCTGCAATCCGGTCGTCTGCTGCTTTTAGATGAGCCGACCGCCGCTATGGGCATTCGGGAAGCGTACCAGACCATGGCGCTGCTGCGCCGTCTGCGGGCGGAGGGGCACACCCTGCTCATTGTCAGCCACGATATCTATCAGGTGTTCGGTATTGCCGACCGGATTTTCGTCATGCGTGCCGGTCGCTGCATCGCCGATATCATGGCAAAGGATTCGTCTCCGGAGGAGCTGCACCGGCTCATTCTGGAGCGGGAACGGGGGGCAGCCGTATGAAGCGTTTTTTCCGCCGCAATGCCGCACTGTGCCTTTTAGTCGGCTTCTGCCTGCTGCTGGGCGTGTTCCTCAGTGTACGTACCGGCAGGTTCTTCTCGGTCAAAAATCTTGTCAATATTCTGGAGGCAAACTCGTTCCGTCTGCTGCTGGCGGTCGGCATGACCTTCATCATCGCCTCCGGCGGCATCGATCTTTCGGTCGGCTCCATGCTTTCCCTTTCCGCTATCCTCACCGCCCTGCTGCTTAAAGGCGGCGTCCCCGTCTGGGCGGCAGTCCTGCTGGGGCTGCTCTCCGGCACGCTGCTGGGGCTTATCAATGGGCTGCTGGTGCATTACACCGGCATCAATTCCTTTATCATCACACTGGGCACCTCGTTTTTGTATCGGGGGTTGGCGCTTATTATCACCCTCGGTATCCCCATCAGCAAGCTGCCTGCCGCATACCGCGCCTTTGGCTGTGGGGATATCCTCCACATGGAAAGCGGCGTTTATATGGCGCTTTTGGTGCTGCTCGTCTCCTTCCCGCTCCTTTACCGCATGCGGTGGGGGCACTACATCACCACACTGGGCGGCAATCCGCTGGCGCTGCGCCGCTGCGGGGTGCGCACCGGCTTCTGGCGGGTCAGCACCTTTGCGGTCATGGGCTTTCTGGCGGCGCTGGCAGGCATCATCATCTCCGCCCGCCTCAATTCCGCCGAGCCGAATGCCGGACTTAATATGGAAATGGACGCCATCACGGCGGTCATCATGGGCGGTACGCCGCTGCACGGCGGCAGTGCGGCGCTTGCCGGTACAGCGGTGGCGGTGCTGCTGCTGGGAGAGATCCGCAACGGTCTGACGCTGATGAGCGTCTCCTCGCAGTACCAGCAGTTCATTACCGGTGCTATTCTGCTGTGCGCCGTCGTCACGGCGGAGCTGCGGGAACGCCGCCGCAAATTGCACTAAGGTTTATAAGAGAGCCACTCTCTTGTAGATAAAATCAAATCAAACGGAGGAAAAAAGAAAATGAAGAAGTTAGTAGCTCTGCTGCTGGCGGCAATGATGCTGCTGGCACTGGTCGCCTGCGGCAATGATCCGCAGCCCACCCCCGATCCCGAGCCCACCCCCGATCCCGCTGTGGATACCACCGTGGTAGATGAGCTGTACGCAGCCTTTGATGCCGCGATGGCGGAGCAGCTGGGCGAGACCCCCGCTCCCAACGGCGAGAAGATCGGCGCGGTCATCATCTCCATGTCTAACCAGTTCTGGGCGAACATGAAGAACTGCTACGAAGCAGCAGCCGAAAAGCTGGGCGTTTCCATCGATGTCCAGACCGGCACCACCGAGGGCGATACCCAAAGCCAGCTCGAGGTTCTGATGACCATGGCTGATATGGATTACGATGTCATCATCGTTTCTCCCATTGATGGCACCAACCTTATCCCCGGCATTGTGAAGTGCAACGAAAAGGGCATCAAGGTCATCAACCTGGGACCCGGTGTTGATACCGCTGCGCTGGCGGAAGCCGGCGGCCATTTGGACGGCAAGATCACCGTTCAGTTCAGCGATCAGGGCAAGATTGTTGCCAATGATATGATCTCCCGTCTGCCGGAGGGCGGCGAAGTCGCCATTCTGCAGGGCATTGCCGGTGCCGGTCAGTCCGAGGGTCGTACCGCGGGCGCTACCGCCGTGTTCGAGGCTGCCGAGAATATTGATCTCGTTGCTTCCATTCCTTGCGATTGGGACGCGACCAAGGCTTATGATGCCACCAAGGATATCCTCACCGCGCACCCCGACCTCAAGGGCATTTTCGCCTGCAACGATGTTATGGCACTTGCCGCCGTGGAGGCACTGACCGCCGAGGGACGTACCGATGTGTTGGTTTACGGCGTTGACTTTACCGCCGATGCCCGCGAAGCGCTGAAGGCTGGTACCCTTACCGGCACCATGTCTTACTCCAGCGTCAAGTATACCGAGGCTGCTCTGAAGCTTGCTGTCGCCATCGCACAGGGCAAGGAGTATGCCGAGCCGATCTATCTGCCGCTGACCCTTGCTACCAAAGAGAATGTAGCGGAGCTGGACAACTGGGCGTAAACCATATAAAATAATGGGCAGGTACTGCCCGTATAAAGGCAGCCTGCTTTTCCGCCTTGGCGGAGAGCAGGCTGTTCTCGCTCACCTAACAGGAGGCAAACATAAAATGAAGTATCTCACCGAAACAGCGCTGCTGACCCATGGGCTGCGTTCTATCAGTAATGAAGAGTTGAGAAAAAACTGGCATTGCCCCGCAGCAGTGCTGGCATGGGTGGACCATGGTGAATTGCGGTTGGGACATATAGAGGATTACCTGCCCTTTCGGGAGCGTGCGGCAGAGCTGGTTCGCATTGACTGTGACCACTTGGAAGACGCCTTGCAAAAGAAAATCAGTGGTGCCTTGACAGCAAGCGGTACTATGGCTGTCTGCAACAAGCTGGGGATCTCGCTGGCGATCACCTGCGGTATGGGCGGCATCGGTGATCTTCGTGGGGAGGAGCTATGCCCCGATCTGCCGGCGCTCTGTCACATTCCGGTGGCTCTCATTTCCACCTCACCCAAGGATATGCTGGATATTCCGGCGACGCTGGGCTGGCTGCGGACTCATGGAGTCCATACTGCGGGCAAGACCTGTACCGGCTACCTCTTTTGCGGGGAAGCGCAGCCACTGGAGCTACCCCTTGAGGCTGTGATGAGCGAAGCGGAGGTTCACCGTCTGACCGCTGAGGGAGGACTACTCATTCTGAACCCGATCCCAGAGGAGGAACGGGTGCAGGATAGAAGTATCCTTGCAGACGCCGTAAAAGCCGGTAAGCAGGCGGAAGCCGAGGGTCGCTATTACCACCCTGCTGCGAACGGAGAGATTGACCGGCGGACGGCAGGCTATTCCTCCCGTATTCAACTGGAAAGCCTGCAGCAGAATATCCTGCTGGCAGAAAGAATCATGGGACGGGAATGAGATGGCAGCAAGTAAAAGATGGAAATGCAGCGCTGTCTGTAGCCCGCAAAATCGCACAAATTGTTTCATGTGAAACAATTGTTCTCCCACTCGACCCAAAGGGGCTTGCAAAGCGGGCAGGACTGTGGAATAATAGGGGGGTAGACCTTTACTAAAACACCCGAAAGGAAGTGCCGATATGAAATTCAGTGAGATGCCGTACAGCCGTCCGGATATGGAGGAGTTGGCGGCAACGACCGCCCGTACCTTGGAGGCAATGAAAGCCGCCCCCGATGCCGCCGGTCAGATCAAAGCGTATGATGCCTTTGAAAAGAAGGTGCAGACTGCAGGCACTATGCAGCAGCTGGCTTATATCCGTCACACCATCAATACCAAGGACGAGTTCTACAACGCTGAGAACGACTATATGGACGAGATCGGTCCCAAGCTGCAGGAGCTGACCCATCAGGTGAACACCGCTCTGCTGGAATCCCCCTACCGCGCGGAGCTGGAAAAGCACTACGGCGCCCTGATGTTCAAAAATCTGGAGATCGCCGCCCGCAGCTTTTCGCCTGCCATTGTGGAGCTGATGCAGGAGGAGAACAAGCTCGTTTCCGAGTATCAGAACCTGTATGCCTCCGCCATGGTGGAGTTCGACGGCAAGACCATGCCGCTGCCCCTTTTGGGACCCTACAAGCAGGATCCCGACCGTGCCGTCCGCAAGGCGGCTTATGAGGCGGACGCCAAGTTTTTTGACAGCCACCGCGAGGAGCTGGATACCCTGTACGATAAGCTGGTAAAGAACCGCGACGCGCAGGCGAAAAAGATGGGACTGCCGAACTATATCCCGCTGGGGTACGACCGCATGGGGCGCAACTGCTATACCGCCAAAGATGTCGCCGCATTCCGTGACCAGATCGCCGAGGACATGGTGCCCATCGTGGCAAAGGTAAAGGAGGCGCAGCGCCGCCGCATCGGGGTGGAAAAGCTGGCGTTCTATGATGAGCCGATCAGCTTTGCCGACGGCAACGCCGTGCCGGATGGCACCCCCGATGAGATCCTTGCCGCCGGTAAAAAGATGTACGAGGAGCTTTCGCCCGAAACGGCGGAGTTCATCGACTTTATGTTTGAAAATGAGCTGTTCGATGTGCTTTCCCGCGACGGCAAAGCCCCCGGCGGCTACTGCACCGAGATCGCGGATTACAAATCCCCGTTCATTTTCAGCAACTTTAATGCCACTGCCGGCGATGTAGATGTGCTGACCCACGAAGCCGGTCACGCCTTTGAAGCCTACCGTGCCTTTAAGCAGGAGCTGCCCTCGCTGCTCCATTCCCCGACCATCGAGGCGTGCGAGTGCCACTCCATGTCCATGGAGTTCCTGACCGCCCCGTGGCATCACCTGTTCTTCGGCAAGCAGACCGAAAAGTATGAGCTGGGTCACTGCGAGGATGCGCTGGTCTTTATCCCTTACGGCTGCATGGTCGATGAATTCCAGCACAAGGTGTACGAGAACCCCGAGATGACCCCCGAGGAGCGCAACGAGCTGTGGCTCTCCCTCGAAAAGAAATACCGCCCGTGGATCGACTTTGATAACCTGCCGTTCTACTCCCGCGGCGGCGGCTGGCAGCGTCAGCTGCATATCTACGAGGTACCGCTGTACTACATCGACTACTGCATGGCGCAGACGGTGGCGTTCCAGTTCTGGAACCTTTCCCGCGAGAACTATGCCGAGGCATGGAAGCGGTATATGACCTTTGTGGATAAGGCGGGCACCGCCACCTTTGCCGAGCTGGTGGAAAGCGCCGGCTTGAAGGTGCCTTACCACGCCGGCTGCATCAAGGAGATCGGCGAGAGCATCAGCGGCTGGCTGGAGCAGCACGAGTTGGGTTGATCCCTGTAATTAAAGAAAAACTCCCCCTGTCGGTAAAGCGGCAGGGGGAGCTGCTGTTCCGGCTACTCGGAGAGCAGGCGGCGGGAAAGCACCTCGCACAAAAAGACCGAAAGCAGCCCGCAGAAGAAGGTCTCCGGCACCCGACCGGCAAGCTGGCGGGTAAGGATATAATGCTGAAGCGGGGTGCTGCCCCAGCGGGATAGAACGGCGCTGAGGGTAGCGAGCAGCGACAGCCCCGCGGTGGCGGCTGCTGTGAGAAACAGGGCATTGGCGGCGTAGGGGGAGAGGGCGAGGCGCTTCTTCATGGCGGTCGGCTCCTTTCGGGGAATTCCGACCTTATTCTACCGCAGGAGAGAAAGAGCGGCAAGGGGCGGAACGCTGGCGAAAAAGGCAGCCGCTTCCATTACGGGAAATGCTTGTATATGCGGGAAAAATCTGCTACAATAAATAAAAACCGGCAATAAAAAGGAGGAGCCTGCCATGAAATGCCCATTCTGCGGATACACCGAAAGCAAGGTAATAGATACCCGTCCTACCGATGAGGGAGAGCGCATCCGCCGCAGAAGGGAATGTCTGCAGTGCGGTAAGCGGTTCACTTCCTACGAGGTGGTGGAGACCACGCCGGTGATGGTCATTAAAAAGGACGGCTCCCGCGAGGCGTTCAGCCATGATAAGCTGCTGCGCGGCGTGCTGAAATCCTGCGAAAAGCGCCCCGTGACACTGGCGCAGCTGGAGGGCATGGTAAGTGAGATCGAGGTGGAGCTGCAGAACCGCATGGACCGTGAGGTGCCCAGCGCGGTGATCGGCGAGCTGGTGATGGAAAAGCTGAAAAAGATAGACCAGGTGGCTTATGTCCGTTTTGCCAGTGTATATAGGGAATTTAAGGATATCAACAGCTTTTTGCAGGAGCTGAAGGTCATATTGGAGCATGAGAAAAGCTGAATATAAGCGGTAAAACCGCAGATGTAAGGGCGTTCCCCGCGGAGGGGAGCGCCCTTGGTATGTGTCGAATTGTTCACATTTGCGTTATTGAATCAAGGGGTATGATGTGGTACAATAACCATATCCATATATTGTGTTAGGAGACGCCATGAAGCATATTTTGATATATCTTGTGATCGCCCTCGGCATCTTTGGGCTGCTGGGGTGGTACTTTGCGCAACAGGAGGAGCTGCAGCCGCAGGCGGTGCAGTCCAATCTGCTGATGAACAATGTTGCGAAGCAATCGCAGCTGACGGTAAAGATGCTGTTCAGCGATATGAGCAACGAGACGAAAAACGAATTCCGCACCACATTGCAGGCAGAACTGGGCGATGTGGCGGCAGTGGAAGCCCATGACTGCATGGGCAGTGCCGAGGTGCAGCTTTCCTATGCCCAAAAGGTGCTGGAACAGGGCTGCGCTGTATTGATGCTGGAGCCGGTGGACGACACCGTGACCGATGAACTGCTGGCGCTGGCGCAGGAGTACGGTGTGCCGGTGATACTGATGAACCGCCGCGCGACCGAAGCGCAGCTTGCCGCCTATGATAACCTGTATGGTATTGTAATGGCGGAGGACACCGAGGACGCCGAGCTGACCCGTCTGGCAGATACCATTGCCGACTACTGGGCAAATAACCGTGATGACCTGGACTGCTGGATCCGCAATGATAAGCTGTCGATCGCCGCGGTGACGGAATACGGCTTTGAGGACAGCGGCAAGTGGGAAAAACTGCAAAGTCTGCTGGAGGAGCGTGACTGCACCGCCGTGCTGTGCAGCGATACCATAACGGAGTATCTCAACTACAATCTGGAGCACGCATTTGACGCGCTTTACTATAAGGGTCCGGAGCTGATTCTGTTCAGTGACAGTGCCGATGCCGAAAAAGCCTACACCTACTACAACGACCCGACCGAGTACCCCAATGGCTACGGCGGCACGCTGTGGGCAGTCATGGAGGCAGACGAAACGGCATATAACCTGTATAAAGACGGTAAAGTGCTGTTTGCGGAGGGCGGCAGCGGCTATCTGATGGGCAGAGCTGCCGCGCAGATGGTCAAGCTGCTGCTGAACGGCGAAGCGCCCCGCGTTTCTATTCAGCTGGCGACGCCTGCCGACGGCGGCAAAACTTACCTTTGCAATACGGTGGTGCTGCGTAATACAATAGCAGTCGAGGAGCCGGAGGAGACCGAGACGACGGAGGAGCAGAATTCCGTGATGAGCGCTCCGATGAGAATTTCCTGACAGGGAAGCAGCAAAACGACCCTGTAACGACACTGTTACAGTACAGCGATAAACCAAAAAGGGGGAGAGAGCGATGCGGAAGATCACAGCAGTGCTGATGGCTTTGGTATTGGCTCTTTCTCTTTTTGCCTGCGGCAAGGAGCCGGAGCAGACAGATGCTCCCGGCTCAGATATTCAGCAGGGGACGGTAATTCTGCCGAAACCGCAGGAGGACGGAGTCACAGACGAAAATGAAAACGAGCAGAAGGGAGAATATCCCTCTGCCGAAGAACCGCTGCCTGTCAAGCCGGATCATACCCAAAAACCGCAGGACAATAAGAATAACAATAGTAATAGTAATACTCAAAAGCCTGATGATGGCAACCAGCCTGCCGAACAACCAAAGCCGGATAACGGAAACTCCGCAGGCGGCAATACAACGGTGCCGAGCGGTGAATACCGCGCGGTGTGGATTAGTTATCTGGAGCTGGGCAATATGCTGACCGGCAAGACTGCCTCGCAGTTCCGCAGCAATATCGGGGCGGCATACGACAATGTGAAAAATCTAGGCTGCAATACGGTGATCGTCCATGTGCGTCCCTTTGGCGACGCACTGTATTCCTCCTCCTATTTCCCCGCCTCGTATCTCATTACAGGGACAGAGGGGGACGCGCTGCCCTTTGATCCTCTGACGATCATGGTGGAGGAGGCGCACAGCCGCGGGCTGACCTTTGAGGCGTGGCTGAACCCCTATCGGGTGCGGGCACGCAGCGGCAGGGCGCTGAGCAGTGATAACCCCGCCCAGAAATACATAAACAGCGGCAGCGATGCCGTGTACCAGACCGCGAATGGCGGCATCTTCTATAACCCCGGCTCCCGCGAGGCGATCGACTTGATCGTGAACGGGGTGCGGGAGATCGTAAGGAATTACGATGTGGACGCGATCCACTTTGACGATTACTTCTATGCCACGACCGACAGCAGCATTGACAGCGGACTGTACGCGGCAAGCGGCAGCGGGCTTTCGCTGGCGGCATGGCGGCGGCAGAATGTCAACACCATGGTGCGGGAGGTTTACGCCGCGGTGAAGACCGAAAAGCCGTCGGTGCGCTTCGGCATCAGCCCGCAGGGCAATACCAAGGCGAACTACGACACCCTGTACGCCGATGTTGCCACATGGCTGGGCAATAGCGGCTATGTGGACTATATCTGCCCGCAGATCTATTACGGCTTTAATAATGCCACCTGCCCGTACAGCACGGTGCTGGCGGAATTCAATGGCATGATAAAGGTGAGCGGCATTGACCTGTATGTGGGACTGGCGGCTTACAAGATCGGCAATGAGGATACCTATGCCGGTGCCAACGGCAAATACGAATGGCAGCAGAACAGCGACCTTTTAAGCCGCATGGTGACCAAGGCGCGGGACGCGAGCCATTACAAGGGCTTCTGCCTATACAGCTACAATTCGGTGATCTCGCCCGCTGCCGGCGTAAAGGCACAGGTGCAGGCGGAGCTTGCCGCCCTGAGCAGGATACTATAACCGACCCACGGGAGGACAGTCGTGTCAAAATTCAGGAAGAACAATACCAAAAAAGCGCTGCTTTTCACACTGGCTTTTGCAGTTATCATAGCCGGTGCGCTGACCGTCACCCTTTTTACCGATTGGAACCCCTTGGGCGCGCTGGTGGGTCCGACCCAGCCGGAGCCGGATCATCAGGAGCCGGACCCCATTCAGCCCGATAACACGGCGACCGATGAGCCGAACACCGAGCCGGAGCCGGAGCTGCCCGTCACCTTCAATATCCCTGACCGCATGCGGGCAGTGACCATTATGCCCGGCGAGGATTTCCTGACCGAAAAAAACGAAGCTGCCGATGATGTAAAGAAAGAGATAGACGCGGCGCTGGACGCGGCAAAGGCGCTGGATATGAATACCGTGCTGGTGGGGACAAGTACCGGTGACTTTGCGGCGTATGAAAGCCTGACAAGACCGATTGCCAACGCGGTATTTGACCCGCTGGACTATCTTATCACGGGAGCGCGCAGCCGCGGGCTGTATGTGTACTGCTTCTATGACCTGAAAGCGACCTACGACGGTGTGGGACTGGTGACCTACCCCCGCTTTGATACCGCTCTGATGAACGGGATCGAGAAGGAGCTGGGCGCCTTTTTGGAGAAATATGCCCCCGACGGGCTGTTCTTTACCAACTATGACTTCCCGGAAAGCGATACCGCCTTTGCCGACTACCTAAGCTGCGGCGGCGGTATGAGCTACGGCGACTATCTGGACGGTGCCTCCCGTCAGCTTGTGGAGCTGGCGAGTAATTTGGTGCGCAAAAAAACGCCCGCTGTACAGGTGGGTCTGGTAACAGAGCCGCAGTGGGCGACCACCAAGGAGAATGAGGTGGGACAGAATACCCTCGACCCCTATTCCATGCTGACCGACGGACACTGTGATGTCAAGACAATGCTGGAGGACGGCTTGGCGGATATGATCGCGGTCAAGGCGTTTGGCTCGCTGACCGACAGCAAGATCCCGTTTGAGCGGATCGTCAAGTGGTGGTCGGAGCTGGCGGCGGAAAATGAGGTACGAATGTATGCCATTCATGCCGCCGACCGTATGGCGAACAGCACCTACGCGGGCTGGGGCTCCTCCGACCAGATGACCAAGCAGGCAATCACGCTGGAAAGCTACAAGGGCTGCGGCGGCAGCATCTTCTACGGGCTTGCCAGCATGAAAGCCGACCCTGCCGGTTCGGTAACGCTGCTGAAAAAATACTTCCGCAACGAGGTAAATACCGATTATATCATGACCGAGCTGAGCGTTTCGGTGCCGGCGAAGCTGACCTATTCCACCTACGAGCCGACGGTGCTGTTCCGCGGCGCTTCCGATCCGACCAATCCGGTGACGGTGAACGGCGCCGAGATCAAGACTGACGCCAACGGCTATTTTTCCAAGAGCTATGACTTAAAGCCGGGACTGAACACCTTTACTATCGTCCATAAGGATAAGACGCTGGTGTATAAGATCACCCGCAATGTTAAGATATTCCAAAGCGTCGCGCCGACCGGCGCCCTGACGGTGGACGGCAATACCGATATTACACTGACGGCGATGGCATACGAAAATGCCACCATCACCGCCACGGTGAACGGGCAAACGGTAACGCTGACCCGTGATAACAGCGAGGACGACAATACCGATAAGGATTCCTTCTATGTAAAGTACACCGGTACATACCGCACGCCCGCCGCTGGCGGCAGCGTGAAGAACCTTGGCAATATCACCTTTAAGGGAAGCTGGGAGGGCAGAGAAGAGACCGAGACCGGCGCCTCCATCAAGGTGAATAAGATCGCCGAGGTGGGCAGCGGCAGCCCCGTTATTGTGACTGCCAGCCAGGCGGAGACTTTCCCGACCAGTACGCTGGACGATACCTCCGACGGCAGCTACTACCCGCTGCCCAAGGGGACGCTGGACTACACCGTGGGCGATATGATCGTCTTTACCAGCGGCAGCTCCACCTACCGTTACTACAAGCTTGCCAGCGGACTGCGTGTTTATGCCGGCGATATTTCCACCACCAGCCAGCAGGTGCAGGACGTGGTGATCAGCGGTATGAGCGTTACCGCCAATGCCGGTACCACCACAGTGGCGCTGAATATGAGCCAGCCGACCAGCTATTCGGTGAGCTATTCCAGCAGCGGCATTTCCTTTACTTTCAGCTATCTTAAATCCGCCTGCGGCAGCCTGACCACGCTGACCAAGAACCCGATCTTCTCTTCGGCAACATGGAGCGGCGATACGCTGACGCTGCGGTTCCGCAAGTCCAACGGCATGTGCGGCTACACCGCCAGCTATAATGGCAATACCCTTTCACTGCAGTTCAATAACCCGCCCAGCAGCATCGCGGGGGCAAGGATCGTCATTGACCCCGGACACGGCGGCGTAGATGTGGGTGCTTTGGGCTTCTACCCCGGCAAGCACGAGGACTATGTGAACCGGCAGATCGCCACGGAGCTTGCAGCGATCCTGCGCAATCAAGGCGCGTCGGTACTGCTTATTGATACCACCGGCAGCGCCAAGGTGGTGCTGCAGACCCGTGTGGCGCAGGCATCTGCCTTTAAGCCGCAGATCTTCCTGAGTGTTCACAGCAACTCCGCCACCAATTCCTCGGCACGGGGCAGCGAGGCGTACTATTTCTACGATTTCAGCCAGCAATTCTGCAGCTATGTGAACAGCGCCCTGTATAACGCCATGGGCAACTACAACCGCGGCGCGAAGTATGGGCTGTACTATGTGACCCGTACCACGCAGTACACTTCGGTACTGGCGGAATGCGGCTTTATGAGCAACGAGAGCGAGTATGTACAGCTTTTGCAGAACTATGCGCAGATCGCAAGCTCGCTTGCCAACGGCATCGGAAATTACATCAACAGCATATACAGCGGCTACACCGCCACCGGCACCGAGACGGTGGGCAAGGTTTCGCAGATCCCCGTAAAGGGCGTAACGCTGGATAAGACTACGCTGGAGCTGACGGCGGGGGCGACTGCCCAGCTGACCGTGAAGCTGACCCCCGAGGACGCGACCGACCAAACCATGACCTGGAGCAGCAGCAACAGCGGCGTGGTAACGGTAGATGAAAACGGCGCGCTGAAAGCGGTAGCGGCAGGCACGGCGACCATTACGGTAAAGGCCACCGACGGCGGCTATACCGCAAGCTGTACCGTGACAGTGAAGCCCGCGGCGGTAACGGAGGTTCTGCTGGATAAAGCGGCGGTGACAATGAAGGTGGGTGAAAGCATTGTGCTGAACGCCACCGTGCTGCCCGAAAATGTGACCGATAAAACGGTACAGTGGAGCAGCAGCGCCCCCGGCGTGGTAAAGGTAGAAAATGGCAAGCTGACTGCCTTGGCGGAGGGCAATGCCACCATTACCGCAAAGTGCGGGGAAAAGAGCGCCTTCTGCACGGTGACGGTGCAGAAGGGTGACACGACCGCCGAAAGCGTGACGCTGGATAAGACCACACTGGAGCTGACAATTAACGGTAGTGCAAAGCTGACAGCAACAGTACTGCCGGAGGAAACGGCTGTGAAAACAGTGCAGTGGAGCAGCAGCGAGGAGACCGTTGCCAAGGTTGCGGCAGACGGAACAGTAACCGGACTGAAAGAGGGAACGGCAATCATTACGGCGAAGTGCGGCGAAAAGAGCGCTGAGTGTACTGTAACGGTCAAGTCGAGCCTGATCGTGGTGGTGCCGACCTCCATTGCGCTGGGGCAGAACAGTATGACCCTTTCGCTGGGCAGCAAAATCACGCTGGCAGCCATCATAGAGCCGCAGGGGGCGGCAGGCACGACCCTGACATGGAGCAGCAATGCCCCCAGTATTGTGGAGGTGGCAGCAGACGGTACGCTTTCGGCGCTTGCTGTCGGAACGGCGACCATTACCGTGACCACAACAAACGGGCTTTCGGCAAGCTGCGAGATCACCGTGGCATGATATACGAAACCAAATAAAAGCGGGAGACCGGAGAGCATGATAAGATCCGGTTTCCCGCTTTTTGCGAATGGCTGTGTTGACGGTTAAAATGAAGGAAGAAATCTTGACATTTTACCCGACAATTTGTACTCTTAAATCGTATTATTTTATGACAAAAGGGAGGCGGCGCCATGCAAGGAGACTTTGAGGCGCTTTACCGGCGGCATGTCGGGGCGGTCTATCGCCTTTGCTATGCCTTTATGAAAAACGCGGCGGACGCCGAGGACTGCACCGAGGACACCTTTGTGCGTGCCATGACCTGCGATGTGACCTTTGAGAACGAGCGGCACGAGCGGAGCTGGCTGACCACAACGGCGATGAACCTATGCAAGGATAAGCTGAAGCACTGGTGGCAGAAAAAGACCGCCCCGTTGGAGGAACAGATCGAGCAGCCCGCACCGGAACCGGAGGATCTGGGGGAGGTGCGGGAGGCGGTGATGGCGCTGCCGCCGAAATATAAGGAGGTCGTCTGGCTTTATTGAGGGCTTCCAGACCGATGAAATAACGGCGATGCTGGGGCGACCGCCCTCCACGGTGCGCAACCAACTGAAGGACGCCCGTGAAAAACTGCGAACCGTATTGGGAGGTGAGAGCATATGAGTGAGAACAATATCAAAAAAGCGTTTGATGAGACAGAGCTTTCGGCGGAAGCTGAGGACCGTATGCTCCGCAACATTCTGCAAAAGGCGGCGCAGTCTGCGCCTGATGCTTCTACTACGAAAGAAAGAGACAATGTGACCCAATTCCCCACAGAGAAGACAGCGAAAAAGGTACCGCAGTGGAGGCGCTGGGGAAGTGTGGCGGCGTGTCTGGTGCTGGTGGCGGCTGCCGGCGTGCTGCTGTCCCGCCTGCTGCCCAATGACAGCGGCATTGAGGGAGACGACCCGCCGGTACTGGGCGGCTCCCCGGTGGAAGATGTGACCGGTGCGCAGGATTTTGAAAGGCTGGGCTTTACCATAGATGCGCCGCAGGGCGCGGAGGAGGTAAGCTACTGCATCTTTGATGATGAGATCGCCCGTGTGGACTTTACATGGAACGGACACGGTTACATCTACGAGGCGGCAAAGCTTGCCGGAAACTTCTCCCGCGCTGAGGAGGAAGCGGTGAGCAGTACGGTGCTGAATGCCGAATATGGTGCTGTGCTGGAACGCCTTTCCAACGGCAGCTGGCGCGCCCATTGGGACCGTGACGGGGTAAGCTGTTATCTCACCAACTTTGACGGTGCTGCCGAAGAAGATATTTCCGCGGCAGCGGCGGCGCTTATCGCACAGGGATAAAGAGACATAAAACGATCCGTTTTCGGAGGGCTTTTCGCTCTCCGAAAATTTTTTTGCTTTTTTCCCGACAAATTCCTACGCTGCTTCGTATGGATAGATGAACGGGAAAAGAAAAGGCTTCCCCGAAAAACTATTTTCGATAAGGAGAAAAAACCATGAAACGCATTTTTATCATTCCTTTGTCTGTACTGATGATCCTGTCCCTTGCCGCCTGCGGCAGCAATAATAACGGAGGCAAGACCGAAGTGACCATGACTGCCGCGGAAGTACTCAATAATCTTAAAAAGTCGTTGGGCGACAGCTACACCAGCGATACCGCCGAGAGCGAAGACCGTATGACCGGCTATTGGGGCTTGGATATGACCAAGATCGAAAGCTGGGCAGCGGAGACCAATTCCAATTCCGCGCTCCAGTCCGATTGCGCCATCGTCCTCAAGGTAAAGGACGGATACGCTAATGACGCTGCGGCATTGCTGCAGCAGGGATTTGATCAGATCGTCAGCTACAACCGCATGTATCAGATGGATCTCCAGCGGGTGCTGCAGGGTCGCCTTTACATCAACGGCAACTATGTCGCTCTCATCATTGAGGGACAGCAGAGCGACTGGGAAGCGAGCGAGGAAGATCAGGCGAAGTCCGCCGCAGAGGAAGCTGCCAAGGTGGACGGGGCGTGGAAAGCCATTTTTGGCGCGGCGGTCAATTCCATTACCATTCCCGCTGATGACGGCAATTCCGGCTTTGACATGAATGATGACGAAGGACTGCTGGGCGGCTGATCCCTGCAAGGAGAGTGTATCCTTTGCCAAGCGGAGGAATTGAATAATGGTATTTTCCAGCCTTACATTTTTGCAGTGCTTTTTGCCGCTTTGCCTGCTTTGCTACTTCATTGCCCCTAAAAAGTGGCGCAACGGACTGCTGTTTATTTTCAGCCTGCTTTTTTACGCATGGGGCGAGCCGGTGTATGTGGTGCTGATGATCTTTTCCACCGCGCTGGATTTCACCTGCGGGCAGATGGTGGAGCGCCACAGGGGACAAAGGGGCGCGAAGATCGCGCTGCTGGTATCGGCTTGTGTCAATCTAGGATTGCTGGGACTGTTCAAATACAGCGATTTCCTTATCGGCACTGTCAACAGCGTTTTGGGCACGGCACTTCCGCAGCCGAACCTGCCGCTGCCCATCGGCATCAGCTTTTACACCTTCCAGACCATGAGCTACACCATCGATGTGTACCGCGGTGAAGTGAAAGCACAGAAGAATATCATCGATTTCGGAGCGTATGTCACGCTGTTCCCGCAGCTCATCGCGGGTCCCATCGTCCGCTATCAGACCGTGGCGGAGGAACTGGAGCACAGGGAATGTGCGGCGGATCTCTTTGCCGAGGGGGTACGGCGCTTTGCCTGCGGCATTGGCAAAAAGGTGCTGCTGGCAAATAACATCGGGCTGCTGTGGGAGACGGCGTCCGTACAGGCGGCGCCCACCGTGCTGACGGCGTGGCTTGGTGTTATCGCTTACGGGTTCCAGATCTACTTTGACTTTTCCGGCTACTCCGATATGGCGATCGGCTTGGGGCGAATGCTGGGCTTCCGTTTCCTCGAAAACTTCAACTATCCGTTCCTTGCCGATAGTATCACCGATTTTTGGCGGCGCTGGCATATTTCCATGGGCAGCTGGTTCCGTGACTATGTGTATATCCCGCTGGGCGGCAACCGCGGCGGGCTGATAAAGCAGCTGAGGAATATCGCTATCGTGTGGCTGCTTACCGGCTTCTGGCACGGGGCAAGCTGGAACTTTGTCCTGTGGGGCGCGTATTTTGGCGTATGGCTGGTGCTGGAAAAGCTGTTTTTGCTGCGCTGGCTGCAAAAGCTGCCCCCACTGCTGCGCCATTTGTACGCGCTGGTGCTGGTAACAGTAAGCTGGACGCTCTTTGCGTTCACGGATATTGCCAAAGGATTCTCGTGGTTCAAGGCAATGTTCAGCGGGAAGCTACTGGATAGTAGCAGCCTGTACCTGCTGTTTACCTATGGGCTGATGCTGCTTCTCTGTGCTGTGGCGGCGACCCCCTTGGGCAAGCGCTGCTATGAGAAGATGAATGAACGGCTTGGGCAACGGGCGCTGACTATAGCCGATTGCGGCGGGCTGCTTTGTGTGCTGGTGGTCTCTATGGCGTACCTTGTCAGCGGCAGCTATAACCCGTTTTTGTATTTCCGTTTTTGAGGTGAGAATATGCGCGGCAAAATAGTGACTTCTTTTTTCTGCCTGCTGCTGGCGGTATCCGCCCTTGCCGGCTGGCTGCTGCATGACCGATATTATTCCGAGCGGGAAAAGCGCACGCTGACGCAGATGCCGCAGTTTACGGCAGCCGATTTTATCTCCGGCAAATTCAGCGACACGCTGGAAAGCTACCTTACCGATCAGGTGCCGCTGCGTGATGGCTGGGTCACGCTGAAAACCTATCTGGAGCTGGCGGCGGGTAAACGGGAAAGCGGCGGTGTTTATATCGGCAGGGATAATTATTTGATGGATAAATTCACCTCTTACAGCAAAAAACAGCTTGCCACCAATGCCAAGGCGCTGGCGGAGCTGCAGAAGAAGCTGGCGGCAGAGGGGATCCCTATGAATACGATGCTTGTCCCGATGGCGGCGCAGGTCCTTACCGATAAGCTGCCCGCCTTTGCCCCTGTGGCGGATTATGATGCGATACGTAAGGTGCTGACCGACGCGGGGGTCAATACGGTAGAGGTGATAAGCGCCCTTTCCGCCCACAGCGGCGAGGACATTTATTACCGCACTGACCATCATTGGACGAGCCTTGGCGCTTACTATGCCTATTGCGCATGGCGCGGTATCACCCCCGCGGCGGAGGAATGGACAAAGGAAGTCCTTTGCGATGACTTCCGCGGGACGACATGGAACAAGGTGCCGCTTTCTTCCGTTCCCGCCGAAAGGATCACCGCATGGTACCGTCATGCCAGGAGAAGCGTCAGCTATAATAACGGGGAATACCAGACCGACAGCATTTACGAGCGTAAATATCTTTCCGGCAGCGACCAGTATGCGGTATTCCTCAATTCCAACCAGGCGCAGACGGTCATAGAGGGGAGCGGCGAGGGCGGCAAGCTGCTGATGATCAAGGATTCCTACGGCAATACCTTTGTTCAATTCCCCGTGGAGGACTATGCGGAGGTCCATGTCCTCGACCTGCGCTTTTTTTAAGGGCGATGTAACAGAGTATGCCGCGGAAAACGGCATTACCGATGTGCTGGTGCTGTACGGCACGCAGAACTTTGTAAAGGATACAAACATTTCGTTCTTGCAGTAATGGCTGAATCTCATTATTGTTTGTTCCCAAAAAGAAAAAGCTGTGCAAGTGGGTTTTCCACTTACGCAGCTTTTTAGCTTGTTTCACATGAATCTTTACCCGAAGTAATTGACCGCAAGGATAGCGACCCCCAGAATGACAAGAATGGAGCCGGTGACTCGGTTGAGAACAATGGGGGAGGCTTTATTGGCAAGGGACGCTGCCACCTGCGCAAAGATAAGAGTGCTGACGATGCAGATGATAAGCGCCTCGGAATCCGGCAAACCGCCGATCACAAAGTGACTGACGGAGCCGGTGAGGGCGGTCGCGCTCATAATGAATACACTGGTGCCGACGGCGGTTTTCAACTCGTAACCCAGCACGGAGGTAAGGACGAGGAGCATCATCATGCCGCCGCCTGCGCCCACAAAGCCGCAGATGAAGCCGACCATAGCGCCGCAGAGGACAGAACGGATCGCTTTTTGGCGGGCAGTCGCCGTTTGGAAGCGCTGCTTGGGCGCCAGCACCGGCTTGACAATGAACTTGATGCCGAGCAGCAGCGTCATCAGGGTGGAAAAGCTGCCCATGGTGGCTTTGGGAACGATGCTGGCGATGTAGCTGCCCACCAGGGTGAAGCACAGCACGCTGACCATCATAATGACGCCGTTTTTGATATCGAGGTTTTTGTTTTTGCCGTAGGTGTAGGCGGAAGCGGCGCTTGCCAGAACATCGCTGGCAAGGGCAATACCGACGGCAAGGTATGGATCCATGTGCAGAAAAGTGATGAGCATGGGGCTGATGACCGCGGCGGCGCTCATGCCCGCAAAGCCGGTGCCAAGCCCCGCGCCCAGACCTGCCAGTATGCAAATAATGATCTTAAACATAGGTTCTCCCGATAAAAAAGATGATACCATTATAATGTACATGCGGCGAAAGTCAATGGTCATTCCCGCATGAATGGGCGGTGGGCGGCATAGACTGGAAAAGGACAGGGGGTGGCAAAATGCGCTATGACCGCAGAAAGGGAAGAGCGACCCGAAAATCCCGTCCCGCGGGGTACGGTAGGGTAGGACGGCAGCCGCCGGCGCGGGAACCGAAGCGGGAGGGACAGGGCTTACTGCTGCTGATGGCGCAGACGGTGCTGTGTGCCGCGGCGCTGGCGGTCGTTTTTACCATGCAGTACATAAAGCCGCAGGAATATAAAACGCTGGGCGAATATTACACCAAGGTGACGGCAGCAGAGACCGACGGGCAGGACGAAACCCTGCGGCTTTTGGCGACGCCCATCACGGCGGAGCAGCTGCGCCTGTGGTGGGAGAACTGGCAGCCACCAAAACTGGCGGAGGTGTTCGCGTGGGCGGAGGGAGAGCTTGCCATGGGCGGCGAGGAATCGGTTTTCCCGAGAAATGCCTCCTACCGCAAGGTGCTGGTGAGCGTGCCGGCAATGTCGCCTCTGCCGGTGGACGCGGTCATTACCTCGGACTATGGCGAGCGGACACACCCCATCAGCGGAGCGTGGGACTTCCACACCGGAATAGACCTTGCGGCTGCGGCAGGAACGCCGGTTTACCCGATCTATGCGGGAGAGGTGACAGCGGTGGGCAGCTCCCAAAGCTACGGGAATTATGTTAAGCTGCGGCACAGCGATAACCTGGAAACGGTATATTGCCACTGTGAAGTGGTCCTGTGCAGGGAGGGCGACAGAGTGACGGTGAATGATGTCATAGCACGGGTGGGCAGCACCGGTGTATCCACCGGTCCACACCTGCATCTTTCGGTGCTGGCGGAGGGCTATTATGTAGACCCGATGAACCTGTATAGCTGATGAACTTTACATTAGGAAAAACACAGGTCACGGTGAGCTTTTGGCTGGCGGTGGGACTGTGCGCGGCGGCGCTGCTCCCCGGGCGGCTGCTGCCGCTGCTGCTTACGGCGGTCACACTGCACGAGGGCGGGCATTTTGCCTATCTGCTGCTGCAGAAAAAGCATGTGGGGCGCATACGGTTTTCACTGACCGGTGTGCGGGTAACGCTGGCGGACGGCGCGCGGCTGAGCGGCGGGGAGGAGCTGCTGCTGAACCTGTGCGGACCCGCCGCAAATCTCCTGACGGGCGGGGCGGTACTGATCTGCGGCAGAACCATGCAGGTGATGCGAATGGCTGCGGTGAGCTTTGCGGTAGCGGCGGCGACTCTGGTGCCGCTGGGGGAAAGCGACGGAACGGCAATCGTGGATATTCTGCTGGAACGGTATGTTTCCCGCCTGCCGGAGTGGGGGAGAAAATGGCTGCGGCGGGGGATCGGCGCGGTGCTGGCGGCAGGACTTTTGGCGGTGGGCGGGGCTTTCGGTTGAAGATGAGCGCCGAATGTGATATGATAAAACATATCATACGATAATCGGAGGCTGAAATGATCCCATCAGAGATAGAAAGACTGCTGCTCAAGGTGCAGAAGCCGGCGCGCTACTGCGGCGGCGAGATCAACACCATCATAAAGGATAAGGCAAAGGTGACCACCCGTGTGGCATTCTGCTTCCCCGACCTGTACGAGGTGGGTATGAGCCACCTTGGTATGAAGCTTTTTTATTCCGCCTTTAATAAGCGGGAGGAAATCTGGTGCGAGCGGGTATTTGCCCCCGCAGAGGATATGCGCAGCCTGATGCTGGAGAACGGAATCAAGCTGTATGGTCTGGAAAGCTTTGACCCGCTGGACGAATTCGATGTCATCATGTTTACCCTGCAGTACGAGCTGTGCTATACGGGCGTGCTGGATATGCTGTATCTTTCCGGTATCCCGCTGCGGCAGAAAGACCGCAAGGGGCTGGAGCATCTGGTAATGGGCGGCGGTCCCTGCGCCTGCAATCCGGAGCCGGTGGCGGATTTCTTCGACCTGTTCTTTTTGGGCGAGGGCGAGGAGGTCGACCTGGAGGTGCTGGATCTTTACGGCATCGCCAAAAAAGAGGGTTGGAGCAGGGAGGAATTCCTGCAAAAGGCGGCGCAGATCGAGGGGGTATATGTCCCCTCACTTTATGATATCACTTACCACGAGGACGGCACCGTAGCTGCCATCACGCCCAAAAACGGCGCGCCGGCGACCATCAAAAAGCGCATTATGCCGGATTTTGACAAGGCGGATTTCCCCGAAAACTTTGTGGTGCCGTTTATTGATGTGGTGCATGACCGTGCGGTGACCGAGGTGCTGCGCGGCTGTATCCGCGGGTGCCGCTTCTGCCAAGCGGGGTATATTTATCGCCCGTACCGCGAGCGCAGCGCCGATGTGATCGACCGCCAGGCATATGACCTGTGCCATAACTGCGGCTATGATGAGGTTTCGCTTTCCTCGCTTTCTACCAGTGACCACAGCCACCTTGCCGACCTGATGGAGAAAATGCTGGTGTGGGCTGAGCCGGAGCATGTGGATCTTTCGCTGCCCTCGCTGCGCATCGACAGTATGACCCCGCGCCTTTTGGAGCTGGTACAGCGGGTGCGCAAAAGCGGTCTGACCTTTGCGCCGGAGGCAGGCAGCCAGCGCCTGCGTGACGCCATCAATAAGAACATCACCGAGCAGGAGGTGCTGGATACCTGCCGCATGAGTTTTGAAAGCGGCTACACGGCGGTAAAGCTCTACTTTATGATGGGATTGCCCACCGAGACCGAAGAAGATGTAAAAGCCATCATTGAGCTGGCTCAAAAGGTGGTGGATCTGTTCTATCATCTGCCCAATAAACCCAAGGGCAAGGGCGTCACTGTCAGTATCAGTGTGGCGTGCTTTGTACCAAAGCCCTTTACGCCGTTCCAGTTTGAGCCGCAGGATACACCGGAGCAGTTTGTGGCAAAGCAGAAGCTGCTGCTGGATACGGTCTCCAGCCGAAAAATCTCTATCAGCTACCATGATAGCGGGACAAGCCGCATCGAGGCGATACTGGCGCGCGGCGACCGCCGCCTTGCCGATGTGGTGGAAGCTGTATGGCAGGCGGGCGGCAGGCTGGAGGGCTGGGAAGATCACTTCCTGCCCGCCCGCTGGTACGAGGCGCTGGAAGCGGCGGGGCTTTCCTCCGATTTCTATGCCACCCGCAAGCGGGAGTACGATGAACTGATGCCGTGGGACCATCTGGATTACTTTGTTTCTAAGGAGTTTTTGATCCGGGAGAACCGGCTGACCCATGAAAGCAAGACCACGCCCAACTGCCGTCAGCGCTGCTCCGCCTGCGGCGTAAGCCGTGAACTGAACGAGAAAGGGGTGACCTGCAGTGGAAACTGTCCGTGTGTTCTTCGCTAAAGAGGGACGGCTGAAGTATATCTCCCATCTGGACGTCACGCGGTGTCTCGCGCGGGTATTCAAGCGCAGCGGGTTGCCCATCTGGTACACGCAGGGCTTTAACCCGCACGCCTACCTGACCTTTGCGCTGCCGCTGCCGCTGGGAGTGGAGAGCCGGTGCGAATCCTTCGATTTCCGCCTGACTGAGGAGGTCAGCTATGAGGAAGTCTGCGACCGGCTGAATGCCGTGCTGCCCGATGACCTGCGGGTACTGCGCGCGGCGGCGCCTGTCATGGAGCCGGGTGCGATTTGCTGGGCGGACTATCGGCTGACCTTCCGCGACACCGATCCGGCGGCAGGGGAGGCACTGGATCGCCTGTTGGCGGCAGAACGGCTGCCGGTGATAAAGAAAACCAAAAAAGGCGAGCAGGAAATAGACCTGAAAGAAAAGATGGCTATTCTGAATGTCAGCAAAACAGTGGACGAACTGGTGCTGGAGATGCGGCTGCCGGCGGGCGGCACGCTGAACTGGAGCCCCATGCTGGTGACCGGCGCCTACAATGAACTGCTGGGGCGGGAACCATACTGGACAGGGCTGGAACGCACCGCTGTTCTTACCGAAGATTTTTCGGATTTCTGTTAAGTTTTGCTTGCAATCAGGCTTGCGCTGTGTTATTATAATACGGCATGAGAACTGCGACCGGCAACCGGCGCAGGTTTTGATGTTGGCTGCAAAGCCAAACATTAAACTGAACAGTCCGCTGCCCGACCAATGGAGTTTAGAGGTAAGAATGTTTGGATATTTTAAGGAGGATAAAATCCATGGACGCACTGAAACTGATGTCCGAGAGCTGCCTGAAGAAGGATCTGCCTGTTGTTAATGTCGGTGATACCGTACGCGTACAGGTTCGCATTCAGGAAGGTAACCGTGAGCGTCTGCAGGCCTTTGAGGGCACTGTGATCGCCAAGAAGCACGGTGGTATCGCTGAGACCTTTACCGTTCGCCGTCTTTCCCACGGCTGCGGTGTCGAGAGAGTTTTCCCCATTCACAGCCCGAAGGTAGCCAGTGTTGAACTGGTACGCAAGGGTCGTGTACGCCGCGGTAAGCTGTATTATCTGCGCGGCAGAGTGGGTAAGGCTGCCAAGGTCAAAGAGGTTCTGGGCTAATTTTTCCACAAAAGGCGAGAGGACACTGTATGGTTGTCCTCTTTTGCTTTTATATGGGGAATTTACAGAACAGAAATGAAATAGAACGGAATGGAGAAAAATATGTCTGAAACGATGTCGGTCCAGTGGTTCCCGGGGCATATGGCGAAGACCCGCCGCATCATGGCAAGCAACCTGAAGCTGGTGGATATTGTGGTGGAGCTGTGCGACGCGCGTATCCCGCAAAGCAGCCGGAACCCCGAAATTGACAAAATAGTGGGCAAAAAGCCACGCCTGATGCTGCTGAACAAGGCGGACTGTGCCGATGCCGCCGCGACCGAGCAGTGGCTGACCTATTACCGCAAAAAGGGTATCCCCGCGGTTGCCTGCGACTGCCGCAGCGGACGCGGGGTAAAGAACCTGCTGCCTGCCGTGCGGGAGGTACTGGCGGATAAAATAGCCGCATGGAACGAAAAAGGCATGGTGGGACGCCCCATTCGTATGATGATCGTCGGGATCCCGAATGTAGGCAAGTCCTCGCTTATCAACCGGCTTTCCGGCACCCGCAGCGCCAAGGTGGAGGACCGCCCCGGCGTAACCCGTGGTAAGCAGTGGGTCTCGCTGGAGGAGGGAATAGAGCTGCTGGATATGCCCGGCGTGCTGTGGCCGAAGTTTGAGGATAAAACAGCGGGCGAGCGGCTGGCATTCATCGGCTCGGTCAAGGATCAGATCCTGGATATCGAGTATCTGGCGATGCGCCTTTTGGATACCCTGCGTCCCGAATACACGGCGGCGCTGGCGGAGCGCTATAAGCTGGACGCCGAGGAGATCGCCGAAATGGAAAGCTACGATCTGCTGGAACTGATCGCCCGCAAGCGGGGAATGCTTATTTCCGGCGGGGAGGCAAACACCGAGCGTGCCGCCATCATGCTGCTGGACGAATTCCGCAGCGGGGCAATGGGACGCATTACGCTGGAAAGGATACCGCAATGACCGATAACCGCTTTTTGTGGGAATATGATGAGGCACTGGGCTTCGAGGGGCTGTGCGGCATTGATGAGGTGGGGCGCGGACCGCTTGCCGGACCCGTGTGCGCCGCCTGTGTGGTACTGCCCCGCGGCTTGGAACTGCCGATGCTGAACGACTCCAAAAAGATGACCGAAAAGCGTCGGGAGGAGACCTATCGGCTGCTGACGGAGCGCCCCGATGTCTATTATGGCATCGGCTTTGCCGATCAACAGGAGATCGATGAGATCAATATACTTCAGGCGACCTTTCTTGCCATGCGGCGTGCCTATGCCGAACTTCTGGGCAAGCTGCCGGAGGCGAAGACACCCCGGCTGGCACTGGTGGACGGCAATCGTGACCCCCATCTGCCGCTGGCGACCCAACTGGTCGTCAAGGGTGATGGCACCAGCGCGCATATCGCGGCGGCTTCGGTGCTGGCTAAGGTGACCCGTGACCGGCTGATGACCGAGTATGCAAGGGAATACCCCCACTACGGCTGGGAAAAGAACAAGGGCTACGGCTCCAGGGAGCATTATGCGGGGATCGCCCAATACGGCATTACCCCGCTGCACCGCAGGAGCTTCTTAAAGAACCTGACGGAGAAGCACCATGACGGAGAATAAAAAGCTGGGCGACCGCGGCGAGGACTACACCGCACGGTATATGGAAAAGCAGGGCTTTCATATTGTGGAACGAAATTGGCACAGCCGCTACGGGGAGATCGATATCATAGCGGAAAACGGAGAATATCTGCTTTTTGTAGAGGTGAAGACCCGAAAAGCCGGCAGCATGGTCACAGCGGAGCAGGCGGTCACACCGCAGAAGCAGAAAAAACTGCGCCTGACGGCGGAATGCTACCTGCTGGAACACCCGACGGAATGTCAGCCGCGCTTTGATGTGGCGGCATTGACGACAGACGGCGATAAGCTGCTGAATTTTACCTATTTGAGATCCGCGTTTTAAGGGGAAATGCAGATGAACTTTTTTGACCTGCACTGCGATACCGCAACCGAGGCGATGAAGCGTCATGCCGGACTGCGCGGGAACGGCTTGCAGCTCGATCTGGACAGATGGCAGGGCGGCAGCCTGTGCCAAAGCTACGCCGTATTTATCCCCGATACCCTGCGGGGCGAGGCGGCGTGGCAATATTTTATACAGTGTAGCGATTACTGGAAAGCACGGATCGCCGAAACACCGGAAATGACCCTGCTGCAAAAGCCCGCCGAAGCGGAAGAAGCGTGGCGGCAGGGAAGACACGCCTGCTTTTTCGCGGTGGAGGGCGGTGCGGTGCTGGCTGGACGACCGGAGCGTGTGGAGACGCTTGCGGGACGCGGCGTTCGGATGCTGACGCTGACATGGAACGGTGAGAATGAGCTGGCGGGCGGCGCTGCCGTGACCGGCGGACTGAAGCCGACGGGACGGGAGGTGTTGCGGGAGCTGGAACGCTGCCGCATTGCCGCAGATGTTTCACATCTCAATGATGAGAGCTTCCGGAATGTGATCGAGCTGGCGCGCCGTCCGGTGATCGCTACCCACAGCAACAGCCGCAGGCTATGTAATGTGCCGCGCAACCTGACCGACGATCAGTTCCGGTGCATTGCGGAGCGGGGCGGTCTGGTGGGACTTAATTTCTTTACCGGTTTTCTGCGGGAGGACACGGAAAATGCCTGCATGGAGGATATCCTGTGGCACGCCGAGCATTTTCTCAGTTTAGGCGGGGAAGATCTACTGGCGCTCGGCTCCGATTTTGACGGGGCGGCCATGCCCCGTGACCTGCCGGATTGTGGGGCGCTGCCCGCCCTGGCGGAAAGGCTGACGGCAGCTTTCGGCTTCACATTATCCCGGAAAATATGTTACAAAAACGCACTTGATTTCTGGCGGCGGTTTGATGCAAAATAAAACCGTGCAGAGCATAGTGCCCTGCACGGCGGCAGCATATGACCGGTACTTAGCCCTTGCGGTAGGTATCGCAGGCGGCATCATCGGCGTGGTCACACGCTACGGTAATGCTTTCGGCGGTGCAGTGGCACGCCTTATCATTGTGGACGCACTCTTTTACATCACACTTGATGCCGGGAATGCAGCTGCAATCGGAAGGACGGCTGAAATCGCTCATAATAAAAAATCTCCTTTTTGATTTGAGTTCCCTTTAGACGGGACAGCAGTATTATGGGCGTAAACAACTTTGAATATTCGAGGAACAGGAGGTGGGCTATGTCCATTTTTGCCATCGGCGATCCGCATCTTTCGCTGGGCAGCAACAAGGAAATGAACATCTTTAACGGCTGGCACGACTATGTGGAGCGGTTGGAACGGAACTGGCGAGAGAATATTCGTCCGGAGGATACCGTGATTCTGGCGGGAGATATCTCCTGGGCAATGAATATAGAAGATACGCTGGCGGATTTTACCTTTTTGCACCGGCTGCCCGGGCAGAAATATCTTATGAAGGGCAATCATGACTACTGGTGGACGACCCTTTCCTCCATGCAGCGCTTTTTGGATCAAAACGGATTAAATACGCTGCACTTTCTCCATAATAACGCGGTGACGGTCGAGGGCGTATCGCTGTGCGGCAGCCGCGGCTGGATGTTTGAAGAAGGGGAGCGTGCCGAGGGCAGCATCACCGCGCGGGAGCTGGGACGCATCAGGCGCTCGCTGGCGGCGGCTCCGCCGGAGAGTGAAAAGATCCTGTTCCTGCACTATCCGCCGATCTTCGGGCAGCAGGTCATACCAGAATTTTTTGACGCGATGAAAGAATATGGGGTAAAACAGTGCTTTTACGGGCATCTGCACGGCGGCGCGATCCCGCTGGCGTACCAAGGGGAATTTTTTGGAGTGGATTGTCGGCTGATTTCGGCGGATTATCTGAAATTTTGCCCCATAAAGATACGATAATTACCGAAAAACAGTGGCAATTTGGTTTGCAATGTGCTATAATCAATAAGATTTACTGGAATCTAATTTTGCTGGAGGACATGATAAATGAAACTGAATGAAACCAAAAAAGTGGACACCAACCTGTACGAGCTGAATATTACCGTAGATGGTGAGCAGTATGCCAAGGCACTGGACGCTTCCTTTAAGAAGAATGCCGCCAAGCTCAATATCCCCGGTTTCCGTAAGGGCAAGGCTCCCAAGAGCATCGTTTACAAGATGGTAGGCGAGAGCTATTTCTATGAGGACGCCATCAATTCCAGCTATGGCGATGCCTATGAGGAGGCGCTCGAGGAATCCGGTCTGGAAGCGGTCGCTTACCCAGAGGTGGAGCTGAAGGACGCCGACGGCACCCATTATACTTTCGTCGCCAAGGTCACTGTTAAGCCCGAGGTCACTCTGGGTGAGTACAAGGGGCTGAAGGTCGAGCGCGAGAGCGACAAGGTGACCGATGCCGATATCGAGAACGAGCTGAACAGCATGGCTGACCGCAATGCCCGCATGGGCGAGGCTCCCGAGGGCGCCAAGGCGGAGCTGGGCGATACCGCTGTTATCGATTATGAGGGCTTTGTTGGCGATGTCGCCTTTGAGGGCGGCAAGGGCGAGGATCACCCCCTGTCCCTTGGCTCCGGTCAGTTTATCCCCGGCTTTGAGGAGGGGGTAGTCGGTCATAAGGTCGGCGAGAGCTTTGATGTCAATGTGACCTTCCCCACCGAGTACCACAGTGAGGAGCTGGCGGGCAAGGACGCCACCTTCAAAGTGACCATCAAGGAGCTGAAGCGCAAGGAGTTGCCCGCTCTGGACGATGAGTTTGCCAAAGATGTCAGCGAATTCGATACGCTGGAGGAGCTGAAGAAGGACCTGACCGAGAAGATGCAGGCAGAGAAGAAGGATCAGGCAGACAGCAAGATGGAAAACGACCTGCTGGAGCAGGCTGTTAAGAACATGACCGTGGAGATCCCCACCGTGATGTTCGAGAATAAGGCACAGGATATGGTAGAGGAATTCGGCTACCGTCTGCAGACCCAGGGCATGAACATGGATATGTACATGAAGTACACCGGCACCACCCCCGAGGCGCTGACCGCCCAGTTCATGCCGCAGGCAGAGGCACAGGTGCGCACCACTCTGTTGCTGGAGAAGATCGCCGAGGTGGAGAATATCGAGATCACCGAGGACGATGTGAACGGCGAGTATGACCGTATGGTAAAGGATTACGGCATGGAGCTGGATAAGGTCAAGGCGATCGTTCCCGTAGAGGAGATCAAGCATCAGCTCACCATTCAAAAGGCGGCGAAGGTCATCACCGACAGCGCCGAGGTGACGCAGCTTTAATTTGCAGAATACCTGTGCTACATACCATAAACGGAGGTGTATGAATAAATGAGTTTGGTACCAATGGTAATAGAACAGACCAACCGCGGGGAGCGCAGCTATGATATCTTTTCCCGCCTGCTCAATGACCGCATCGTTATGCTCTGTGAAGAGGTGAACGATGCCACAGCCAGTCTGGTGGTAGCGCAGCTTTTATTCCTGGAGGGTCAGGACCCGGAAAAGGATATCCACCTGTATATCAACAGCCCCGGCGGCTCCATCTCCGCCGGCATGGCGATTTATGATACCATGCAGTATATCAAGTGCGATGTTTCCACTATCTGCATCGGCATGGCAGCTTCCATGGGCGCGTTCCTGCTGTGCGCAGGCGCCCCAGGCAAGCGGCTGGCGCTGCCCAACAGCGAGATCATGATCCATCAGCCGCTGCTGGGCGGGCTGCAGGGGCAAGCGACGGATATCAAGATCCACGCCGACCGCATCATCAAGATCAAGGAAAACCTGAACCGCATTATGGCGGAGCGCTGCCATAAGCCGCTGGAGCAGGTAATGCAGGATACCGAGCGGGATAACTTCATGTCCGCGGAGGAAGCCTGTGCCTATGGTCTTATCGACCGTGTGATCGCCCACAGAGAATAAAAGGAGTCCATGAAGCATGGCAAACGATGAGAACAAAAAAATGATGCGCTGCTCCTTTTGCGGCAAAACGCAGGATAGAGTAGCGCGTCTCATCGCCGGACCCGGCGTGTGCATTTGCAACGAGTGTGTAGAGATTTGCCGCGCCGTGCTGGAAGATGAAGATATTCCCGCCCCCAGAGCCGTGAAGAACGAGCCGCAGGGAGAGGAACTGAATGTCCCGCGCCCCAAGGAGATCAAGGCGTTCCTTGATGAATATGTCATCGGTCAGGATGCGGCAAAGCGTGCGCTCTCGGTAGCGGTATATAATCACTACAAGCGCATCTGCTGCGGCGACAGTGATGATGTGGAGCTGGGCAAGAGCAATATTCTGCTGCTGGGTCCCACCGGTGTGGGCAAAACCATGCTGGCGCAGACCCTTGCCAAGGTGCTGGGCGTTCCCTTTGCGATAGCGGACGCGACCACACTGACCGAAGCTGGTTATGTGGGCGAAGATGTGGAAAATATCCTGCTGCGGCTTTTGCAGGCGGCGGATTTTGATGTGGCAAAGGCAGAGCGCGGCATCATCTATATCGATGAGATCGATAAGATTGCCCGCAAAAGCGAAAACCCCTCCATTACCCGTGATGTCAGCGGCGAGGGCGTTCAGCAGGCACTGCTTAAAATTCTGGAGGGAACCGTTTCCAATGTTCCTCCGCAGGGCGGACGCAAGCACCCCCAGCAGGAGTTCATTCAGGTGGATACCTCCAATATCCTGTTCATCTGCGGTGGCGCGTTTGACGGTCTGGAAAAGATCATCAGCCGCCGTACCGATAAATCCTCGCTGGGCTTCGGCGGTACGGTAAAATCCAAAGCCGAGGTGGAGGAGCAGGGTATTTACCGTCAGGTGGAGCCGCATGATCTGGTCAAATACGGTCTGATCCCCGAGTTAGTGGGTCGTATTCCGGTCATCGCTTCGCTGGATGCGTTGGACGAAGAAGCGCTGGTGCGTATTCTGCGCGAGCCGAAAAACGCGCTCATCAAGCAGTACAAAAAGCTGTTTGAGATGGATAATATCCAAATCGACTTTGAAGAAGATGCGCTGCGTGCCATCGCCAGAAAGGCGATAGAGCGCAAGACCGGCGCGCGCGGTCTGCGCGGTATTATGGAGGAGCTTTTGGGCAGTCTGATGTTCGAAGCCCCCTCCGACGGGACGGTAGCGCATATCGTCGTCACAGCCGATATGGTGAACGGCGTTGGGGACGCCATGATCATGCGCGACCCCATGAAACAGCCGACAAGACTGCAGTTGCGGCTGCCCGGCACACCGGCGCAGAAGCGCCGCCGCGGTGCTGTTTCTTAAATGACGACCGGCTGCATATCCTTGCTGTAAGGCGGGATACGCGCCGATGGATAATGACATGGATCGGGGGCTGTTTGGGATCAATAGATCCCATATAGCCCCTTGTTCAATCATCATTTTGTACGAAGAACCATAGTGAAGGGAGGCAAAAGCTATGGAGAAAAACAGGAAAAATACCGATATGGTGCCGGAGCGTGTTCCGGTGCTGGCGCTGCGGGGGCTGGTTCTATTCCCGCATATGGTGCTGCACTTTGATGTAGGTCGTGAAAAATCGCTGCATGCTTTAAATATGGCGATGAACGGCGACCGCAAGATCTTTTTGGTGGCACAGATCGATCAGAATGAAGAAAACCCGTCGATGGACGGTTTGTATAAAGTAGGCACGGTGGCGGAGATCCGCCAAATCGTGCGCTCGCAGGGCGAATCGCTGCGGGTACTGGTAGAGGGCTGCTACCGCGGCAAGCTGATGGATATGTTTGAGGAGGAACACGCCTCGGTGGGCGAGATCCTGCCGTATCCCGCCGCGGGGCGTATCGCCAACCGTCCGTTCAGCGATGCGCTGGTACGCACGGTGAAGGATCTTTTTGACGAATATGTAAGCCTTGCGCCCCGTATGCCCAAGGAGATCGTGGATAACATTCTGGATTGTGACGATCCGGCACTGATCGCCGAATACATAGCGGGCAACATTCCCTTTGAGGTGCAGGATAAGCAGCGTCTGCTGGAGCAGAACAGCACCCGCCGCCGGCTGGAGATCATCGCGCAGCTTTTGGAGGGCGAGAATGAAATTCTGGCGCTGGAAGCGGATATTCAGGACCGCGTAAAAGAGGCAATGGATAAAAACCAGCGGGACTACTACCTGCGGGAGCAGCTCCGTGTCATCAATGAGGAGCTTGGCGAGGGAGACGCCGCCTTTGAGGAGCCCGATGAATTCCGCGAGAAGATAAAAGCGCTGCTGACCACCGAGGAAAACAAGGAAAAGCTGCTGAAAGAGGTCAGCCATCTGGAGAAAATGCCGCCCAATTCGCAGGAGGCAGCGGTGATTCGCGGCTATCTGGAGACCTGTCTGGAGCTGCCGTGGGGTTGCTATACCAAAGATGTCATCGATCTCAAGAAAGCGGCAAAGCTGCTGGATAAAGAGCACTACGGTCTGAAGAAGATCAAGGAGCGTGTGCTGGAGGCACTGGCAGTCCGTGCGCTGGCACCGGATATCAACGGGCAGATCCTCTGCTTTGTAGGACCTCCCGGCGTGGGCAAGACCTCCATCGTGCGCAGCATTGCGCAGACGATGGGACGCCGTTATGCCCGCATCGCACTGGGCGGTATCAAAGATGAATCCGAGATAAGAGGTCACCGTAAGACCTATGTAGGCAGTATGCCTGGTCGCATCATCAATGCCATCAAGCAGGCAGGCAGTGCCAATCCGGTGCTGCTGCTGGACGAGGTGGATAAGCTGAGCAACGATTACCGCGGCGATCCTTCCTCCGCGTTGCTGGAAGTGCTGGACGCCGAACAGAACTGCACCTTCCGTGACCACTATATTGAAATGCCGTTTGACCTTTCCCATGTCTTCTTCATTGCCACGGCGAATGACCGCAGTGCCATTCCGCCGGCGCTGCTGGACCGTATGGAGGTCATTGAGCTGCCCAGTTACACCCGTGAGGAAAAGTTCCAGATCGCGAAGCGCCACCTGCTGCCCAAGCAGCGGGAGCGCCACGGGCTGACCGCCCAGCAGATCGCCGTAACAGATGGCGCTATCTATGATCTGATCGACCACTATACCAGAGAAGCCGGCGTGCGTACCCTGGAGCGCCGCCTTGCCGCGCTGTGCCGCAAGGTAGCCGCCAAGGTAGTGGCAGGGGAAGCAGCCGAAAAAATTACCATTAAGTCGGCGGAACTGCCGGATTATCTGGGACCGCGCTACATCACCGAGGACATTGTCCCCAAGGAGGACTGCGTCGGGCTGGTAAACGGTCTGGCATGGACTGCCGTGGGCGGCGAACTGCTGCAGGTGGAGACTGCGGTGGTGCCCGGTACCGGAAAGACCATCACGACCGGCTCGCTGGGCGATGTGATGAAGGAGTCGGTGGTTGCTGCCATCACCTATATCCGCTCGGTAGCGGAGCACTACGAGATCGAAAACACCTTCTACAAGGATAAGGATATCCATATCCACTTCCCCGAGGGCGCGGTGCCCAAGGACGGTCCCTCTGCCGGAATCACCACCTGTACGGCGCTCATTTCGGCGCTGGGGAACATTCCCGTGCGGCACGATGTGGCAATGACCGGCGAGATCACCCTGCGCGGCAGAGTGCTTGCCATCGGCGGTCTGCGGGAAAAGAGCATGGCAGCCTATAAGAACGGCATCAAAACCGTTATTATACCGGCGGCAAACGAGCCGGATCTGGCGGAGATCGACGATGTGGTGAAGAAAGCGGTTCATTTTGTGCCGGTGCATACCATGGAGGAGGTACTGGCACAAGCTTTGGTGCATTTGCCCGATACAGCCAAAAAGCGCAGTTACCATGCTGCTGCCGCAGAGCACAAAGAGAACACCTCGGCAGTACTTTGCCGGTAAAAAATGGGGGAGGGAAGTACCTTGAACTTTCATCTGGTGAAATATGAGCTTTCCTGCGGATTGGCCAGTCAATTACCCGAAAGCACCATGCCGGAGGTTGTTTTTGCAGGTCGCAGCAATGTGGGAAAATCTTCTCTGATCAACAAGGTCTTTAACCAAAAGCAACTTGCGCGGGTCAGCGCAACACCGGGAAAAACTTCGACCATCAATTTTTTCCGGTGCGCAGATACGGCGCGCTTCGCTGACCTGCCGGGCTATGGCTATGCCAAGGTGAGCGATAGCGAGCGACGCCGCTGGTCCGGCCTTATCGAGGGGTATTTCCATCAGGACAGAGATATCCGGCTGGTACTTTCTCTTTTGGATATCCGGCACGCCCCCAGCGCTGATGACTTAACTATGCTTGATTTTCTTATCGACAGCGAGCTGCCCTTTGCAGTAGTGTTGACTAAGATCGATAAGCTGACCAATAATCAACTGAAAGCTCGAATGCAGGAGATCCGAACGGAGATCCCCTGCGGAGATCAGGTTACACTCTTTCCCGTCTCCTCCATGAACGGCAGAGGAATTGACGAACTGCGTCAGGTTATTGAGAGCGTAGTGGAAAGCGAATGACTTTACAAAGTAGAACGGCAGGCGAGACGAGATGTTTCGCCTGCTTTCTTTTTCGACAAAAGGGGAACAGGGAGCGAGCATCGCAAAATGCTAAGCGTTGCATAAAAAGGGAACCAATATTTGTTTCATCTGTCACGAAATCACTCGAAAATCTTTGACACTCCCTCCGAATAAAACCAGAGGGAGTGTCAAGATGCTTGTTTTTTAAAATGTAGTGCGCTTAAGCTCTTTCCAGCAGAGTGATTCCCATGTTATAGAGCAGACAGCCGTCCTCCATGATGCCAAGTTCAATGAAAGGATCGGTTTCTTCGCCTAAAAATTCACCGGTAATGCGGCTATCGTAGTAATATTTCCCATTCTCTTCCTTCCATACGGTGCTTTCTACAACAGCATAACCGTCCTCTCGGACGGTGACGCCATGCTTGACAGCTTCCGCTTTCATCTCCTCGGGCACGAACATGAGAGTGTTCAAGGTACCATCTTCGGCAATTTCTGTCCGGAATTGTGTAAGCTGGACAAGATCTTCATACATCTCGTCGTCCTCAGGCGGCAGATTTTCCGGGGTATAGACTTTTACGCCGTCCGGCGTCGGCATACGCAGCTCTCGAACTTTCCAGATTCCGCAAATATTCATTCGTTTTTTCCTCCTTCATTACCGCATGCGCCGAAAAGCACATTGCTTTAGCCATGGGTGTGTCAAGCCCATGGATCCTCAGATTTTGGCGTGCGGACACCGGTGAGCAGATACTGCTCCCACAGGAACCACTTACCGTCTGAGCCACGCTGACGCAGCTTGATGGGACGGGGAGAATCGGCACCTCCGCAGGGGATAAACAGCTTCATGTAGCCTTGCTCCTCACCGGAGACATGGTTGCTCTCAATGGTGATGGAGTACGGCTTTGTAGGGGTGTAGTTATTATCCGGGGTGGAACCGGCAAAATAGGTGAACGGTAGATAAGTCTTTCCGTCACGGAAACGGTCGTTCAGAAAAGAAATATCCTGACCATTCAGGGGACGAGGACCACGCAGCCAATTGAGCATTTCGGTGCCGATGTTCCGATCTGCCGAATAGGTGCAGAGGGCAAGAACCGTAAGGGCGGCTGTCTGAAAAGGGGTTTCCAATTTGGCTTCGGGCAGCTTTTGCATTTCGGCAAGGCTTTCCGGCAGGGACTGGAAGGTGAAGGTCTCCCGCTTGTTGCCGATGGATTGGGCGGCAGCAGTGACTGCCTGCTGGGCTGTGCTTTTCATTCTGTCAAAAATACTCATGGGTTTGCTCTCCTTTATAAAAAGTTTTTGGGATCATGATGATGGGATTAGCGGTACTGTGCAGCCAGTTGGCGAAAGGCTCCGACCACCTCAGAACAGGGATTGATGGGAGCGTCAATGGCGCTGCCATCGGTAAAGCCGAAGGTGGTGTGATATTCGGGTGCGTCATACACAAAAAGGTCGTCCTGCGGTTTTTCGTAGGCTTTTACCCGGCGCAGCAGCCCATCCTCCCGCACAACCTGCAAAATGGCTGCGGCTTCCTCTCCGGAGATGGGGCAGTCTTCCTTTTCTACCTGCTCATCTATTCCGAAAGAGCACCGGAATGAAAAAAACCAGCCGGATTCGCCCTCATCGATGGAATAGTGATAACAATCGGTGAAACACGGGTAACTGCCGGAGATGGAAAGCGACCGGATGCTCGCTGCTTCTGCCTCCTCAGCCGCCGTTCCATACTGCTCTGCCAGACGGTAGAAAAATGCAGTGAGGTCGTTGCCGATCGACACCTCTCCATCGTATTCGGTGCCGTCCGCAAAGCGCAACAAGGTGGAATACATGGTTGCATCTCGCGGTGGGAAAATGCTTGCCAACAGCGGCTTTCGGTAGCTGTGTACCGTATGTGTGAGATCACTTTCCGCAACGATGCGCAGCAGCTCCTCGACCTCCTCTCCGGTCATGGGCTGATCCTCCAGATCGACATAAAACCGGTCACAGCCGACATAGCAGCGGGTAGAAAAAAACCACACGTCGTTTTTTTTGATTGCCGAAAAGGAATAGGATTCAGTGCGGCTCATGTGTCCGCAGGAGGTGGAAACTACCGAGAGATCTTCGGCCGGGGGCTCCGGACGGGCGGAGCAGCCGAACAGCCCCGCCAATACCGTAACAATCGCCAAAAATAACACCGCCTTTCGCAGGACCCGCAGCGGCAGCTGCCCGCCGGCGGGTGGGATTTTTTCATTCATATTGCTCCCCTCCTTTATTGCTTTGGGGATACCAACACCCATTTTGCGTTATTCACCTGCAGGCCGTAGCCGCAGTAGGAGCAGCAATGGTTCTCATCTGGAATGAAATTGGCACCGCATGACGGACATTCCTTTTCAATGAAAAATGCACCGTCGGTTTTTCTGCGTTCTGGATAGCGAGCTCTCTGCAGAGTCAGTGTACGCTTCACGCGGTTGGTATAGGGCTTTTTGCCCACGGGGAGGTAGGTTTCGCTGACCTGCACCACAGCGGTAAGCTCGGTGATCTTGCCGGTATTTCGGACGCTTTTCAATAGAATGGTATCGATACTATGCTCCAAAAGGTTTTCATCGGTGACGTCTCGGTAAAGGGATTCATTGATGCAGGCCCGGAGATAGTTTTCGGAATACCGTACGATTTTTCCAGCCAGCTTATCCTGCTTATGCTCCTTGCAGGTATTGATGACCACTACCGCTACCCATACAAGGCAGGCAGCGCCGACACCAGCCGCAAGGGAGATTTCAGTGTCCGGTATGAGGTAGAGGCAGAGGAACATACAAAGATACAAAACCACCGCAGCCGCCAGCAGATACAAAAACCGTCGCAGGTTGGTACCGAGCTGCTCATAGATCTCAAAGTCCTCGGTCTGCCAGTCATAAAAATCGCTGCGGATCACAGCGCCGCAGTAAGGGCAAACCACCTGCTGGGTGTTCAAGTCTACCTCGCCGCCGCAGGACGGACAGCTTACTTTAAGCTGGTTGGCATAATAGCTTTTCTTCTGCCCGGTGCGGTCAGAGGAGCGAATATGCCGGGACTGTAAAATGCGCAGATAGGCATTTTTGCGGTAGCGCTGATAGACCGGCCGGCCGTCATGCCACGAAATGAGGCGTTCCAAGGCGGTGGCGTGCAGAATACCCTCGCGCCATTCTCTGCCATCATCGCTCCAATAGGTAAAATCGTTTTTTGGCAGCGGGGTCACATCGGTCAAAAGGATCTCCCGGCAGAGCTGCCGTCGTTCCAGTAATTCAAGCTGGCGCAGGGCGCTGCGGCGGAACGCCTTATCCATGCGGGGCGGGAGCAGGGTCTTGTCGGTTTTGGCGAAGGGCAGCAGCATATCCTCGAAGGCTGTTTTCATCTCCCAGCGCAGGTTGCCCCCCTCCAGCGGGGTGGCACGCGCCGCCAGCAGTCTTGCCCGCTTTGCCTTTTTGCGGTTTTGGGGCTGCAGCCCGGAAAAATCCGGATCGATGATTTTTTCGCCGATAAAAACCGTGACCAGCAGGGTGACCGCCCCGGCGATCCACAATGCAGTTGAAAGGCTCATCTGCTTCCCCCTTTATCGGCGCCTGCGGCGCCCGTTATTTTGCTGCTCGGGGAAAATGTCCTCCGGGGTCTTGCCGAAAACGGCGCAGGTCATGGCGAAGGTGAGAAAGCCGCCCACGACGATGGCGATGCAGTACAGGAGAAAATCCACGGGGTTGCCCTCCGGGGCGACCTTGTAGCTCCCCTTGGGGGTTTGGTACACCTCCACCGTGACGATCTCTCCGTTACTCACCTCGCGGTAATAGGTCTCCCGGCCGGTATAGCTTTGACCGTCCACCTCGAAGGTGAGCTTCGCTTCATATTTGGTGCTGATCACGTCGCCGTCGTTGTCTTTTCTTTCGATGGCCTTATAACTGCTTACAACGGCGCTGACCTGCCGGACGTCGGGGGAGTTTTTATAGTCCCGCTTGGCAATTCTGCTTTCGACAACGCCCCACACTCCGCAGCCGAACAGCGCCGCCATCAAAAGCAGCGCCAGCACGTTGTAGAGCTTATCCTTTCTCTTTTCGGCGTCCTTCGCCATCACAGGCCCTCCCTTCGCCATGCGGCGGGATTTTCCCCGGCCTTACGCCGGCACCCCCACGGGACTCCATTCCATGCTTTCTGCATCGTGAATGTAGATGAGATTATCACAGACGCCGTAAAGCTGCTCCCGCACGAATTGGTCACCGTGGTCGGTGCCCAGCGCAAACAGCAGGCAGGTATGTCCGTCGATGAGCTGCCGGTCGCCGGTGTACATGAGCTTCATGCCCTGCGCCAGCGCGGTTTTCACCGCCTCCAGCTCGCTCAAAAGCTCGGTGGCGATCTCAACGTCCCGTTCGCCCGTCTCCCATTCGTACATGGAAATATCGTAGATCTCGTTGATGTGGTCAATGCGGCCGTTTTCCAGCGAAACGGACGGACGGAACCGGACCGCCCCGCCGCCGTCTGTGGCGGTAATGATGACGTTGCTGTAAATCTCGCTGATATTGCACAGCAGCAGCACCGGTTCACCGGGCTCACCCTCGAACAGGGGGTTATCAAAATTGTCGATATATTCGCCCGCATCATTGAGGACGGAAGAACAGATGGTGATGGCACCGGCCTCGCAGGGCGGCACGATGGCGTAAAACTCCTGCCCCTCCGTCATTACGAGGGAGGCATCCACCAGGAAATCATAGGCGTAGCTGACGGAGCTTTCCCACAGGAAGGCACGCAGATCCACCTCGGTCGAGTCCTCCGGGACGTAGCCGATAAACGCAAGCCCCGCCCCCTTGCTTTCGGAGCCGATCAACTCCCACATCCGTTCCAGCACCTCGCTCGAGGTTCCGGGATCGTCTGTTCCGGGGGTCTGACCGCCCGGATCGGGGGTCGGGTCGACAGGATCAGCGGGCGCACCGCCGCAGCCGCAAAGCAGCCCAAAGATCAGCATTACCATACAGAACAACAGCAGAACTCTTTTCATGTCAGTTTCTCCTTCTTGTTTCTTCGATTGGAAGCAAAGCGGCAAACTGGTTTTTTATACTCTTACAGCTTACAGCATAACATAAATCTACACAAACTCTATAATAGCGCTTTTGACCGAGCAAAGGAACATCATGGTACACGCTTATTCCTTTTAGCTTTGTTGACTTGCACTGAATGAAAAATATAACCAGCAGTGCGTTAATTACAAGTGAAAATGTTGATTAATCAGTTGACATTTGGCAATTTGAGATTATAATAAACTGGTATGCAAATGTGGGAAAAGTGGGAAAAGTGAGAAGAAAGGAGCGACCCCATGCCAAAGGGAAAACATATCCTAAGCGGAATGCCAAAGGGAAAGCATGTATTTGGCACGGTAAAAATCGGAGACAAGGGCCAAATAGTAATCCCCAAAGAGGCTCGACAGGTTTTCGGACTAAGCCCCGGGGATACATTGTTGGTATTGGGCGATGAGGAAAACGGAATCGTTCTGGCAAGAGCCGAAGTACTGAATCACGTTGCAATGGAAATACTGGGAAAGGTCAACTCACAGGAGAATTAGGAGTAAAAATAATGGATACACAAAAGATTTATCACGATATGGGGATCAGCGATGCCGTGCTGGATTTCTGCCGTTCGGCAGAGGAGGAATTAAAGCCCCGTTTTTTGGAGATTGATGCGATAGCAGAATACAATCAGGCAAAGGTTGTAGCGGCAATGCAGAAAAACCGTGTTAGCGCTGAATGCTTTGCTGCATCTACCGGCTATGGTTACAACGATTTAGGTCGCGAGGTACTGGAAAAGGTTTATGCCGATACATTCCATACGGAGGCGGCACTGGTTCGTCCGCAGATCACCTGCGGAACACATGCCTTGGCATTGGCTTTGGCGGCTAATCTCCGTCCGGGTGATGAACTGTATTCGCCGGTAGGTCGTCCTTATGATACGCTTGAAGAAGTTATTGGGATTCGTCCCTGCAAAGGATCTCTTGCAGAATACGGTATCACCTATCGGGAGACCGAACTGTTACAGGACGGCACCTTTGACTACGAAAGTATTGGTAAGACAATCAACGAAAAGACCAAGCTGGTCACGATCCAGCGTTCTAAGGGATATGCAACCCGCCCCACCTTTTCAGTACAGCAGATCGGTGAGCTGATTCGTTTTGTCAAGGGAATAAAGCCCGATGTTATCTGCATGATTGATAACTGCTACGGAGAGTTTACCGAGATTATCGAGCCGAGCGATGTTGGCGCGGATATGATCGTCGGTTCACTGATCAAAAACCCCGGCGGCGGGTTGGCGCCGACCGGTGGCTATATCTGCGGTACACAGGAATGTGTTGAGCAGTGTGCGTACCGTTTGACCGCGCCTGGTTTGGGCGCGGAGCTTGGTGCAACACTTGGTTTGATGCAGTCATTTTTCCAAGGCTTTTTCCTCGCACCGACTGTTACAGCCTCTGCCGTCAAGGGTGCGATATTTGCCGCCGGCGTATATGAAAAACTGGGCTATCGGTGTGTTCCGGCTTCCACCGAAACACGACATGACATTATACAGGCAATTGAATTGCGCAGCCCGGAGGCAATGGTTGCCTTCTGCAAGGGCGTGCAGAGCGCCGCACCGGTAGATAGCTATGTAACCCCGGAGCCGTACCCCATGCCCGGTTATGATTCCGATGTTATAATGGCGGCAGGCGCCTTTGTTCAGGGCTCATCTATTGAACTTTCAGCCGATGGCCCCATTCGCGAGCCTTATGCCATCTACTATCAGGGCGGGCTTACCTGGGCGCATGCCAAGCTGGGTATTCTGATGTCCCTGCAGAAAATGTGCGATGCCGGAGTGGCTGAACTGCCGAAAGAATGACCCCACCGCTAATTGAAGCCGAAGACTTCTCGACAATAGGAGATATTATGAAACAAAAATTGAAAAGATTGTGGAACTACTTTACTACTTATGAAAAGATCTGGTTTATCAGCATTACAGTGCTGGCGTTTGTCTTTGCCTTCCTCTTCCCGGAGGAGGATTTTGGCGGAGTAAACGGCAAGGTCATCATGGCGCTGTATCTGCTGGATATTCTATTGAATATAACCTGTGAGCTGCTTATTTCCAAGCAGAGCAAGTGGAACTTCATTGTTTCGCTGGGAGTAGAGATTACCGAGATCCTTATCTGCGTGGTGCTCTCCTACCGCTTTGCAACCATGGCAACGACACTGTTCTTCTGGATTCCCATTGACATCATCAGCTTTATCAACTGGAACCGCCACAAGGACAGGGAGCAGGAGGAACTGACCGAGGTACGCCGGCTGACAGGGCTGCAGGAGGTGCTGGTTCTCGCCGGTATTGTTATCTGGACGGTAGTCGTTGGATACTTCCTTACTACACTGGAGATCGAAGGACTGCTTTCCTCCACCCCCACATTGGAGACTGTTGTTTGCTATTTAGATGCCTGCGCCAGTGCAGTGGGCATTGCCAATGGTGTGTTTATTCTGCTGCGCTACCGTGAACAGTGGATTGCATGGTATATCTGCGCTCTATTGGAGGCTGCAATCAATATCATTTCCGGTCAGTGGGTGCTGCTGGTGCTCAAGGCGGGCTACCTGACCAATACCACCTACGGATATATTAAATGGACACAATACATTAAAAAGCATAAGAATGAGCCTGCTGCATTGCAGGCAGATAGGGCAGGAGACCTTTTATAAGGAGAGATTCCCCGTTTTTCTTTCAAAGGAAAAGCGGGGAATTTCTTTGCTTGCATTTTGCTTTTAATAAGTGTATGATGGTGAATGTTGCACATCATCAGTCGGGAGGAAAATATGCAAAACAAACTGTTTGGGAGCCGTGAGTTTTATCGGCGTGTGCTGGCAATCAGCGTTCCCATTATGATCCAGAATGCCATTACAAATTTTGTGAGTCTTTTGGACAATATAATGATCGGACGGGTAGGCACCGTAGAAATGTCCGGTGTTGCCATTGCAAACCAATTGATTTTTGTCTTTAATATGCTTGTGTTTGGCGCAGTAGCCGGTGCGGGCATATTTGGCGCACAGTTTTTCGGGAACAACGATATGGACGGTGTGCGTCATACGCTTCGCTTTAAGCTGGTAATCTGTACCTTGTTGACTGCGGTCTCTATCGCAGTACTTATTCTTTGGGGATCCCAACTGATTAATCTCTACTTAAAAGGAGAGGGCAGCGTGGAGGACGCAGAGGCTTCACTGCGCTATGGGTTAGAGTATATGAAGGTGATGTACATTGGAATGCTTCCCTATGCCATCACGCAGGCGTATGCTGCAACGCTGAGAGAGACTGGGGAGACACTGTTGCCGATGAAGGCGGGTGTTGCGGCAGTATTGGTAAACCTGACCTTTAATTATATTCTTATCTTTGGACATTTTGGTGCGCCGCGCATGGGCGTAGTTGGCGCTGCTGTGGCGACGGTTTTATCCCGTTTTGTAGAGCTGGTTATTGTAGTTACATGGGCTCATCGCCATACGGCTCGCTTCCCGTATGTTGAAAAACTATATCAATCGCTTCACATTCCGGGACGGCTGTTCCGTGATATTCTGCGGCGCGGTACTCCGCTTCTGCTTAATGAAGGCCTATGGGCTGCCGGTATGGCGATGCTAAACCAATGCTATTCACTGCGCAGCCTTGATGTAGTGGCTGCTACCAATATCAGCAGTACAATCTGGAACCTGTTTGCCTGTGTATATTTGGCTATGGGCAGCGTGATCAGTATAATGGTGGGGCAGGAGCTTGGCGCAGGGAACTTTGAGCAGGCGAAAATAACCGCACGGCAGACGACATCTTTTTCTGTGGTGCTATCGGTAGGGGTCGGCATATTGATGGCGTTTGTCGGCACCTATTTCCCACTGATCTACCGCACCACTGATGCCGTCCGGCACCTGGCGACGAGTCTTATCGGCATCGGCGCCTGCCTGATGCCCTTTACCGCCATGACCAACGCACTGTACTTTACACTGCGTGCCGGCGGCAAGACCATTGTGACCTTTCTGTTTGACAGCGCCTTTGTGTGGCTGATCAATATTCCAGTGGCGTATGTTCTTAGCCGGTACACGGATATGCCCATTCTGCTGCTGTATGCCTGCTGCCAGAGCCTTGAGATCATCAAGTGTGCCATCGGCACCGTGATGGTAAAGAAGGGTATCTGGATCAATAACATCGTAGCGGATAAAAAGGGCGAAGTATAAAAACGAATACTCTTTTTCCTCGGGGCAGATGAATGTCCCGAGGATTTTTTCTGTCCAGATTTGATTTTCTTTTTACAAGAGAAGCGTTTTGTTTTTTACACAAGGGCGGTATGCTAAGGACGCTGAAAGAAAAAAGAACATGAAAAAAGAAAGGAAACAAAACCATGAAAAAGTACATTGCAATTCTTCTGGCAATCGCCTGCGCTGCCGCTTTGCTGCTGACCGGCTGCGGCAATACCAATGAACCCCAAGCCGACCCTCAGCCTAGCGAACTGTCCGGATCGGTGTCCACCGATGGCTCCACCTCTATGCAGAAAGTTATTAATACGCTGGGTGAAGCCTTCATGAACGAAAACAAGAGCATTACCTTTACCTACAATCCCACCGGTTCCGGTTCCGGCATCAAGGCAGTACAGGAAGGGCGCTGTGATATCGGTCTTTCCAGCCGTGCACTGAAAGCCGAGGAAAAGGAAGCCGGGCTGAAAGAGACTGTCTTAGCGTATGACGGCATTGCCATCATCGTAAATCCCGAAAATCCTGTCAAGGATCTGACCATTGAGCAGATCGCCGATATCTACACCGGTAAGATCACCAACTGGAAAGAACTTGGCGGCAATGATGCTGAAATCGTGCTCATCGGTCGTGAAGCCGGCAGCGGCACCCGTGACGGCTTTGAGACGATTACCGGTACCGCCGATGCCTGCCAGTACCGTCAGGAGCTGACCTCCACCGGTGATGTGATCACTACCGTAGCCCAGAATCCTGACGCTATCGGCTATGCATCGTTGGCTTCCATCAAGGATACTGTGAAGGCGCTTTCCGTAAACGGGGTCGTTCCGAGTGAGGAGACCGTAAAGGACGGAAGCTATGCAATCCAGCGCCCGTTTGTACTGGTAACAGTAGAGGGCAAAGCGTTGAACGAATATGCTCAGAAGTTCTTTGAGTACATCACTTCTTCCGAGGCCGCAGGACTGATCTCCGCTGCCGGGGCGGTAGCCGCCAACTAAAGTGTATGGGAAAGGACGGCGGCAATAGCAGCCGTCCTTTTCTGTTTTTAAGGGGAGGATGTACATGAAAAAAACGGGCGAGTTTATCGTTCACGCGATCTTTTTTCTGCTGGGGCTTATTACGGTAGGGTGTGTACTGCTTATCAGTGGTTATCTTATCATCTCCGGCATTCCGGCGATCCAGCAGATCGGGCTGGGGAACTTTCTCTTCGGGAAGGTGTGGGCTTCCACGGCGGCGGAACCCTCCTACGGCATACTGCCCTTTATTCTGACTAGCGTATACGGTACGGCAGGGGCAATCGTGCTGGGTGTACCGATCGGCTTCCTGACCGCTGTTTATCTGGCAAAGCTGGCGCCACCCAAAGTAAAGCGCGTTATGCAATCGGCGGTGAGTCTGCTGGCAGGTATTCCGTCGGTAGTTTACGGCTTGGTAGGCATGATGGTGCTGGTGCCGAATATCCGCAAGATTTTCCATGTGCCGGACGGCGCCAGCCTGCTGGCGGCGATCATTGTGCTGTCTATCATGATCCTGCCGTCCATCATCAAGGTCTCGGTCACGGCACTGGAGGCAGTACCGAAAGATTACGAAGATGCCTCGCTGGCGCTGGGAGCGACGCCGATCGAGACCTATTTCAAGGTCTCGGTACCGGCGGCACGCAGCGGCATTGCGGCGGCGGTGGTGCTGGGAGTGGGACGCGCCATCGGCGAAGCAATGGCGGTCATGATGGTTTCCGGCAACGCGACCAGCCGTATGCCGAGCCTCTTTGAGAGTGTCCGGTTTTTGACCACGGCAGTCGCCAGCGAGATGTCCTATTCCTCCGGTTTGCAGCAGCAGGCGCTCTTTTCCATTGCGTTGGTGCTGTTCCTGTTTATCATGCTGATAAACGCCGGACTGAACCTGCTGCTGAAGCGGAACAAGGGAGGCTGACAGTATGAAAGAACAACTGAGCGGCAGAAGGCGCGCCTATGCCGTGCTGATGAAAGTGCTGATGGGAATAGCTGCTGCCCTGACAGCGGCGCTGGTTCTCTTTTTGATCGTTTATGTTTTAAGAAAGGGCTTGCCCAATTTAAGCTGGCAGCTGCTTTCCACGGCGCCCAGCTATCTGGCGGGCACCATCGGTATTCTGCCGGATATACTGAATACGCTGTATATCGTTCTGGCGACCATTCTCATCGTGGTGCCGTTGGGCGTCGGAGCGGCGATCTACCTGACCGAATATGCCGCGGGCAGTCCCATCGTTTCGGTTATAGAATACGCGGCGGAAACGCTTTCCGGTATTCCTTCTATCATTTATGGTCTGGTAGGCATGCTGTTTTTCTGCGAATTCTTCGGAATGCAGACCTCCCTTATCGCGGGTGCCCTGACCCTTGTTATTATGAACCTGCCCACCGTGATGCGGACAACGCAGGAGAGCCTGAAAACCGTTCCGCAGAGCTATCGAGAGGGTGCTTTCGGGCTGGGAGCAGGGAAGTGGCGTGTTATCCGCACAGTGGTGCTGCCGGGCTGTGTAGACGGCGTTATCACGGGCGCAATCCTTTCGGTCGGACGTATTTTGGGAGAATCGGCGGCGCTGTTGTTTACGGCAGGCTTTGGTCATGTGATGAATGACTTTTTTACCGCGGTTACCAAGCCGGGCGCGACCCTTACCATTTCGCTGTACTTTTATGCCAAGGAGGACGGCGAATTCGGGATTGCGTTTGCCATCGCCTCTATCCTTATGGCAATGACCCTGCTGCTGAATATAGCCGCTGACCTGGTTTCGCGGCACTTTGGAAGGGAGAAAAACAATGAGTGATATTATTTCGGTGCAGGATCTGAACCTGTGGTACGGTAGTCATCAGGCACTGCATCATATCAATATGGAAATTCCGGAAAAGAGCATCACGGCATTTATAGGTCCCTCCGGCTGCGGAAAATCCACCCTGCTGAAGACGCTCAACCACATGAATGACCTTGTAAAGGGCGTACACATTACAGGTAAAGTGTGCTACAAGGGGCAGGATATTTATGCCCCGACGGTAGAGGTAAGTGAACTGCGGCGGCAGATCGGCATGGTGTTCCAGAAGCCAAATCCATTCCCGATGAGCATATACGATAATGTGGCATATGGTTCCCGTACCCACGGGATCCGCAAAAAGGCGGAACTTGATGAGATCGTGGAGCGTTCCCTGCGGGACGCGGCGATCTGGGACGAGGTAAAAGACCGTCTGCGCAAGAATGCCCTGGGGCTTTCCGGCGGTCAGCAGCAGCGATTGTGCATTGCGCGGGCGCTGGCGGTGGAACCGAATGTGCTGCTGATGGACGAGCCGACCAGTGCGCTCGATCCCATTTCCACCTCCAAGATAGAGGAGCTGGCAATGGAACTGAAAGAGAAGTACACCATCGTTATAGTCACCCACAATATGCAGCAGGCAGTCCGTATTTCGGATCAGACGGCGTTCTTCCTGCTGGGTGAGCTGATCGAGTACGGCAATACCGAGGCGCTGTTCTCTCAGCCCAAGGAGAAGAAGACCGAGGATTACATCACGGGGAGGTTTGGATAATGAGAAGTCATTTTGATGAACAGCTGGCACAACTGAGCCGTGAGCTGACTGAAATGGGCGCCCTGTGCGAGGAGGTTATTGCTCTTTCCGCCAAGGCACTTGCCGATAGCGACAAGGCGCTGGCGGCGCGGGTCGCGCCGTTAGATGCCGAGATCGACCAGAAGGAACGCGATATTGAAAGCCTGTGCCTGAAACTGCTGCTTCAGCAACAGCCGGTCGCCCGTGACTTGCGTCAGATCTCCGCCGCGCTGAAGATGATAACCGATATGGAACGGATCGGGGATCAGGCGGAGGATATCGCGGAGATCGTCACCTATATGGAGTTTGAGTGCGCCGATTGCTCCCTGCTGCGGGAGATGGCGAAGGCGACCATTAAGATGGTGACGGAAAGCGTAGATGCCTATGTACGGCGGGATATCGAACTGGCTGGACAGGTGATCGCTGAGGATGACATTGTGGACGATTATTTCAGCAGGGTGAAACGAGAATTGATTGCACAGATTGCGGAAAATCCATCGGGTGGAGAACAGACTCTTGACCTTTTGATGATTGCAAAATATTTTGAACGGATTGGTGATCATGCAGTAAATATCGCAGAGTGGGTCATTTTCTCGGTGACAGGAATTCACAAAAGCAGCGAAATACCATAAAGAATAAAGATAAAAATCGGCTGGCAGTCCCGCGTGGGGCTGTCGGTCGGTTTTTCCTTTTGAGAGCGAAAGGAAAACAACAGCGCGGCGGCAGTCCGGTTTATTGCTTTTTTGTCCCGATATGATAAAATACTATTAAACGCAGCACGGAAAAACAGGAGGGGCAGGGACATGAATGAAAAAATACTGGTCGTAGATGACGAAAAGGAGCTTGCCGACCTGTTGGAGGTCTATCTGAAAAATGACGGGTACACCGTATATAAATGCTATAACGGTACGGACGCCCTGAAAAGCATAGAGGAGAATACACCGGATCTTGCGATACTGGATATCATGCTGCCGGATATGGACGGCTTTCATGTTTGCCAGAGAATACGGGAAAGGTACTTTTTTCCTGTTATTATGCTGACGGCAAAAATCGCGGACAGCGATAAGATCATGGGACTGACCATCGGGGCAGATGACTATATCACCAAGCCGTTTAATCCGCTGGAGGTGGTGGCAAGGGTGAAAACGCAGCTGCGCCGCTGCGGAAGATATAATCCTTCTGCCGGACAAGCGGCGGAAAAGAATGAGCACGATATCCGCGGACTACAGATCAACAGAGAAAGCCACAAGTGCCAGCTGTTCGGCAAGGAGCTTTCGCTGACGCCGATTGAGTTTTCTATCCTGTGGTATCTCTGTGAGCATCAGGGCAGAGTCGTTTCCTCCGAGGAGCTTTTTGAGGCGGTATGGAAGGAGAAATACCTCAATAACAACAATACCGTCATGGCGCATATCGGGCGGCTGCGGGAGAAGATGAAGGAGCCGGCGAAGAACCCGAAATTTATAAAGACCGTATGGGGAGTGGGCTATGAGATCGAATAATAAACGGCAGTATTCCGAGATCTCCAGGAGAATTCTCAACCGCTTTTTCATCTCCATGCTCATTCTGTTCGCCATTATGGTGGGTGGGTATTATGTGGCGTGGTTTGTTTGCTCCCGCATTGCGTGGGGCGGGGATACGCTGCTTTACAATATCCTTAAAGCGCTGCAAGCCTTGTCACCGATCATCATTCTGGCCATTATGGCGGCAGGCTGCATCATCTTTCTGGTGATCGCTATCAAAAAGCCGCTGCAGTATCTTGATGAGGTCATTGACGCGGCAAAGACGCTCTCCGATCCCGACGCGCCCACGGTATCTCTGCCGCAGGAGCTTTCCGAGGTGGAGAACGAACTGAACCTTGCACGGGCACAGTCGCGGGAAAACCTGCGGCTGCGCAGGGACGCGGAGCAGCGAAAGAATGACCTCATCATGTATCTGGCGCATGACCTGAAAACGCCGCTTTCCTCCGTCATCGGCTACCTGACCCTGCTGTACGATGAGGGCGAGATCTCTCCGGAGCTGCGGGAAAAATACCTTTCCATTGCGCTGGATAAGGCGGAACGGCTGGAGGATCTCATCAACGAGTTTTTCGAGATCACGCGCTTCAATCTTTCGGAGATCACGCTGCAATACGGCAGAATCGATTTGACACGGCTTTTGGAACAGCTGGTGTTTGAGTTTAAGCCCATGCTGCGTGAAAAGAACCTGACCTGCGACCTGCAGGCACCAGAGGATCTGGCGCTGCGCTGTGACGGTGATAAGCTCCAGCGGGTCTTTGATAATCTGCTGCGCAATGCCGTTCTTTACAGCTACCCCGATACGAACATCACTATTACGGCGGCGCGGGAGGGCAGTCGGGTCATGATCCGTTTCAGGAACCGCGGCGACACCATACCGGAGGAAAAGCTCTCGCGTATTTTTGAGCAATTCTACCGGTTGGATGCCGCCCGAAGCTCCGGCGGCGGCGCGGGACTGGGGCTTGCCATTGCCGAGCAGATCGTAGAACTGCACGGCGGCACGATCACCGCCCAAAGTGCCGAGGAATTGATTGAGTTTACCGTTATCCTCCCGCTTTCGTAGGAAAATCGTAAGAATTCCCGCAGAGAAAAAGAGGAGACCCGTGCGGACAAACAAGTAAATAGAACTCCTGCTTTTGGTACGATAAAGGTGTCAGAAGCAGGAGTTTTGTTTTACAAAAAAAGGAAAGAGGAGAAGTGGTATGGAACGAAAAAGAATAGCAGTCATTTTTGGCGGGTGCTCTACCGAATATGAGGTATCGCTGCAATCGGCGGCAGCGGTGCTGGAGAATATCAACACCGAGCGATACGAGATCTATATGATCGGTATTACAAGAGGAGGCGACTGGTACCGCTATACCGGAGAGTGTGCACAGATCACGGCGGGAACATGGTGCAGGGATAGTGCCCATTTGAACAGGGTGGTGTTTTCGCAGGATCGTTCCCTTGGCGGCTTTCTGGAGCTTTACAACGGTCGGTATTTTCCCCGCGGGATCGACCTCGCCTTTCCGGTACTGCACGGCAAAAACGGCGAGGACGGCACCGTGCAGGGTCTATTGGAGCTTGCCGGCATACCGGTGGTGGGCTGCGGGGTGCTTTCTTCGGCGCTGTGCATGGATAAGGACAGGGCGCATCGACTGGTTTCCCTTGCGGGGATCAAGGTGCCGCGCTCGGTCACTTTTAAGCAGACGGAAACTGCCGAGGCAGTCTGTAGCATCATTGATACGCTCCGTTTTCCGGCTTTCGTCAAGCCGGTTCGCGCCGGTTCCTCCTTTGGCATTACCCGCGTTACTAAGCCGGAGCAGCTGTTAGATGCGGTGCGGCTGGCTTTCCGGCACGATGACGAGGTCATTGCGGAGGAAGCCATCGAGGGCTTTGAGGTCGGCTGCGCGGTGCTGGGCACCGATGAACTAACCGTTGGGCGGGTAGATGAGATCGAGCTTTCCGGCGGTTTCTTTGACTACACCGAAAAGTACACGCTGAAAACCTCACAGATCCATATGCCCGCAAGGATAGATACTGAGACCGAGCGGCGCATTCAGGAGACGGCAAAAACGATCTACAGGGCATTGGGCTGTTCGGGCATTGCACGGGTGGATATGTTCCTGACACATGCCGGAGAGATCGTTTTTAATGAGGTGAATACTATCCCCGGCTTTACCGCGCATAGCCGTTACCCAAATATGATGAAAGGCATCGGGCTGCCGTTCCCGCAGATGCTGGAAAAGCTGCTGGGGCTGTACGAATGACTATGAACACGATAACTTTGACCAGAGACAAAATACATGAGGGGGAACTGATCCTTGTTAATGCGGTGCACCCGCTGTACAGGGAGAGGACAGAGGAGCCGGTGCCGGTAAACGCGCGGTATCCAGATATCCTGCTGAACCGCAAAGCTGCCGGAATGCTGCAGGCTTTGTTGGAACAGCTTGCTGCCGAAAGCGAGATCGTACCGGTGAGCGGCTACCGCAGCAAGGAGGAACAAACGGAGATATACAGAAAATCCTTAAAGGAAAACGGTGCGGAATTCACAAGGAAATATGTTGCGCTGCCCGACCGCAGCGAGCACCAGACAGGACTGGCGATCGATGTGGGACGCTATTTGGAAAACATCGATTTTCTTTGTCCCGATTTCCCTTACGAGGGGATATGCGAAGAGTTCCGCAGGCTGGCGCCGGACTATGGATTTATCCAGCGCTATCCGGCAGGAAAGGAGAAGATCACAGGGATCGCGCACGAGCCGTGGCATTTTCGCTATGTCGGTTTTCCGCATTCCGCTGTTATGGCAGATATGGGGCTGACGCTGGAGGAATACATCGCATTCATCAAAAGATACACGCCGGAGCGTCGGCTGATCTATCGGAATACCGAGGTATTCTTCTTCCCGGCAGCCGCACCCTATACGGAGATCCGTTTGCCGGAAGATGCGTTGTATCAGGTTTCCGGCAACAATACAGATGGGTTTATCGTGACCGTTTGGGGAGAAAGCCGATGAGTGAAAGGGAGTATTATACCGGCATCGACCAAATGCGATTTGCTGCCGCCCTGTTGGTCATAGCGATCCATACTTCGCCGCTCAGCAGTATCAGTGCCGTAGGGGATCTGATCCTGACAAGGAGCATTGCCCGCATTGCGGTACCCTTCTTTTTGATGACGACAGGGTTTTTCACACTTTCCCGTTATCATCGTGACAACAGCGGGCTTCACCGTTTTCTGAAAAAGAGCGGAATGATCTATGCGGCTGCCATGCTGCTGTATCTTCCGCTGAACATCTATAACGGCTATTTTGAAAAGCCGTGCCTGCTGCCGAATATCCTGAAAGACCTTGTATTTGACGGTACGGTGTATCATTTGTGGTATCTGTCGGCTTCCATGCTGGGAATGGTGATCGCGTGGCGGCTGGTGGAAAAGCTGGATTTTTCTAAGGGATTGGCAGTCGCTGCCCTGCTGTACCTGATTGGCTTGTTTGGTGACAGCTACTACGGGATAGCCGCGGGGGTGCCGGTCATAAAGGACTTTTACGGGCTGCTGTTCCAGCTTTTTGACTATACCAGAAACGGCGTATTCTTTGCCCCCATCTTTTTGATGCTCGGCGGGTATATGGCGGAGAAAAAGCCCCGCCTGACGCAGAAACAGAGCCTTGGCGGTTTTGCACTTAGCCTTGCGGCAATGGCTGCCGAGGCGCTGCTGCTGCACCAAAACGGGCTGCCCCGCCACGACAGCATGTATCTGCTCCTCCCGCTCTGCATGATCTTTCTCTTTCGGACGGTGCTGTTTGTACGGGGAAAAGAAGCAAGGGGACTGCGTGCTGCGACGCTGGTTATCTATCTTATCCACCCGATGATAATTGTGGTGGTGCGCGCGGCGGCAAAACTGACGCACCGGTGGGCGCTGCTGGTAGAGAACAGCATTGTTCATTTCGCGGCGGTATGCGCTATATCAGTTCTATTCGGCTTTGCAGTGGCTGCCCTGTGGCGGCACATTACTGTAAAGCAAAAACACATTACATCAACCGAGCGCGCCTATATCGAACTGAACCTTGCAAACCTTGCCCACAACGCTGCCGTATTACAGGCGGTGATGCCGCGGGGCTGTAAGCTGATGGCGGTCGTAAAGGCAAACGCCTATGGTCATGGGGATTATGAAACAGCAGTACGTTTGGAACGAAACGGGGTGACTGCCTTTGCGGTCGCGACAGTCGAGGAGGGGATCCGCCTGCGTCGTTATGGAATACGGGGGGATATCCTCATTCTGGGCTTTACCGATATCCACAGGGCAAGAGATTTGAAAAAATACCGTCTGACACAGACGCTTATTGACTATGACTATGCCGAGCGGCTGAATGAACAGGGCATACCGATTCATGTCCATATCGGCATAGATAGCGGCATGCACCGGTTGGGCATCGCCTGGGACGATTTTGAAAGTGTGCGGCGCGTTTTTCTGATGAAACACCTGCTGGTGGACGGTATGTTTACCCATCTATGTTGTTGTGACAGCCGGCAGCCGCAGGATATAGTGTTTACCAAAGAGCAGATCCGCCGCTTTTACACCCTGACCGACCGGTTGAAGGCAGAGGGGATATCCGTACCAAAGCTGCATATCCAAAGCAGCTATGGGCTGTTGAACTATCCGCAACTGCAATGTGACTATGTGCGGGCGGGCATTTCCTTGTATGGAGTGCCCAGCGCGGCAGGAGATCAAACCGTCTGTCGTTTGCCGCTTCGTCCGGTCTTATCCGTAAAGGCACGGGTCGTACTGATAAGAGAGGTGCCGAAAAGTGAGTACATTGGCTATGGGCGTGCGTATCAGACAGTAAGAGATACTAAGGTCGCCATTTTACCGATCGGCTATGGCGACGGCTTTCCGAGAGACCTTTCCGGCGGAAAGACTTGTGTGCGTATCGGTACATACATCGTTCCGATCATCGGGCGTATCTGCATGGATCAGCTTGCGGTGGATATTACCGATACGGTGGGAATATCCGTAGGGGATACAGCGACGCTGATCGAAGCACGGGAGGACAGCACGCTCTCCGCGTCTTTTGTGGCGCAGCGCTCCGGCAGTATCAGCAATGAACTGCTTTCCCGTTTGGGGGTGCGTCTGCCGGTCATGGTAACGGGCGGGCAGATATAATGCAAAAAAGAAGAGCCGGTGTACCGCTTCATCAAACAGGGTGAACAGTGTACCGGCTTTTTGTTTATTCAGTTTTGCTGTCGTATTTCAAGGGGCAGCAGGGGGTAGCGTGATAGGGTCGTTCCCGTCAGGTCGGTGCGGTGCATATCCACGGCAGTGATCTGCGGGTTTTGATAAGTCGTGTAGTAGTAGATGCCGCGTGTGGCATTGCAGCAGGAGGTATAAATGGTGATCTCGTACTTATCGGGCGCGACCTCACAGCAGCCGCGTACCTGCTCCACCGTGCCGAGAATGTGGAAGAACTGGCTGACGCTTTCCGCCTCGCCTTCGCCGCTTACCGAACTCATGCGGGTAAAGGCGACCCGTACAAAGCGGGAATCGGAGGATAGATCGCCCGGCAGCCCCTTGGCGCCCATGCCGCGGCTGTAACAGGGCAGTTCCACCCCCGGTGCAAAGGTGTTTTCCGGCTGGCGGGGCGAAAGCCCGCGGTAACGGTTCAGTATTGCCATCTGCTGGGGAAATGGCGGATTGTTGGTCAGGACCCCGACGGGATCATCGTAGATATGCAGACCGTCCGCCATGCTTTCCACCACAATGGCACCGGACTTATCCGCGATAAGCCAGTGCAGGGAGGCGGGCGGCAGTTGACCGCTGAAAGGGGTATCGGTCAGGTTCATGGTTTCCAACGCGGCGCGCGCTTCCCGCAGATCGGCACAGCGGGCAAGCAACCACGGGATAAACTCGAACTGGGCGATGTTCTCTTTGTCCTCACAGGGCTTGGCATAGGCGGCATTGCCCACAAAGTTCAGCCCTGCCATGCCCAATCCTTTTTCGTTAACAGCGTCATAATAAAGGGGATAGCCTTCCGCGACATACGCCATACCGATCAGGGCGTAATGCTCTGTCAGTGTTTCTCCACGCCGTAGGGCGAGCGGGAAATGACGGGGCATAACGGTTACTTCGCTCGGGTAGGAAAATTCATAGTCCAGCGTCCGCCCCATGTAAAAATCTCGGGTGCGGTAGGTGGCTGCGGTACACATGGTTTGATCGTCTCCTTTGCACAATGCGGGGAAATTGGCGGCTTGATAATTCCGCCGGCTGTGGTACAATATCATTATTGCACCATCTGTATCTAATATAGCAGATTACTTCCAGTTTTACAAGGAAAGCGCAAGGAGGGGAACGGATATGACGGAAAAATATGAAGTAACGCGGGAGATAGGTCCCAGTATCTGTGATGCCGCCGGCAAATTGAGCTATGCCGAGGCGTTTGGGCTGTTTATGGATATAGCCACCACCCATGCCGAAATGCTGGGGATAGGGCTGGGCGCAATGGCGAAGAAAGAACTCTTTTGGCTGACGGTCAAAACACAGGTCAATTTTATCCGGCGCCCCGCTATGCTGCAAAATGTTTCCTTACAGACTTACCCCGAAAAGCCGGATAAAATGCGCGGAAACCGCAGCTATATTCTTGGCAGAGTGGGGGAGGTGCTGATGACCGGCAAAACGGAATGGGCGGTCATCAATACCCAAACGCACAAGCTGGTGCCGCTGGATGGGATCTATCCGGAGGAGCTTAATTTCGATACGGCTCCTGCCTGCCCGGAACCGTTTGCCCGCATTGCCGATCACTTTGAGGGGATCGAGCCGTATGCTGAGTATCGTGTGCGCTCCACCGATATTGATGTGGGCGGGCACATGAATAACACGGCGTATGTCCGTGCCGTCATGGGGACTTTCTCCAATGTGGAGCTGAAATCCATGAACATCAACCGCATGGACATCATTTTCCGTGCCTCCTGCTATGAGGGCGAGCTTCTGGAGTTCCGGCGCAAGCAGACCGAAAACGGGCTGGATATCCGTGTGTCCCGCGGCGGGGAGACGGTACTGCTGGTGCGCATTCAGTAGGCAAGAAAGCATGCTTAGTGCAGCAAAAAAAGAATAATGAACCCGTGGCAGCCGAAATCAATTTCGATTATGGTGCCACGGGTATTTTTATGAAAGAAGCTCAGGGGCCCTTCTTTTTATTCTTTTCACATTCTGCCAGCATCTCTTGCATGATCTCCAACCGCAGGGATTCTTCGTCTATATTTTCAGTATTTTGTGCAGCGTCATGTTCCAGCGCAGCCTTTGTCCGTGTCTTTTTCATGATGTTCATTGTGATCATGATAAAAGAAACCACCAGAACCACTGCACCAATACCAATGCCTGCATAAAGCATAAACTGATTTTGAGTAATGCCCCAAGAGGATTCCCGCTGACCAACAGAGTAACGGTTGCCTTGTGCATCGGTAAGTGTGTACTCCTCATCTACCTGATATTGATCCTGCATGGTGTGGGGAATATAAGCATTACTGATATTGGCATTCTTGGCATTAACTGCGATAAAGTATTTGCCGCGGGTGCTTGCACCGTTTATGCTGAACCATGCATTACCGCTTTCATCAATCAAAACCGTTTGAAGCTCATTATATTTTTTCCCTTTTTTCTCAAAGAGGGTTGCGTACTGTCCCGGTGTGCCAGATGGGACAGTGACGGCGAACAAAGCGGAGAAATCAGTATTACCGCCAAATTTCAGCTTATAAACGGCATCGGCTTGCAGAGCTTTGTTATCCGTTTGTTCAATGCTGTAACCTAAATCGTAGCTTTTGCCGGAAAGGTCTCGTTTATTAACAGCAGAGCCGTCTATCCGCCACTTTTCACCGGAATCCGTTGTCAGCTCCAGTGTCACATTTTTGCCCAAAATGTCGGAAAGCTGGTCGCCGGTCACTTCCTTATCCGGTATGGAGACTGCTGCCTCTACTGTAACCTTGGTATCCAAATTGTTGCCGATATCTTGCAGGGTATTATTGATTCGCTCGGCAATTTCGGACCAGCCCTCGTTGTTCTTTACGGAGGCATCTATTTTGGAGGTAATCGTTCCGGTGGAGGAAATCTCCTTATCGTGATCAGCAGGGAGGCTTGTAATCTCCTGCAGCGTAGCGCCCTCGCCGTCAATGTAGAAATCGCTGTCGATGATATCTGTGCCGATGATGGTGGAATTGGGTGTTTCGGTGATTTCGGTTTTTTGCTCTACAGCGCCTTTCCCATCCGGCTTTAACTGGGCACTACTGCCCGAAATGGTGTTGGGGCAGGGAAGGGCAAGGACCTGCGCATTTTCGGCTTGAGAGCTGATAACACTTTTCACCTCGGAGATCGCATCACCGGTGTAATATACATCGGTGATGCCGCTGCAGCTTCGGAAAGCTCCGGTTTCGATGCTCTCCAGCGTTTGCGGAAGCGCTACCACCGAAAGCTGCCCGCAGCCGGAAAAGGTCTCCGGCGGCAGGTGGCAGACAGTAGCATGAACTGCCGCGGCGATCAGCCCGTTGCAGCCGGAAAATACCCCGATGCCGAAATCGGTGACGGAGGCGGGAATGCTGACCGCCGTTAATGCGGTGCAGCCGCTGAAGGCATAGCTGCCGATGGCACGCAGTCCATCCGGCAGATAGGCAGCCGTAAGGCTTTGGCAGGCCTCAAAGGCGCTTTCGCCGATGCGGAAGATAACCGCAGGCAGCGCAATGCGCTCCAACTGGCGGCAATCCTTAAAGGCGCCGGAGCCGATCTCCTGCAGGGTGGAGGGAAAAGCCACGCTTTTTGCACGGGTGCAGCCATAGAACGCCAATGCGCCGATGCGGGTGATCCCATCGCCGATAACAATGCGGGTGATCTCATCGGTGTGGCTGCCCCATGGGGCGGGGGCGGCATCGCTGTAATTGGGGATACACCCCTTGCCCGTTATGGTCAGGGTGCCGCCGTCCAGCGCCCAGCGGGTGTCGCCCTCGGTGCCCTGCAGCGCATAGGCAGGCTGCGGCAGCAACACAAGGCAAAGGAATACGGCGCACAGCAGCGCAGCAGCCCTGCGCCCATTATAGTTGGTATGGTTACATTTCATGGTGTGCTTCCTTTCCCCTTGGTTCATTCGGTCAAACCGATCGTTGCTACCACATCTTCGGTACCAACTGCAACAGTAAAGGTCAATTTCGTTATTGTTTCGCTTGTTGATTTCTTAATAGGCGTTATTTTTTGCCCAGCCACTGTAAGGGTAAACTTGTCCTCATATGCTTTTTTTGCGTTTATTACAATTTCGGCTTTCGTTCCGGGCAAAGCGTATGTGAAAATTTTCCCTTCATCGCCTGCAAGATTAATTACAAAGTGGGCTGCTGTTATTTCGGTCATCGTTTCTTTCCCGTAAGTATCAACATAATATGCTATTGGTTGCGTGCAGTTATCAAACGAAAGTTTAATAGCGCTTTCCTTTTTGACAACTATCTTCGGCGCAGCCGTGGCGGTAAACATCTCTCCGGTCAGGTCGATTTGCTGATCCGGCATCGTGAAGGTATACGCCGCTTTGCCATAATAGGCTTCCGGATCTTCCGGCACCCCTAAGGTAGGACCGCTGAGTGCCACGCCACCCACAGTGGAAACTGCCATTCTGGGATTATAATAACCCCTCCCTTGTTCAAAGATTTTGAGAGTGGGATAGGTCTTAGCTTGCAAGGTAATTTCCACTTTGCTGCTTACCGGTATGCTTACCATTGCTGTACCGTCCGTCTCAACAGGCGTTGCTGCAATTCCATTGACGGTGACCGCAACAATCTTTGCGTACTCATTGCCCTCGGTACGATAGGTCAGCATCTTTGTAGGCAGGGGCGTCATGCTGCCGCCCAGCGTGATATCCGCCGCGGGCATGGCAAAGGTGTAAACACGGCTTGTCACCCCGGTATCGGTGGTATCCGGTTTAAGAACGACATTGGCGCCGCTGACGGTCATCTGCGGGTTTTTGCCGCCGTTTGCCACTGCGGTAACGGTTATCTGCCGTCCGGGTATAGTATATCCGCCGTTGGCAAGAGTGCCTTCTGCGTCCTTCACAAAGAAGATCAGCTTCGCCCCGGCACTGCTATCCCAGCTTACCTTATGCATCTGCGTGTGTTTGGTATTCAGTACCACATCATTGCCGGGCATTTCAAAGCTGTATGTTGCCTCATAGTCCTTGGTGGTTGGAGCGGTTTTCCATGATGTAACACCGCTCGGCATATCCAGTCTGGGACAACAATAGCCGTTCGCCTTATTGGCAGTAACGGTGACCGTAACTGTCTCGCCGGGTTTAATTCCGGTGTTGGTGCTCTTTACAATGCCGTTCACCGTTACTTCGGTTTTGGCTTTTGCAGTTTCAGCCGTAAAGTTCAGCTTGGGGTATGCCTTTACGGTCATACTCAGGCTGGTATCCTTTCCGGGCATACTAAAGCTGTACTTTGCCTGCTCTGCGCCTTCGCTGATGATGTTCCAGTTGTAGACACCGGCGGGCTTGGCCATTCTGGGGTTGCAGTAGCCCTCATCGGCACCAAGCGTTACGGTTACATTTGTGAATTCCTTCAGCGACGCTCCGGAGGACACGGCACTGCTATTGTTTGTTTGTGCAATGGAGGCAGTTATGCCTGCCGGCACCGTATAGGTCAGCTTGCCATTGGTCGTCGCAGGCGGGGTAGCCGTCTGGCTGATGGTGACCGGATATTCCAGCAGCCGGCGGAAGGTGATTCCATTGACCGTTGATGTGACCTCGGAGATCGTGTGGGTACCGAACAGCTTATCCACCTTTTGGGTTTCGTAGGTGATGGTATTACCAGCATGCTCGGTGGTTGTCTTGAAGCTGCTGTCCGTTCCGGTCGCAATCAGACCGATTGGGAAGGCATTCGAGCCATTACTGAGCTCAAAGCTATGAGTGATGTTACCATAGTCGGCGGGCAGGGTAAGCGTGGTAACGAAGCCGTCCCCCATATCTTCCATACGCACAGTTACGGTCGGGATAGTGTAGCGGGCGTATTTCTCACAGTGATCTTTGGTTGACATTTGACTGCTGCCCCACATATACTTTCCCCAGCCATCGAAGGGCTTAAAGCTCATATATGCCACCGCATAATCGTTACCATATTGGTTGGTGGCGGTAAAGGCATTTGCGTCCTTGGTGAAGATGCTGCCCGTGCGGCTTACCTTTATGGTTCCGCTGGGTTTGATGTTAGTGATGGACATCTTCGGGCGCTTTGAATATACCTGAATGCGGTAATGCAGCTCCTCCAGCTCCTTCGTGTCGCTGCCCACCGAAACAGTACAGCGCAGCTCGTACTCACCGGCAAGCAGCACCACTTCGTCTTCGTCGGGTACGGTGTAGACGTCGTTTTCATTCGGCGTCATTGGCAGCTCGTAGTGCTCGTAGCCGCTGCTGCCCGTCCAGCTATAGCCGCCATTGGGGGCAACCGTGCCGTCCTTGTAGTCCATGGTCAGCGTCACCTTAACATCGGCAATAGCGAATTGCTGTTTGTTTACATCTTCTGCGGTAAGATACACCGTGACGCGCGCATCTGGCTTAAAGCTGCTTAAGAACGGAGAATTGCTGAAATAGCCTTTTCCGTACACAGTATTGCTGTAATACGGATTAGAAATTCTAACATCTGCCATCGACGGCGCCTTGGAGGTGACGGTGTACATCGCCGGAATTCCATTGGTGTTATCATGTGTGTAGTTCTTGGTAATGCCGCTCGCAATAACCTGCAAGCCGGTTACCTTATACTCGCCGACATACTGCCAAATGTAATCAGTGGTTTTAATATCCCAATGATCACTGCTGTATGTCAACGGTATGGTATAGCTGCGATTGGCGCTATCCATGACCTCATAGCCGTATGTGGCGGCGTTCTTATTCGCCCGATAGTCGATATTCAGTGTAACAGTATTCAGCTTCTCCTGCGGAATCGGATTCCCCATATAATCGCTGAACTTCACGAAAATCCCCAGCTCGGAGACCTTGTGCTGCGCCATAAAGGCGGTGTTCTTGTCGCCCAACTTGGTGTTACCGGGGTTCATCTTTACCGTAATGGTGCTGATGACATCGGTATTCAGCTTGCTGAAATCTATGCTCTTGGAAGCGGTCAAGCCTTTCTCTTTGGCATAAGCTTCTGCCTCAGGCGTGGTGTTCAGCCAAACAAGAGGGTTATCCTCTGTGCAGACAGTAGTGGAAGCGCCATCATAGCAGTTCCACAGCTTCATGCACACAACCGACCATTTGCCGTCAATGGCTGTGGCATTGTTATCTTCCGCAATGTTGGGCAAACGGATCGACCATGTTTTGTTCTCAGTCAAGTAGATTGTGCCGGGGGTATTATCATTGTCTCCGCGAGCAACAAGATAATACTTTTTGGCAGCTTCGTTATACAACACGGCGCTGATGCCCGCCGATTCGGAATTATCAATCTTGATACCGGTAATATAGGCTTTATCACTTTGCAGAGCATACTGCTTGCCGTTTGCATCATTATACCCGGTGGCAGAATTGCTGTCATATTGAGGTGCATCGGGTGCCATGATGGTATAGGTAGGCGACATGACTACCTTACGAATAGTGTCATTGCCAATTTGCAGGGAACTGAAGATATACCGACCGGGGTTTTGCAGAACGATAGTGCCGGTATAGCATTTGGTATCAGAATTCCATGTCAGCTTTGTCGGAATAGTGGAATCTGAACCGCCCAAGCTATATATAAGCGTAACTGTATCCGCCAGCTCGGGGAGCTCGTTCCCCGAATTATCCAAGATGGATACATTTACCGCTTTTTCGTATGTCTTATTCGGGTTATCCTTATCAAACTTATCCTCCGTGGTGCAGCCATCATTATAGATAGCGGCGGAAAGTCCGAAATAAAGGTTCATGACCTTTTTAGAGGAACCGACATCATAGTAGTTGCCGTCCACAATAACATGGGATAGGGTATAGGTGCCGGAATCAGTAAATGTCACTTTGCCGGACCAGACCTTTGCAGTTCCGTCCTTTGCCGAGGTCCTGATATTTATAGCATTTCCGTCATCACCCATAAACACGGCAGTTACAGCTTGAGGAGTATTTGCCTCTTTATCAAATGCCAGGTTAACATCGACCGATACATCGTGGGAATCATCAACAGTATAGTATGTATAGGGGGTTGCTCCTTTGTCCCATGTCACACTGGTGACATCGAAGCCGGTTACTGCTACCGACAGCGGGGTTACCAGTTCATAGTCCACGCCGTCCATGCGGATATGCCGCAGCCAGTAGTTGCCCGGTGCGGTGAACTCGTGCGTTGACTTCCATGTACCGCTTTGTGTATCAAATGTAAATGCCATTTCCTTCTGTCGAGTGCCCTGCAGATCGTTAATAGAGCGCACGAAATAAGCCGTCATTTTAGCGGGCTGTTTACCCTGAACCGTGACGGTGACATCTGTTTTGGGAAGTGTTTGACCTTTAATAAACTCAAGATTAGTGGAATTGGAAAGCTCGGCAGTGACATAGCGCTGGGCGCTTTCCAATGTCCGGTCGCCCGCCGTGGTAAGCGGTACGGAGGACCCAAATTGAATATTCAGCTGACCGAGAATGGTTTCCGCTGCTAACACATCTTCGTTTGTCAGGTTTTCACCATCCAGATAAATGAGCGCCGTAACCCGTATCGCCTCATCGGTGTACATTTCTTTGATGGCATAACCGGTCTTTTCTACACTGTTGATGGTGTCTTCATAGGTATATTCCGTACAATCCCTAGTATCAATGACCAAAGGAACAGTTACACGACCGTTTTGGGCATAATAGTTTTCTACATCCATTACTGCTGTTGCAAACTTGTTGCCGTCTGCTGTGCCGAAGAACGCAATCTTCATGTTTTTCAGCAAACGCAAGGATCGCTGAAGATCCTCAGGGGTATCCACATAGTAGGTGTAGCAGGAACCATTGCCTTGTGTGGTGCTGTTGGAGGTCAATGCGGCATTGGGAATGGTATTCCATACGCGGTTTACACCGTCAAAGCTGGAGACAGTACCATTTTCGGCGTCCTTAACGACAGCCCCTTCCAGCGTCAAATAGGTTTTCTCGCTGTTGGTACGCAGCCACAGATCTATTGCCATGCCGTAGGTGTCCTCCGCCACCTTTTCAGACGCATTGATATCTGCCGGAAGTGCACCGAAGTCCGACATAAAATAGCTGTCGCCATTGGCATTTGTACACACATGAGCCGTCATTTTTATTTGATTATCCATACCGAGAGCACGTGCTTTCGCTCTTAGTACAGTACCATTTCTGTACTCGGATTGCCAATCTTTTATTCGCGGCAGACGAGAGTCAGTATCAATGGCAAACTGCTCAAAGTTCCTTAGAGTTCCATTACAAATCTGCACCAAATGGCGCCCGTAAGCGAGATTTGCAAGCTGCCCGAGCCCTCGATTTAACCATTGATTGACTGTATACCCATCTATTTTTGCCTGATATGGGTCGCAAACATCATTGATTTGGGGCTTAACATCATCGGTTTTTACATTACTGATATTCTTGATGTGATTTTTAAGTGCAGTAATATTTTTCTGGACTGTATCTAAGTCGTCAATGAACTGTTTTAAACCATTGATGTTTACTGCATCAATGGGAGCTTTGCTGTCTGAAGGCTTTTTATGGCTTGTCCCTTTGGAATCATAGGTTTCTTTTTCAGCTAATAGATTCTCCCAGCTTAAAGGGGTATAATCAAGCGGTTTATTAGTTGTTTCATCAATGTGCTGGCGAGAATAGACAAACTGCTGCAGATTGGCAAGCTGCACCAGAGCTCCCTTTTGCAGTTCCATACCTTGCTGAAGTGTTTGATATAGAGTTAATAGTGCTGTAACCTGCTTTTCATTCAAAGGAAGATTGGTTTCAGAGGAGATGCGGTAAGATGTTCCATTGATTATAGACTGCAGATAGACGCTGACAATACCGCCCAAATCGCCGATAACGCCCTCTAAATTACCGTTAACAAATTTGGTAGTGATATTTGTAGAATAGAATTCATTAACATCGCGGTGAGCTTTTAAAAGCGCGTTATATCTTACCTCATAGTCCTGAGCGGTTGATTCTGTGGTCAATGTTTTATAGGAGGAAATAGCACGAACGCCGAAGTCTGCCGATGCCATAAACTGGTTTTGTGCCGGATCGTATTTGGCATAAACAAATTTACTGCCCAAGCCGGTGATGCGACCGTCCTCGCCATAAGAGGCAGCCCAAAGGGGACTTGTCCCTAAAGCACCCGTATTAAGCTGGGCAGGGCGAAGTGTCAGATCTGAAATGCCGTAGGACGGATCATTGAGGCTGACAAGGTTGCCCCACTGTACATTGGTTGCAGAAAGTTTATCGCTTGGCAGCGCTTGTTCATCAATATCGCTTTCCTCCGGATCGGTGCCTTTATCATTACTAAGGGCGATCTCCAAGCTGCCATTGGAGGCAAGCGTCGTATTAATGCTGGATATCTCCGGAGCAACAGAAAGCATGATCCAGGCAAAGCTGACCGATACTGTCATAACAGTTGCCATCAGCAGCCCAAGCCCCGTGATAAAGAGTTTTTCTTTAACATGGGGAATCTCTTGGGTATACCGTTCTATTCGCTCTCTGGTATCTTTTTTCATTTTTTTACCTCCCAAACACTCTTCCATTTCTCTTTTTGTGGGTCTCATTGCATCGGCTTTCCTTTTACCGATACCAACTTACCCTACCTTTTTCTTAAAGGCATACCTTTCCAATATCTTATATAGTATAATACAATTAACCATAATTGTCCACCTCATGCTGATAATTATGTGCAATTTATATTACGTTATAATAAAATTATGTTAAATATAGATATACGGAACCGAGAATATCGGGGGGGCAAAAGATGACTTACCAAAGGGAAGAATTTACTGCGAGCGAAACAAAAGAGAACAAAAACGGAGAAACAATACCTATGTGTAAAGACTAATGATCTTGCTGTTTACAACTGATGCCATGGTATAAACAGTTAAAAAAATAAACCGCCGGTATATGGTACGATTTGTACGGAATATACCGGCGGATATACTTATTCGGTTTTAATCATTAAGAGTGCGCATTCGCAATGCGCCGTCCTCGGGAAAAGATCCACCGGTCGGTAGCATTGCAGGGTATAGCCCATCTCCCGCAAAGCGGCGGCGTCCCGCGCCATTGTGGCGGGGTTGCAGCTTACCATTACAATACGGCTGGGCGCCATGTGACCGACTGCCTCCAGAGTCGCGTGGTCACAGCCCTTGCGCGGCGGGTCAAGTACGATCACATCGGGGCGCAGTCCACGCTCCGCCAGGATCTGCGAGGCTTTTCCTGCATCGGCACACAGGAATTCCGCATCTTGTACCCCTGCGCGGCGGGCGTTTTCTCTGGCGTTTTCCACAGCGCTGGGGACTACCTCCACGCCAATGAGCTTCTGCTCCGGCGCTATCATCGAAAGCCCAATGGTTCCGGCTCCGCAGTATAGGTCAAGCAGCGTTTCCTGCGGTTTCAGCGCTGCCAGCCGTGCGGCTTCGCGGTAAAGCTGCTCGGCGGCATCGTGGTTCACCTGATAAAAGCTGTGCGCGGAAAGCGAGATCGCCACCCCGCACAGAGTATCCTGCAAGGTACCGTTACCGGTCAGCACCGTTTGCTCTTTGCCAAGGATCACATTATCCCGACGGGTATTGTGGTTCAGCAGTACGGTGGTGATAGCAGGGAACGCCTGCTGAACCTCCCGCGCAAAGCGTTCCGCCTGCGGCAGTTTACTGCCGTTGATGATAAGACACAGCATAATGCTGCCATCGGCAGCCGCCTGCCGCAGATAAAGATGCCGCAGCAGCCCTTTGCCGCTTTGTTCATCATAGATGGTCAGCCCATGGCTGTCGGCATAGCGGCACACCCAGGCGGCGATCTCGCTATATTCCTTAGGCTGCAAAGCGCAGTCCCCGCATGGGATCACCGTATGGCTGCGCGGCGCGAAAAAGCCGGTATAGCTGCCGGTCTCATTCTGCCCAAAAGGGAACTGCGCCTTGTTGCGGTAACGCTCATGGCTGGGGGAGGGCAGAATAGGCAGCGGTTCCATTGAAAATCCGCCGATACGCTGCATGGCGTCCCGCACCCAGCCGGATTTTTCGCGCAACTCTGCCTCATAAGCAACATGTCTTAAGCTGCAGCCGCCGCAGCGCTTGTAGCAGGGGCAGTCCGGCTCAATGCGGTCGGGGGAGGGCGTTAAAACCTCCTCAATGATGCCATAGCAGTAGCTTTTCTGCACCTTGACGATCCGCACCCGCAGCACATCACCGGCGGCTGTCATCGGCACAAATACCGCTATGCCATCGGCGTGCCCGATTCCGCTGCCCTCGCTGGTGATGCTTTCTATCGTCAGGGGAATGATGTCATTCTTCTTAAACATGGTTTCTCCTCTTGCCGCTCCATTTCTTTTCTTAATTATACCATTCCGTTTCCCGTTTGGGAACAGCCGCGCGGCAAAAAGACTTTCCATTCGCCGTTTCCTGTGCTATAATACTATGGCTATGAACCGGAAAGGAGGTGTCTTTGGTGCAGATCTCCCTGCAAAATGTCAATAAAAGCTTCGGCAGTGATGTCATTTTTTCCGGCGTTACCGCTAAGATAGAGGATCATGACCGCATCGGTCTGGTGGGACCCAACGGCACCGGCAAGACGACCCTCCTGCGGGTCATCTGCGGCGAACTGGAACCGGACGACGGCTCCGGCGATATCGCGCGCGGCGCCGATCTTTCCATTGGCTATCAAAAGCAGAATTGCGGACTCTCCTTTGAGGGGACGATCTGGCAGGAGATGCAGTCGGTTTTTGCCGATGTGTACGCGCTGGAACGCCGCCTGAAAGAACTGGGCGAGCGCATGGCAGAGGAGAATACGCCGGCACTGGCAGAGGAATACCGCCGCACCGAGGACGCTTTCCTTGCGCGGGACGGCTATCAGGTCGAGGTGAAGATCAAAACGGTGCTGACCGGCATGGGCTTTGCGGAGCACGGCTTTGATAAATGCGTGGACAAGCTCTCCGGCGGGGAACAGACCCGACTGGCAATCGCAAAGCTCCTGCTGGAAGCCCCCAGCCTGCTTATTTTAGATGAGCCGACCAACCATCTTGATTTTGCCACACTGGGCTGGTTGGAGGATTACCTCGCCGGCTATAAGGGTGCCCTGCTGGTCGTTTCGCACGATCGCTATTTCCTTGATAAGCTCTGCAATAAGATATGGGAGCTGGAGGACGGCTCCCTGTGGGAATACAAGGGCAATTACACCGCCTATACCCGCCAGCGGGAGGAACAGGACGCCCGCCAGAAAAAGTTGTACGAGCAGCAGCAGGCGGAACGAGCCAAGCTGGAGGACTATGTAGCACGCAATCTGGTGCGTGCCTCCACCACCAAAATGGCGCAGTCCCGCCAGAAGATGCTGGAACGGCTGGAGCCGGTCGAAAAGCCGCACCGCCGCTTAAAGCCGCCGAAGATCCGGCTGGAATTCGAGACCGAACCGGTCAAAGATGTTCTGACCGTGGAGGATCTGACCATTGCCGTCGGCAGCGGGGAACGGGAGCGTGTGCTGCTATCCGGTGCTGAATTTAATATCCAGCGCGGCGATAAGGTCGCCATCATCGGTCCCAACGGCAGCGGCAAAACAACGCTTCTGCGCACCCTTCTTTCGGCGGAACCGCCCATGAAAGGGCACATTACATGGGGGCGCGGTGTTAAGCGCAGCTACTACGATCAGGGCAGTGACCACCTCGATCAGTCCCTAACTGTTCTGGATACCATGTGGAAAGCCTATCCGCGCCTGTATGAGACGCCGCTGCGCACCGCGCTGGGGGCAATGGGACTCACCGGCGAGGACGCTCACCGGTTGGTGGGGCAGCTTTCCGGCGGCGAGCGTGCCCGTCTCAAGCTCGCTATCATCTGTCTGGCGGGCAGCAATGTGCTGGTGCTCGATGAGCCGACCAACCACCTGGACCTGCCCTCCAAGGAGGTTCTGCAGCAGGCACTTTCCGAATACGAGGGGACGCTGATCATCGTTTCCCACGACCGTTATCTGCTGGACCGTGTTCCAAACCGTATTTTTGCGATAGAGCAGGGAGCTCTGCACCAGTATAAGGGCGGCTACGGCGCATACCTCAGGGCGAAAGCAGAGCAGGGGACGGAGAAAGCTGCCGCCCCGCAGCCGAAGGTCGAAAGCGAACAGAAAAAGCAGTATTACCGCGGCAAGGAGCAGCGTCGGGAGGACGCCCGCCGCCGCAAGGAATATACCGAAACGGAAGCCGCGATCCATACGCTGGAGGCGGAGCTTGCCGGGATCAAGGCGGAAATGGCACTGGATAGCGTTCAGAATGACTATCAGCGTCTGCAGGAGCTTTGCGCCCTCATTGAGGAAAAGCAGAGTCTTTTGGATACCGCCATGGAACGCTGGCTTACGCTCAGCGAGGAGATGGACGGCAATTAAATATTGACTGTCGGCACAATGGCGGAAAATCATAAAACAGTTGACAGCCACAGCAGGTTGGTGTGAATCGCTGTGGCTGTTCTTGTGTTCTTATCGGCTGTGTGACAGCCTAAGATCAGGGAAACCCGTAAATCGGTTGGATAGAGGAGAGATCGAATATGCAGATCAGTCAGTTTTTTATGAACGGAGATATAAAAGGCGCCATTGCATATATGCGCGATCACAAGGAATTCAAAGACATTCTACCCGCGTATGTCGCGATTTTTGAAAATTGTGAGTACCGCACCTTCGAAGTACCGGATATGCTCAACGATATCCTGCGTTTGTACCAGGTTTATTTCCGTGATACCTTTTACTGCGGCATACCGGAGGCGGAAGCGGCGGATAAACTGCTGACTGGGCTGAAAGCGCTCCTGAACATGCCGCAGGCAGGGGAGGAGCTTCTGGCGGAGCAGCTTCGGGCGTTGTTTGAAGCAAAAGGCTACCATGCGCTTTTCGGGAAGACTCAAGGGTACTACGGCCCTTATATCTGGCGGGATACGATCCCGACTGTCTACCGTGTCGAGCTGCCGGACAAAACAGCGGAATACACTGTCAATATTCTTAAGGGCTTTATATTCCGGAGCTGGATGGATTATCTGACCTTCGGCAGATACGGTACAAGCGGCTGGGCTTCGCCCGATGGCACGATCAACTGTGTTGAGCAGGCGTATGATTTTGAAAGTGAGCGGTTCCTTGTTTCGTTATTGAAACATGAAGCACAGCACACCGTAGATATGAAGCAGTTTCCGGGGATCACCCCCGCGGAGCTGGAATATCGGGCAAAGCTTGTGGAGCTTCATTATTCCGGCGATCTGGGGCTGCTGAAAAAGTTCTTATCGGAAGCAGATGAAAGCCGAGCAGATGACAGCCATGCGGTCGCGTCCGCAAGGATCAGATTTGAGTTTGCCGATACGGACCAAACAGAGCTTCCCTCCATTCAGGCGCGGGCGCTGGAACTGTTCCATGCCCACACAAAAGAAATGGAAGCAAAATACGGGGAGCAAAATCAGCGCCCAACGGTCGATCTCGGCTAATTCCAAGGGTGTATTTATCACATATTCCGCTTTTCCGGCTTATAAAAAACAGCGTGACTTTCGCAGCCACGCTGTTTTTTGCTGCCTTGCGAGCATCTCGCAAAAACCGGCAGCTTTTCATTCTTCTTCGTTTTTTTGCAGTTCACAGTAGCTTCCGTCCTTCACCGCGTAGATGGCGTCATAATCGGCGTGCATCAGCTCAACAAGCGGGGTCGCTGCCTCGTAACGAACACAGGTGCCGCAGTCGGTGCTCAGCGTTCTAGGCACCGGCGCCATTTTGGCGTCAATGCCGGCTTTCATCATGGCACGCGCGGTGCATTGGGCGGAAAAGTGCGTGTGAAATGTCGCAATGTAAGAATTCATTTTACTTGGTCAGGGTCAGGGTAAAGTCGTCCCCGTCTTCCTTTACGGCAACCTTATAGCCTTGGCTGCCGGCAAAACGGGTCACGTTTTCCACAGCGCACTGGTTGTCTACCATAACGGTCAGCTCGGCAGGATTATTCTTCTTTACCTCTTTCTGTACCATTACCACAGGCATGGGACAGGAAAGTCCTCTTGCATCAACCATTGTTTACGCCTCCTTAGCAACATTGCGGAACGAAACGATCGCCACGACCACAAAGCCGATGACAACAGCGATCATACCGTTCTGGGTAGGACCGGCAGCGGAAGAAGCCAGACCGAAGTTGTGGCACAGCGCGGCGCCTACCATCATGCCCAGTACGGTGATGGTGGAATCGGCATTGCCTTCGCCCGCCAGAACCAACTGACGCAGCGGGCAGCCGCCCAGCAGTACGGAACCCCAGCCAACCAGAGCCATGCCCAGCGCGTTCCACAGACCGTCGGTGTGCGCAACAGGCTGACCCTCAAAGCCGAGATTGAAATTGCCGGTGATGAGGTTACCGATGATAACGGCAACGATAACAGCAATAAAGCCATACATCAGTTTGAAATCCTTGAACATCATCGCGTCGCGGATACCGCCCACGGTGCACAGGCGGGAACGCTGCGCCAGAGCGCCGACGATCAGACCAACGATCAGGGAAGCAATAAGGGGAGCGTGCTTGCTGCCGGGACCTTCAGTGGAGAAATGAATGAAGGAGGGAGCGGCAATAAGCAGGATCAGCAGCGCCACCACGATAGCGGGCATTACGCTGCCCTCCAGTGCGCCCAGGTTATAGGAGCGCTTCATGGTAAAGCCCTTCTTGAGGAACAGGGTGCCGACAAAGATACCAACAACGAAGCCCACCAGACCGACGATGGCGTTCAGATCGCCGCCGCCGATACGGATCATCATGCGCAGCGGGCAGCCCAGGAACATCAAAGCGCCGATCATCACGAACATGCCCAGCACAAAACGCAGGGCAGGGGAGGAACCGCCGCGCCCCTTGAACTCCTTAAAGCCCAGAGCAGCGATCAGGGAGCCCAGTACGATACCGATGATCTCGGGACGAATGTACTGTACCACCGCCGCGGAATGCAGACCAACGGCGCCGGAGGTATCGCGCAGGAAGCAGGCGATACAGAAGCCCATGTTGCCGGGGTTGCCCAGCGCGGTCAGCAGTACGGCGGCAGCGCCCACTACCAGACCGGTGACGACCACCAGCCAGTTTACTTTTTTCATTGGGATAACCTCTCTTTGTGTTGAATGTATAAACGCTCAGTCATGCGTTTATCACAATATAGAATAACGAAGGACGCGAAAAATGTCAATGTTAACATAATCCTGTGAATAAAAAATCGGTAAAGCAAAACGGCGTTCGTAAATAAAGAATGAATATGACCGAGCCTGTCAATCAACCACAAAAAAGCAGCCCCGCCACGGGATGAAGTGACCCCCAAAAGTTAGACAATATTCTGAAGTAAAAATTGTTCAAGCAGCCGAAAGGGCTTGCTGTCTGTGAATTGCAGGCGGCAAGCCCTTTAGCTTTGCCTTGATCCTGCGGTTGTTGTAGTAATCCAGATATTCGATCAGTTCCTGTTTGAAGTGTTCCATGGATTGAAATTCTTGCAGATATAACAGTTCACTTTTGAGCAGTCCGAAGAAATTTTCTATCACAGCATTGTCCAGACAGTTTCCCTTGCGGCTCATGCTCT
>CAKSYU010000005.1 GCA_934524965.1 uncultured Angelakisella sp.
TTTTCATCACCCTATTCTATTGTACCATATCTACGAGAAAAAACCCAGCTCCCACTGGACTTTTTCGACAAGCTGAGACGCCTATGTGGGCGTCTTTTTCTTTTGAAAAAAACAACTTCTATCCTCACGTGCGCATGGGTGCGTCGCCCATATGCGCGTAAGCTGTTTTTGCCCTGAAATTCCACCTCCCCCCATCTGTAAACTTTCCTTAAAAAATTGCCCCGCGTTATTGACGAACAAGCGTTCTTGTGGTACGATATAAGATGTATCATTATGGGTAATCACGCCCTGATGAGTAACGGCGCAAACCGCCGGAAAACCGCGGAAAAGGGGAGGGAACAGCGCAATGCGTGTCATGGGCATCGACCCCGGCTACGCCATCGTCGGCGTGGGGCTGGTGGATTACGATAATGTCCGCTTTTCGCTGGTGGAGTACGGCGCCATCACCACCCCCGCCGACCTGCCCTTCGAGACCCGCCTGCGGCAGATCTACGATGATATGGTGGGGCTGCTTACTCAGTACCGCCCCGATGCCGTCGCTATGGAGCAGCTGTTCTTCACCACCAACCGCACCACCGCCATCGCCGTGGCGGAGGCCCGCGGCGTGCTCCTTCTGGCGGCGGAGCAGCAGGGGGTGCCGGTGTTCAGCTATACGCCGCTTCAGGTCAAATCGGCAGTGGTCGGCTACGGCAAGGCGGAAAAGGAGCAGGTGATGGAAATGACCCGCCGCCTGCTGGGGCTTAAAGCCGTTCCCCAGCCCGATGACGCCGCCGATGCCCTTGCCATCGCCATCTGCCACGGGCACAATGGCGGCAGCCGCCTGCCCACCGCCGCCCTTTCGGAGATCCGTGGCGGCAACCGCCGCGGCAAACCCATTAGCTACAAGGAGAAAAAGACATGATATACAGCATCAGCGGGCTGCTGCGTCAGGTAGCCCCCACCTATTGCGTCGTGGAGGCTTGTGGCGTCGGCTATCAGTGCTCCGCCTCCACCCATACCCTTTCCAGCCTTCCCGCGCGCGGGCAGGAGGTCACCCTGCTGACCCACCTGTGGGTCAAGGAGGACGGCGTGGAGCTGTTCGGCTTTTCCACCGAGCAGGAGCGCCATTGCTTCAAAATGCTCATCAGCGTTTCCGGCGTGGGACCCCGTGTGGCGCTTGCCATTCTCTCCGATGCCGCCCCGGATCGGCTGATGCTTTCTATCGCCGCCGGCGATGCCAAAGCCCTTACCAGAGCGCAGGGGGTCGGCGCCAAGCTTGCCCAGCGCATTATTCTGGAACTGCGGGATAAGGTCAGCGATGACGACCTCTCGGCGGAATTCGCCGCCGAAAGCGGCGGAGTGGAAATGGTCACCGGCAGCGTGCGCAGCACCGCCAAAAGCGAAGCCATCAGCGCACTGGTGGCGCTGGGCTACGGGCAGACCGATGCCGCCGCCGTCATCGCCCCGATGGAGGAGGGTCTCGCAGTCGATGAGCTGGTGCGCCGCGCCCTTAAATCCTTCAGCCGCGGCAAATAATAAAACTGTTTTTTGAACTTCGCGCAGCGGGCTTGGTCGGGGCGCAGTCCCGCCGCCCTGCGGGCGGCGAAAGCAGGCTCCGCCTGCTTTGTTCCGGCTTCGCCGGAACGGGCTGCGCCCCCTCTGCCCGCCCCACCGACTACTCCCAAAGAGAGGAGACTACACCATGTTCGATAGAGGCAAACAGCCAGAATACGAGATGGATATGGAAAACCGCTTTGTCGCGCCGGAGGTCACGGAAAATGACTGCGACAATGAGTTTTCGCTTCGTCCGCACACCCTCGAGGAATACATCGGGCAGGAGCAGGTCAAGGAAAACCTGTCGGTCTTTATGCAGGCGGCAAAGCTCCGCGGCGAGCCGCTGGACCATGTGCTGCTTTACGGCCCTCCCGGCTTGGGCAAGACCACCCTTTCGCAGATCATCGCGGCGGAAATGGGGGTCAATATCCGCATTACCAGTGGGCCTGCCATCGAAAAGCCCGGTGACCTTGCCGCACTGCTTACCAACCTCAATGAAAACGATATCCTGTTCATCGATGAGATCCACCGCCTGAACCGCAGTGTGGAGGAGGTGCTGTACCCCGCCATGGAGGACTACGCCCTCGATATCATCATCGGCAAGGGCCCCAGCGCCCGTTCCATTCGCATCGATCTGCCCCGCTTCACCTTGGTGGGCGCCACCACCCGTGCCGGTCAGCTTTCCGCCCCGCTGCGGGATCGCTTCGGCGTTGTGTTCCGTCTGGAGCTTTACACGCCGGAGGAGCTTTCGCAGATCGTTACCCGCTCCGCCGGGATCCTCGGCATTCCCTGTGAAGCCGCCGGCGCCATGGAGCTTGCCCGCCGCAGCCGCGGCACCCCCCGTATCGCCAACCGCTTTCTGAAGCGGGTTCGGGACTTTGCCCAGGTGCAGGGCAGCGGCGTCATCACGCCGGATATTGCCGCCGAAGCGCTGGAACGGCTGGAGGTGGATTACCTCGGGCTGGACCGTGTGGACCGCCGGATCCTCTCCACCATCATTCAGAACTACGCCGGAGGGCCTGTCGGCTTGGATACCCTTGCCGCCGCCGTCGGCGAGGAGAGCGTGACGCTGGAAGATGTCTACGAGCCGTACCTCATGCAGATCGGCTTTTTGGCAAGAACGCCGCGGGGACGCTGCGTGACCCGCCTTGCCTATAACCATCTCCATCTGGAGGCACCGGACGGCGTGCCGGACGCCCAAATGACGCTGCAATTCTGAGCCATGGAAAAGCGGAAAAACCGCCTGCTGCCGGTGCTATTGGCAGCGCTGGCAGTCGGGCTTGTCTTACTGGGACTGGACTATTGGAACCTTTTGCCCCATAGAACTTATACGGCGGAGCATTTCGGCATCGAAACGCTGCAAAGCCCCTTGGACGCCGACGGCGACGGTATCGATGACTATACCGATATCCTGCTGGGGGCGCGCAGGGACGCCGAAAATCACCCCAAATACGATCCCGGCTATTTTGCCGGCGGCTACCCGCCGGAGGACAGGGGCGTTTGCACCGATGTGGTGTGGCGCGCCCTTCAGAATGCGGGCTACGACCTCAAGACATTGATCGACGCCGATATTGCGGAAAATACCTCCCTTTACCTGCGGGTACAGGGGAATCCCGACCCCAACATCGACTTTCGCCGGGTGCCGAATTTGCGAGTGTTTTTTGAGCGGTACGCCGAAAGCCTGACTACCGATCCGGAGGATATCGCCGCATGGCAGCCGGGGGATATCGTGACCTTTGAGGGACGGCACATCGGCATTATCTCCGATAAGCGGAACAGGGACGGGATACCGTACCTCATTCACAACAGCGGACAGCCCAAAAGGGAGGAGGACGCCCTGCTGCGCTGCCACCGTAACCACCCCATTTCGGGGCATTTCCGCTGGAACGGCGGAACCAAAACTGATTGAGAAAGCGAGACGAAACGATATGGGCAGACTGTTTGGAACAGACGGCATTCGCGGCATTGCCAACCGCGATCTTTCCCTTCGCCGTGCCACTGAGGTGGGTATGGCGCTGGCAGAGGTGATCCGCTCGGAGCACCCCGGCGAGCGCCCTGCCGTGGTCATCGGACGGGATACCAGACTTTCCGGCGATATGCTGCAGTCGGCGCTTGCCGGCGGACTGATGGCGGGCGGTGCCGATGTGGTGCTGCTGGGGGTCATTCCCACGCCGGCGGTGGCTTACCTTACCGTGCAGAAAAAGGCGGCGGCGGGCGTGGTTATTTCCGCCTCCCACAACCCCTACGAGTTCAACGGCATCAAAATTTTCGGACCGGAGGGCTACAAGCTGACCGATGACGAGGAGGACGAGATCGAGCGTATGCTCCTCGATCGGGATATCCCTATGATCCCGGTGGAGCCGGAGGAGATCGGCGTCTGCACCGAGGACCACGAGGCGGCAGCGTTTTATGCCGAATATCTTGCCTCCACCGTACCGGAGCGGTTGGACGGTATGCGGGTGCTGGCGGACTGCTCTAACGGCGCCGCCTGCCGTACCGCAGGGCTGCTGTTCTCTCTCTTGGGCGCCGAGGCGACCATACTGTGCGACGCCCCCGACGGCACCAACATCAATCGGGCGTGCGGCAGCACCCATGTGGAGCATCTGGCAAGCCTGATGGTCGGCGGCAAATACGATTTGGCGGTTGCCTTTGACGGTGATGCCGACCGTTGCCTTGCTGTGGACGAAAAGGGCAATGTGGTCAACGGCGACCAGATGATCGCTATTTTTGCACGGCAGATGAAAGCTGAGGGCAGGCTTTCCGGCAGCGCTGCCGTGGTAACGGTGATGAGCAGCTTCGGCTTTTTCCGCTTTGCAAAGGAGAATGGGATTCACGCCGAGACCACCAAGGTGGGCGACCGTTATGTGCTGGAGAATATGCGCAAAAACGGCTACAACATCGGAGGCGAGCAGTCGGGACATATCATTTTTCGGGAATATATGCCTACCGGAGACGGAGAGCTTTCCGCCATTCAGCTGATGCGGGTAATGAAGCTGACCGGCGAGCCGCTGAGCGGGCTGGCGGGCAGAATGCCGGTAACGCCGCAGGTGCTGCTGAATGTGGAGGCAGACCGCGACATGAAAGAGGCTCTGCATGAAAGTCCCGAAATGGAAGCGCTCATCGAGGAGTGCGAGGAACGGCTGGGCGATACCGGTCGTATCCTGATCCGAGCCAGCGGCACCGAGCCGCTGATCCGCGTGATGGTGGAGGGCGAGGACGCCGACCTCATTCGGGAGCTGGCGGAGCGGCTGGCAGCGGGCTGCGAAAAGCTGCTGCGATAAAGCGAAAATTGGTGCAGACCTTGTGGTTTGTACAGGCTATAAAGCATAGAGCGACAGAAAGTGAGTAAAACCATGCGCATTGCAGACCAGTGGCAGGATTTTGAGATACTGGATACCAGCAGCGGTGAAAAGCTGGAGCGGTGGGGCGATACCCTGCTGATCCGACCCGATCCGCAGGTCATCTGGAAGCCGGAAAAGGGCGAGATATGGCAGAGGGCAGATGCCCGCTACAACCGTTCCAGCGCGGGCGGCGGCAGCTGGCAGATCTACCGCAGCCACCCCCAGTTCTGGACGATCCGCTACCGCGACCTGCGCTTCAAGATCAGTCCCACCGGCTTTAAGCACACGGGGCTGTTCCCGGAGCAGGCGGTCAACTGGGACTTTTTCCGCGAGAAGATAGAGACGGCGGGCAGACCCATTCGCGTCCTTAACCTGTTTGCCTATACCGGCGGCGCGACTTTGGCGTGCGCGGCGGCGGGCGCTGCCGTGTGCCACGTTGACGCCAGCAAGGGTATGGTGGCATGGGCGCGGGAAAACCAGCAGCTCTCGGGGCTTGCGGAAAAGCCGATCCGCTGGATTGTGGACGACTGCCAGAAGTTTGTGGAGCGGGAGATCCGCCGGGGGAGCCTGTATGACGGCGTCATTATGGACCCGCCCAGCTACGGCAGGGGCCCCGGCGGTGAGGTATGGAAGCTGGAGGACTCGGTGTATGACTTGGTGAAGCTGTGCGCCGGTGTGCTGACCGAAAATCCGCTGTTTTTTGCCATCAACTCCTACACCACGGGGCTTAGCCCCAGCGTGATGGAATATATCCTGAACACCACCGTCAGCCGCCGCTTTGCGGGGAAGGGCGAGACCTTCTCCTCAGAGATCGGGCTGCCGGTCACAGCCACCGGCTGCCCATTGCCCTGCGGCTCTACCGCCGTGTGGCACAGCAGGGACTGAGACTACGAAAAAGCGAGGAAACGCATTTTGAAAAAGCTGATCGAAACCGAGCATATCTCCTTCAGCTACGAGGAGGAGACCGGACTGCCGCTGGTGCTGGAGGACGTAAGCATCAGCATCGGGCAGGGGGAATTTGTAGCGGTTCTGGGGCACAACGGCTCCGGCAAATCCACCTTTGCCAAGCACTGCAACGCCGTGCTGCTGCCCCGCACCGGCACCGTGACGGTGGACGGCATGGATACGAAGGACGAGGACAAGCTGTTTGAGATCCGTCAGTGCGCCGGCATGGTGTTCCAGAACCCCGATAATCAGATCGTGGCGACGGTGGTGGAGGAGGACGTGGCGTTTGCCCCCGAAAATATGGGGGTGGAGCCCTCCGAGATCCGCCGCCGTGTGGACGAGGCGCTGAAGGCAGTGGGTATGTACGAATACCGCGAAAGCGCGCCCCACCAACTCAGCGGTGGGCAGAAGCAGCGGGTCGCCATTGCGGGCATTATCGCCATGCAGCCCCGCTGTATCCTGCTGGACGAGCCGACTGCCATGCTGGACCCCCGCGGACGCCGCGAGGTGATGAAGGTACTGCGGCAATTAAATCGTGAAAAGGGCATTACCGTGGTGCTCATCACCCACTACATGGAGGAAGCCGCTGAGTGCGACCGTGTCATAGTGATGGACGACGGTAGGGTGCTGATGGACGATGTGCCCCGTAAGGTATTCAGCCATGTGGCGGAGCTGCGGCAGGTGGGGCTGGACGTGCCCCAGACCACCGAGCTGATGACGATCCTGAAGGAAGCCGGTCTGCCGGTGCAGGCGGATATCATTGACGAGCAGGAGTGCATCGAGGCACTGAAGACCCTGCTGACGACCCGATAAGGGAGGAACTGTGCAGAATATGTCTATCATCAAAACCGAGCATTTAACGCATATTTATTCGCAGGGCACCCCCTATGAGCGGGCGGCGCTGCGGGATTTCAACATCGAGATAGAGGAGGGGGAGTTTGCCGGCATCATCGGGCATACCGGCTCCGGCAAATCCACCTTTATCCAGCACCTGAACGGGCTGCTGGCGCCCACCGAGGGCAAGGTGTACATTGACGGCGAGGACCTGTGGGCGGATAAAAAAGATCTGCGGCGCTTCCGCTTCAAGGTGGGGCTGGTGTTCCAGTACCCCGAATACCAGCTGTTCGGCGAGACGGTGGCGGCAGATGTCGCCTTTGGCCCCACCAACATGGGGCTGCCCCCCGAGGAAGTGGAAAAGCGGGTGAAGGAATCGCTGCGCTTTGTGGGGCTGAGTGAAGATGTGATGGAAAAAAGCCCGTTTGAGCTCAGCGGCGGGCAGAAGCGCCGTGTCGCCATTGCCGGTGTGCTGGCGATGGACCCCAAGGTGCTGGTGCTGGACGAGCCGACGGCGGGACTGGACCCCCGCGGCAGAGACACCATTCTGGGCGAGATAAGGGAATACCACGAGGAGCGCAAAAACACTGTGCTGCTGGTGAGCCACAGCATGGAGGACATTGCCCAGTACGCCAAAAAAGCGCTGGTCATTGCCGAGGGACGCCCCGCGATGTACGATACGGTGGAGAACATCTTTGCCCGCACCGAGGAGCTGACTGCCATGGGACTTGCCGTGCCGCAGATCAGCCGTGTCTTTGCCGGACTGCGCGCCGCAGGCTGCGCCGTGCCGGAGAATATCTACACCGTGGAGGGGGCGGCTGCCGCGATCCTTACCGCTGTGAAAGGGGGTGCCGCCCGATGATCCGCGATATTACCATCGGACAGTATTTCCCCGGGCAGAGCGCCCTGCACAAGATGGACCCCCGCATAAAAATACTGCTTTCGATCCTGTACATCGTTATGCTGTTTGTGGCGGACAATATGTGGGGACTGCTGCTGGGCGTGCTGTTTGGCTTCCTTGCCTATGTTATCAGCCGGATCCCGCTTTCGATGATCTGGAAGTCCATGAAGCCGGTGGTGCCCATCGTCATCTTTACGGCGGTGCTGAACCTGTTTCTTTCCACCGGCGACCCGCTGTGGCAGTGGAAGTTCCTGAAGATCACCAAGGAGGGCATCGAAACGGCGGTGTTCATGTCGGTCAGGATTTTGTGCCTCATCGCGGGTACCTCGCTGCTGACCTATACCACATCGCCCATCGCCCTCACCGACGGTATCGAGCGGCTGCTGTCACCGCTTAAAAAGATCAAGCTGCCGGTGCATGAGCTGGCGATGATGATGACCATTGCGCTGCGGTTTATCCCCACCCTCATCGAGGAGACCGATAAGATCATGTCCGCCCAGAAAGCACGCGGCGCGGACTTGGAAAGCGGCGGCGTGATGCAGCGTGCCAAGGCGCTGCTGCCCATTCTCATTCCGCTGTTTGTTTCGGCGTTCCGCCGCGCGGACGAGCTGGCGCTGGCGATGGAATGCCGCTGCTACCACGGCGGCGAGGGGCGCACCCGCATGAAGCAGATGAAGCTGCACGGGCGCGACCTGGTTTCCAGCCTTGTAACGGCGGCGGTTTTTGCCGGCGTGATACTGCTGAACCGATATGTTAACCTTTTGCCAACGATTTGGTAATAACCTTGTGATAAAGCTGTGATACGATAAGAGTGGAGGTGCCCTGCCTATGCGATATCTGCTGACCCTGTGCTGGCGGGGGACTGCCTACTGCGGCTGGCAGGTGCAGCCGAATGTGCCTACGGTCTGCGGCACCGTGCAGGACGCCGTGGAACGGTTATTCGGGGAGCGGGGGGAGCTGACCGGCTGCTCCCGCACCGACAGCGGCGTACACGCCGTGGGCTTCGCGGCGGCGCTGAAATGCGAGGGCTGCCGCATCGCGCCCGAGGCGCTGCAAAGGGCGCTGAATGTGAATCTGCCGCGGGATATCGCCGTGACCGGCTGCCGTGCGGTGGGGGAGGACTTTCACCCCCGCTACGACGCCGCAGCCAAGCGCTACCGCTACCGCTGGTACCAGAGGGAAGCGAGAGACCCTTTCCGTGAGGGGCTGGCGGTACAGCTGCCCCGACCGGTGGATACCGCCGCGATGAACGAGGCGGCTGCCCGGCTGCTGGGCACCCACAATTTTTCGGCGTTCTGCGCCGCGGGCGGCAAGATACCGCCGGAGGAGCGGGTGCGCACCCTGACCGAATGCGCCGTGACCCAAACGGGCGACGAGGTGCATCTGACGGTGACGGGCGACGGATTTCTTTACAACATGGTGCGAATCATAGCGGGGACGCTGCTGGAGATCGGGCAGGGCAAACGCCCCCCTGAGGAGATGACCGCTATTTTACAAAGCGAGGACAGGGAGCGAGCCGGCAAAACGGCGCCCGCCTGCGGGCTTTATCTGGAGCGGGTATTCTACGAGGAAAAGGAGGCGGGACTGTGAGCGAACTGACCGAGTTCGAGGAAGCGCGCCGCAGACGCCGCCGCAAAAAAAACTGGCGCCGCACCCGCAGGCTTGCCGTGGTGCTGGCGATCATCGCGGTGCTGGGACTTCTGTTCTTTGCCGGAAGGCAGCAGGGCTGGGGGACGCACCTGACGAATCTGGCGGCATCGCTGCAGGGCGGCAAGGGGGGATTCCCCGTGACGCTGGACCGGCAGGAGACACGGCAGCTCATCGGCGTGAAAGGCGGCGTGGCGCTGTGCGCCGAGGGCAGCGTGACGGTATATAATACCGGCGGGGTCATTACCGGAGAATTTCTGCACAGCTACAACAGTCCGGTCAGTGTGTACTCCGGCGGGCGGCTGCTGACCTACGATGTGGGCGGCACCGACTGGATGCTGACCAACAAGACCAAGACGCTGCAAAGCGGCACCGGTATGGGCATTCTGCTGGGCGGCACGCTGAACGATAAGGGCACCGTGGCGCTTTCCCGCAGGGGCGGCAGCGGTCTTTCCGCCGTGACGGTCTACAATGCCCGCGGGGAGGAGATCTTCCTGCTGGAGAGCGGGGACTGCTACCTTTCGGTGCTGGCGCTGAACGGCAAAGGCACCTGGCTTGCCGCCGGAGGCGCGGCAAGCGGCGGAGGTGCCCTGGGCAGCGCGGTAAAGCTGCATGATATGACCGGACGGCAGCCGGCGGTCTCCCTGAGCTGGGAGGACGAGACGCTGCTGAAGCTGCAATGGTGCGGGGAGAACCTGCTGGCGGTGACGAACCGCGGGGCAAGGGTCATTTCCACCGGCGGGGCGGTGCTGTACGAGGCACGCTTTGCCGGAACGCCCACTGCCATTGCCATAGGGCAAAGCGGTACGCTGTACACCGCCTGCGGCGACAGCCGGGAGACGGCGGGCGTAACGGTGACCGCCTATGACGCGGAGCTGAACCCCGTCGGCACCAAAACGGTGGCGGAGCGGGTGCTGTCGCTTTCCGCCGAAAAGAACCGCGTGCTGATACTGACCGAAAGCACGCTGCTGCTGGGCGACGCGGCGCTTGCCGAGGTGACCGACCGTGAGGAAGCGGGGATCCAGAAGATAGCGCCGTGGCAGAACGGCTATTACTGCATTACCGAGGAGGGGCTGACCCACCGGCGGCTGTAAATGACGGGAAATAAGCGGCGGCGGGACGGAGCGAGCGAGGGCTGACCAAAGCGCAGCGGAGGTCGGCACGAGACAAAGCGCAGTTGCGCCGCCGGTACGGAGAACGAAGCAAGACCGAAAAGAGAGAAAGGGGGGCGGCAAAATGAAAGATATTTTTACCCCTTCGCTGATCTGGGACTTAGCGCTGCTGGCGCTGATCCTGTTTGTGATGATACGCTCGGTGGGGCGGGGCTTTATCAGCTCCTTTATCCACCTGCTGGGGCTGGCGGCGGCGTGCATTGTGGCGGCGCTGCTGAGCGGCAAGGCGGCGGCATGGGTGTACGATGGCTTCCTTGCGGAGCGCCTGCAGACGGCGGTAAGCGATACGCTGCGGCAGAAGCTGGCGACCTTCGCGGAGCTTTTGGACCGCATAGACCCGACCGATACCATTTCCGCTTCGGCGGGGGACGCCCTGCGCACCGTGATGGTGGCGTTTTTGACGATCGTGGCGTTTCTCATCATTTTTTTGCTGGCAATGCTGATCGTGCGCGCGCTGGCAAAGCTGACCCGCAATGTGAACCGTGTGCCGGTGGTGGGCGGTGTGAACCGCGTGCTGGGCGGCGTGCTGGGCGCGGTGGAGGCATTTCTGCTGTGCTATCTGCTGGGCATGGCGGTGACGGTGCTGATCACCGTGAGCGAAAACCGCTGGGGCTGGCTGAACACCGCGGTGGTGCAGCAAAGCACCATTCTGAACTGGTTTGTGCAGTTCAAATTTCCTGTGTAGATCCTGCCCGTAAACGGGCATAACAATAAAAGCTGAAAAATCCGAATGAGAAAGACATCTGCGGCGGCTGCGAAAGCGCCGTAAAACGGCGGATAAGATGAGAATACCCCCACGAAAGGAAGTGGAACGATGGATAAGAAAGATATGCTGTGCTCCCGCTGCAAAAAGCGGCTGGCGGTCATTTACATGACCCGCATGGAGAACGGACAGACGGTAAGCGAGGGACTGTGCCTCAAGTGCGCCAAGGAGCTGGGTCTGAAGCCAGTGGACGACCTGATGAACAAGATGGGGCTTTCCGAGGAAGACCTGGACAAGATGAGCGACCAGATGATGGAGGTCATGGGCGACATGGAGGAGGACGGCGAGGACGGCTTTGAAAAAGGCGGCGCGATGCCCTTCCCCTTTATGCAGAACCTGTTTGGCGGCATGATGAACCGCGAAAAAGAGGACGGCGAGGGGGAGGAGACCCCTACGCCCAAAAAGGAGCGGAACGAAAAGGGCGCGCCGAAGTATAAATATCTGGAAAACTACTGCGAGAACCTGACCCGCAAGGCGCGGGAGGGCAGAATGGACGCCATCATCGGGCGGGAAAAAGAGATTTACCGTGTGGTGCAGATCCTGAACCGCCGCACCAAGAACAACCCCTGCCTCATCGGTGAGCCAGGCGTCGGAAAGACCGCCATCGCCGAGGGGATCGCCCAGCGCATCGTGGAGGGCAAAGTGCCTGCCAAGATCGCCAAAAAAGAGGTCTACATGCTGGATCTGACCGGACTGGTCGCCGGCACGCAGTTCCGCGGGCAGTTTGAAAGCCGCGTCAAGGGTCTGGTGGAGGACGTAAAGAAGCACGGCAATGTCATTCTGTTCATTGATGAGGTGCACACGCTGGTGGGCGTGGGCGACAGCGAGGGCAGTATGAACGCCGCCAATATCTTAAAGCCCGCCCTTTCGCGCGGGGAAATTCAGGTCATCGGCGCGACGACCTTTAACGAGTACCGCAAGAACATCGAAAAGGACGCTGCGCTGGAACGCCGCTTCCAAGCCGTAAAGGTGGGGGAGCCGACCATAGAGGATACCATCGCGGTGCTGCGGGGCATCAAAAAGTATTACGAGGATTACCATCGTGTAAAGGTGAGCGACTTTATGGTGGAGCGCGCCGTCGTGCTCTCTGAGCGGTATATTCTGGATCGCTTTTTGCCCGACAAGGCGATAGACCTGCTGGACGAGGCTTGCTCGACCGCTTCTTTGGAATGTGCAGCGCAGACCGAGTACGACGGGCTTGCCGCTGAGCGGGAGGAAAAGCAGCGCCTCCTGAGCGATGTCATCAACCCCGAGGAGGGGACGGAGATCGACTATCAGCGTATGGCAGAGCTGAAAAGCGAGATCGCGCGGTTGGAGGAGCGCATGGACGCCCTGCATGACGCCGCCTTCAATTCTCCGGTGACAGAGGACCATCTGGCAAAGGTCATTGAGCTGTGGAGCGGGATCCCCGCCAGCAAGGTGAAGGAAAGCGAGCTGCAGAAGGTGGCGGATCTGGAAAGCCGCCTCAAAAAGCGGATCATCGGGCAGGACGAGGCGGTGAATGCCGTAGCCGCAGCCGTGCGCCGCAGCCGGATCCGGCTTTCCGCCAAAAAGCGTCCGGCTTCGTTTATCTTTGTGGGACCTACCGGCGTGGGTAAGACCGAGCTGGTGAAGGTGCTCTCCGAGGAGATGTTCAACAATGTGGAGCCGCTGATCCGGCTGGATATGTCGGAATTTATGGAGAAACATTCCGTCTCGCGCATCATCGGTTCGCCTCCCGGCTATGTAGGCTATGATGAGGCAGGACAGTTGACCGAAAAGGTGCGCCGCAGACCCTATTCCATCGTGCTGTTTGATGAGATAGAGAAGGCGCACCCCGATGTGATGAATATTCTGCTGCAGATTTTGGACGAGGGACGCATCACCGATGCGCAGGGGCGGCAGATCTCCTTTGAGAATACCATCATCATTATGACCAGCAACGCGGGCAGCGAGCGGCAGGGCAGCGCCCTGGGCTTTGATAAGACCCGCTATGACGACGCCCGTGACAAGGCGGAGACCTCGCTACGGGAGTTCCTGCGCCCTGAGTTTATCGCCCGTGTGGACGAAGTGGTGGTGTTCCGCCCGCTGACTGAGGAGGATATGCAGAAGATTGCCGCCCTGATGCTGGAGGAGCTGCGGCAGGGACTTGCCGAGCGGGATATAAAGTTTGTCTGGGACGACGGCGTGCTGTGGCTGGCGGCTGGCGAAGCCTACGGGCACAAGAGCGGCGCCAGAGATTTGCGCAATGTGCTGCGGCGTCGGGTGGAGGATCCCATCTGTGCGCTGCTCGCCGGCTGCCCTGAGCAGCCGCCTGCGCTGATCCACGCGGAGGAGAAGGATGGCGAAATAGTGCTGGTGACGGCGTAAGGAGGAGACAACAAGATGGACAAAGTAAAACGCATCGTGGCGCTGATCTTAGCGATCCTGATCGCGCTGAGCGCCGGCAGCTATCTGTTCTTTACGCTGCTGTAAGCCGGCACTGAAAAAAGAGGAATTCCCCCTTGCCCGTTTGGGTGAGGGGGATTTTTTGGCGTGGGAACTGAGACGGGAGAGGGGGCGGCAGGCAGCGCGGCGCAGCCGCGCTGCCCCGCCCGCCGTAAGGCGGGCGGGGCATGGCTCCGAGCCGACAGGCGAGGAGCGCCTGCCGCCCCCATCGACCTGCGGCGGGCAGGGACCGGCGGGGGGAAGCCCATAAAGAAAAGCCCCGCGGGAGGGCAAAATGCCGACCCGTGGGGCAGTCCCGAAAGGGGATCAATCGCAGAGGACATAGAGGTAGATGTAGGGACGGGTATATTCGTCGAATTCCTCCTCGGGGTCGGTCTGGAACGAGCAGATGATGCGCAGGGCGCCGACGGTCTCGGAGAGGTAGATCTCATCGTAATAGGTGCCGGAAAGGAACGCTTCGCGGAATTCCTGTGAAAGTTGGCAGGCGGTAAGCAGTTCGGAGCTTTCGGCGGGGGCGGTAGTCTTGCGCAGGGCGCGGCTGAGTGTTTCAAAGTCCTTTTCCACGCGGCTGAGGTTTTCCTCGGGGCTCAGGGAGAGATCAATTTCCTCATCGTAGGAGACGCTTTCGATCTCGCCAGTTTTGGTGAGGGAGACATAGGCATAGCAGCGCTCATCATCGGTAAGCATTCCACGCAGGTAACCGGAGACGCGATAGCCATAGCTTTGGTAGCGCTCGGTGGGATCATCGGCATAGATGGCTTCACAGACGGGATCGAGCGCTGCCGAGATATTCCCGATCCGCACGGCGACAAGGGCAGCGTTCTGCTGCTTTACCTCATTCGCTTCGACATACTGGGGAATATACACCCCGATGAGCACCACCAGCGGGATAAGAATAAGAGCAAGGCGCAGCTTTTTGGTATCGGGGATAGGGACATGGTAGGCTTCCGCCACCGCTTCGGCATTGGCGGCAAGCTCCGCCAACATGGCGCCGGCAGTGGCAACGGCACCAATGGCTCCGGCGACCTCGGCAGCGGCGCCTGCTGTCCGCACCCCCTTGCGGCTGCTTTTTTGCATCATGCGGCCGGCGGCGCCCATGGCAAGGGAACCGGCGGCAGCGCCGGAGTAATCGCTTTGACGCTGGGAGACAGTCCGTCGACACGCCAGCTCCGCCCATTCCGCCTTGCGCATGCCGAAGCGGGTGCTGAGGGTACAGAAGCAGAAAAGGAACAGATAAACGACAACAAAGGCAAGGTAAACATAAAGCCCAAACGGGGTAAAGCCCTCGTGGTAAAATACAATGTCATCAAGCATTTCCAGCAGGATAAAGGGGACGCCGAGCACCAGCGCCATAATAACCGCCGTAATGGCGATGCGCGAACGGCGGCAATAGCGAACGATGAGCTTTTCTTCGCGGTCGGTCAGCATAAGGGAGGAGCCTCCTGTAAGGGGATATTATAAGCATATTTTAGCGTATTGCGGGACGGAGGGCAAGAGGGAGACAACAGAATAAAACAGCGGGAGCCGCCGCAAAAAACGGCGACTCCTGCTGCTTTTTTATCTGACACAAAAGTTACTGGAGGCAAGTGGAATATCACCGCCGTGCTGCCGGAAGTATTCCAGCAGCAGATCGGACATTTCGGTGGCGATCTCCCGCACCACGGGGCAGCCGACATAGCAATCGTACCCGCCGGTGCCGCTGGCGCGGTAGCTATTCAGGCAGATGGTGAATTCATCGGTATCGGCGACGGGACGCCCCTTTACCGAGAGGGAGACGACCCGCTGCCCGACCGGACGGGAGATATCATAGGTGTAGGAGACACCGGCGTAGTAATCGTAGTTGTAGTGCTCCACCTTCGGCTCCAAAAAGCAATCCGAGACCCGCAGGGAGCCATCTGTGCCGCGGGTGAAGTAGGCGGCGCTGCGCTCCATCGCCTCGCGCAGGACAGCGCCGGTGATGCGCAGCACGGTGAGGGTATTGGTGTAGGGGTAGGCGATGAGCAGATCCCGACGGCGCACGACCTGCGGCAGACCGGCGACATCATTGGCAAGGCTGGCGGCGGAAAGATCTGCTCCGCTGACCTCCAGCTGCACGGCATTGAACAGATCGGCAAGCCCGCTGCCCTCCGCCGCCATATGCAGGGGGGTATCCGGCAGCAGTGCGTGCGGCAGATGACCGACCACCTGATCCAGCCAGTTCTGCGCGCCGTGCTCCATCTCGGAGAACTGCCGCAGCCACCGGGGGCGGCAGTCGCCGCCGGCGGGAATGGTACGGCTGGAGAAGTGCTTTTCGGCACTGCGGACGACGGCTTCGATTTGCAGGAACTCCTGCCCGCGGTCGGCGGGCTGCACCACAAAGGTGCCGTTTACCATCTGCCCCGGCACCGACATATGCTGGTGACCGGTAAGCAGCATATCGAAATCAAGCTCTTGACAGATGCGGTAGGCGACATTTTCGTGGGTGGAGGAGAGCACACGACCGGTGGCAAGGTCACGCTCGAACCCGCCGTGGTAGACACAGAGGGTGAGATCGACCTGCGGGCGCAGCTCCTCCAGCGCCGCGGCAGCGGCAGGGATCGGATCGGAGATGGTGATGCCGGAGAGATGCTCCGGACGCTCCCAGATGTTCACATAGTCGGTGACGATGCCGACGATGCCGATACGCAGTCCGTTTTCCAGCGTGTGGATACGGGCTGGGTAGCGAATGCCCTCGCCCTCCCAGCGGATATTCTGACAGACGCAGCGGGCGCGCAGCGCCTGCAGGTAGCTATCCAGGTAGGACATACCGTAATTAAAATCGTGGTTGCCCAGTGTGACATAGTCGTAGCCGCAGCAGTTCATCATCTCGGCAAAGGGGGCGGCGTTTTTCAGGGTATCATGGCAGAAGGCGCCCAAAGGGGAGCCCTGCAGCAGGTCGCCGCCATCAATGATGAGGGTGTTGCCATCGCGGGTGAAGCGGCTGGCGCACTTGAACAGACCGAGATCCCGCTCCTCGCGGCTGCGGTAATCGGTGGGATAGATATAGGCGTGAAGATCGGAAGTGAAAAAGACCGTCAGTTTTTTACTTTCCATAATTACCCCCGTGCCAGCCGGACGCGGATCTTGGCGGAGATGGCTTCGATGATGAGTACCAGAATGATAAGTCCCAGCAGGATAGCGCCGACCTCGTTCCAGCGGTAGCTGCTCATGGCAAAGATGAGCGGCGCGCCGATACCGCCGGCACCGACAAGACCCAGCACGGTGGCATCGCGCAGGTTCATATCAAAGCGGTAGATGATGGTGGAGGTAAAATCGGCGGTGAGCTGCGGCAGGATACCGTAGCGGATCTTCTGGAAGGTGGTGCAGCCGGCGGCGTCTAAGGATTCCAGAATACGCTTATCCAGATCCTCGATGCTTTCGATGAACATTTTGGAGACCATGCCGATGGAGCACAGCGACATGGTAAGCAGTCCCGCAAAGGGTCCCGGACCGGTGACACGGATAAACATAAGCCCGTAAACAAAGGCGGGAACGGTGCGGATAGCGGCAATGAGGGTGCGCCCGATCAAGGCGACGGGACGGGGCACCAGATTGCTGGCGGAAAGGAAGGAGAGCGGCAGCGAGATGACCGCGCCGACAATGGTGCCGAGGAACGCGATGCAGAAGGTCTCCAGCAGCAGGTAGGGCACGCCGTTGGTGCCAAGAGTGAACAGCAGCTTGGAGGAGGGGTGGAAGATGCCGGAGAGAATGTTTTTGGCGACCTCCAGCCCGTTGCCGGTGGCATTGCTGATGCGTACCGCCGAGGCGGACCACGCTAAGAGGCACGCGACGATAAAGGCGGCAAGCAGCTGCCAGATCCATGTTTTAGGGGCGGAGGCATATGCCTTTTGAATTTTATTCACAGCGATCCCTCCTTTAAGTCAGGCGCTTGCGCAGGGCATGGCTGATCCCCTCGATGATGAGCACGGTGATAAAGAGGACAATGAGGATCATGCCAAGGCTGTCATATTCGCGCCAGCCGATTTTTTCATTCATGATAAGTCCCAGACCGCCGGCGCCCACATAGCCCAGAATGGAGGCATAGCGGACATTGCCCTCCAGACAGAAGAGCGAGACGGAAAGGTAGGTGGGCAGCACCTGCGGGAATACCGCGGTGGTAAAGGCGCGCATACGGGTGGCGCCCAGCGCCTCCATCGCCTCAAAGGGTCCCATATCCACGGTCTCGATGACCTCGAAGAGCTGCTTGCCCACATAGGCAAAGGTGAACACGGCAATGGCACAGGTGCCTGCCATGGTGCCCAAGCCGAAGATGTAGGTGGCGATAAGCGCACAGACCAGCGTGGGCAGGGTGCGCACCAGACTGAGGAACAGCCGCACGACCGAGACCACAAAACGGTTGGTGACGATATTGCTGGCGGCGGCGATGGCAAAGGGAACGGCAAGCACCGCGCCGATAAAGGAGCCGAGGAAGGACATCTTGATGGTATCCCACAGCGGCGACCAGATTTTGGAGAGATAGGCGGTATTGGGCGGGAACATGGCGACCAGGATATCGAAGAACTTGCTGCCCTTTTTGACCAGAACCGTGAAATTAAAGCCAGTGATGCGGACGGAGACCGCCCCCAGCAGCAGAATGATGAGAAGCACGAGCCACGCACGGCTGCGCTTTTCCTCTACCACGGCGCCGCTGGGCAGGGTGTAGCGGCGGGGCTTGAAGATGCGGTCATAAAGGCTCATGCGGTCGCCTCCGTTTCCGGTTCTTCGCCGTAGATGGCATCGAGAACGGTCTGATCCACCTGCTTGGAGGGACCGTCGTAAACAATGCGTCCGGCACGGATCCCGATGATGCGGTCGGCGTATTCGATCGCCAGCTCCACATGGTGGATATTGAGCAGAATGGAGATGCCCATTTCCTTATTGATGCGGACGAAATCCTGCATGACCTGACGGGCGGTGACAGGGTCCAGCGCGGCGACAGGCTCATCTGCCAGAATGATGCGGGGATCCTGCGTTAGGGTGCGCGCCAGCGCCACACGCTGCTGCTGACCGCCGGAGAGCTGATCGGCGCGGATGTATGCCTTATCCAGAATGCCGACCTTATCAAGCGATTCCAGCGCCTTCATTTTGTCCTCCCGACGGAAAACGCCCAGCAGCACCCGCCAGAAGGGCATATCCGGCACGCAGGCGGAAAGCACATTCTTGATGACGGTGGTGCGGGTGACCAGATTGAAGGACTGGAACACCATGCCGATGCCGCGGCGGAAGCGGCGCAGGCTTTTGCCGGAAAGGGTGCTGACATCGATGCCGTTGACGGTGAGGGTGCCGGAGGTGATGCGGTGCATACGGTTGACGGAACGCAGCAGGGTGGATTTACCGGCGCCGGAGCGACCGATAATGGCGACGAATTCGCCATCCTGAATAGTCAGGTTCACATCGTCCAGCCCCACCGTGCCGTTGGGGTACACCTTGGATACATGGTCAAATTGAATCATACGGACTCCTCTTTTGCTGATATGATAGAATACGGTTTTTCCCTGACCGGAACCCGCGTCGGGCAACACGGGCTCCGGTCAGAGAAAAAGGCGGGGAGGACCGCACAGCGAAAAGCAGGGTGCTGTGCTTGTCCTCCCCGCATATGGGATAGGGAATGGAAAACCGAAAGGTTTAGTTGGCGGCGCTCAGCTCCTGAATGAGCTTCTGGGCGGCGCGCTCGCTGTCATAATCGGAAGCCTGCGCCTTCTGATAACCGTTGTGGCTGTAGATGGCGATGACCTGCTTGCCGGCATCGGTATTGCCGATGTTGATAAAGGCGTTCTGCAGGGCGGCGATCAGCTCGTCGGTCATGATCTCGGAGTTCTTGCTGACGGAGATGGTGTCATTGTAGATGGGGGCGGTAACGCCTACCACACCGGTCTCCTCCCAGATGGAAGCCTCACGGCCGAACTCGCTGTTCCAGCGCTCGGCATAGTCGCGGCGGGCATCGGCATAGGTCACCAGAACATCGACCTGACCGGAAGCCAGACGGGCAAAGGCGCTGGCATAGGAATCGGACTGTACGGCGCTGGCGAGATCGGAGATGCCCTTGCCGTAATGATCCTGCAGCCACAGGGCGGGATAGATGTAACCGGCGGGGGAAGAAGTGCCCATAACGCTCCAGTTGGCGCTGTTCAGGTCTTCCCAGGTCAGCGCTTCGCCATTATTGACCTTGGCGAGCAGCTCCTGACCCTTATCGGAGGGACCGGCGATCATGAGAGCGCGGTAGGAGACCGCCTGCTTCTCGGAAGCCTCGGTGGGCTGACCATCGTTCCAGTCCTTCGCATCATCAAAATCCTTGCTGAGACCGTTGCGGGTAGCGGTGAGAATGACCTCAGCGCCGTCATCGTACAGAACATAGGTGCCGCCGGGGATCAGACCCACATCGATGGTGCCGGCTTCCAGACCCTCGCCGACAGCCTCATAAGTGGTGCCGACAGTGATCTCGACCTCGCCGACCTCGTAGCCTTCCTTCGCCAGCTCAGCCTTGAGCATTTCCTTCAGGGGCTCGGTGACGGTGATGATCTCGGAAGGCTCACGGGAAGGAACGAAAGCGACCTTGAGGGTCTCGATCTTCTTCGCGTCAGTCGTGCCGCCGGCGTTGTTATCCTTGTCGCCGCAGCCGACCATCATGCTGAGAACCATAACGAGTACCAGCAAAAGTGCGAACAGCTTTTTCATTTGTTTTTCCTCCATAAATTTCTTCATAGCCTTATTTGCCCGCGGGGTGCGGGCAGCTCCTTCGGTGAAGCAGAACGGACAGCCTGCCCCACTGTTCCCAGTATAACATGCTGCCCGACGAAATTTTTTTCTGTTTGGGTAAAAAAAGTATTATATTACGGGGCCCTGTCGCGGTCAAAGCGCTCGAAATAGATGGCGATGAGATCCTCGAACGCTAAAATGACATGCCCGAAGAACGGATTTGGCAGGCTGCCCACCAGCGTCTGCTTGGAGCCATCGATGACAAAGACGATATCGGCAAGGCTGGCAAGGGCGGAGTCACCGCGCTTGGTAAAAGCCATGATCTTGTGCCCGTGCTGGCGGGCGTGGCGCACGTCGTTCAGCACCGGTTCGGTCTCACCGCTTTGGCTGACGGCGAACATGACCGAAGGCTCGCTGCTGCCGGTAAGCTGGTGGGCGTCCTGAAAGAGCATATAATCGTAGAAATGGACATTATTGAACACCATAAAGCCGCAGATGGAAAGCCGCTGCGCGATGTAGGAGCCGACGATATTGGAAAAGCCGGCACCGGTGGTGAACATCTTTTCCCGATGGGAGGCGGAAAGAAGCCCGCAGAAATCGTCGATCAGCTCCTCGGAATAGTTGTCAATGAGGTTCTTGAGGTTTTCGGCGTTGCGGCGCTCGCCCCGCCCGTTCAGCTGGCGGCTGAGGTAGTAGTACAGCTCGCTGTATCCCTCAAAGCCCAACCGCTTACACATTTTGACAATGGTGGCGGTGGAAACAAAGTTCTCGGTGGCGATCTGCTGAATGCCGACCCGCTTTTCCCCGCGCTCCAGGTGCGCGGCGATGCTGGTGATGATCTTCTGCTCGTCCTCCGAGAGCAGATTGGTCAGTAAAAAATAATTATCGCCCATGTGCAGCCGTCCTTTCCGAGAGAGCCTTTGTCGCCCTTTTACAACTTATTATAGCACCCGAAAACAGGGAGTTCTACCGTTTAATTGTAAAATGCAAATCACAAAAGGGAACAGAAGGTGTTGCGGAATGCCCTTTTGGTCGTTTATAATAATAAAAAAGGAAAACGGAGGGAAAACGATGAAGAAACTGTTTGCGGCAGCGGCGGCGCTGTGTCTTTTGCTGGCGGTGGGTTGCGGCGCGGAGAAAAAACCGGAGATCCCCGAGGGCTGGCAGCAGGTGGATTTTGTGTGGAACCGGGAGGACGGCGCCCGCCTGACCCTTTCGACAATACTGCCGGAGGAATGGGACAAGGACAGTATAAACGGGAACGGCGGCATCTACGAGAATCTCCGCTACGAGCTTTCCATTGACGATAAGGACCAATGGAAGATGGCGGGCAGCCACGGCGTGGTAGCGGTGCTGGAGGAGGGGCAAACCCTGCAGAATGTGGAGATCGACGCGGGCTATCCCCTTGGGTGCCTGTCTGTCGAGTATGTTACGATCGGCGACAGAACCTACCGCAAGGAAAATATCCCGATCGACGCCAAAGGCTCCCACATGCCAGCAGGGGAATTGGCTTACGCGAATGTCTACTATTTCTGCGTCGATGAGTATCTGCTGGACTTCTTCATCTATTACAGCGGGCAGGGCATCAGTGAGGAGGACTATGACCACGCCCAGCAGGAGACGATCCTTTCCAACCTCACGGTCAGTTTTTCGTGAGGAAAAGCAGAAAAATAGAATTCCCCTCTCCGGTAAAACGGGGAGGGGAATTTTTTGTAAAAGTCAGGCGTTTTTCATCTTGTCCCGATAGAACTCATCAATGGCGGCAAAGAAAGCATCGATATTTTCCCATTTGCATGTGGGCGGCATATCGCAGCCGGAGGAAATGACAAAATTCGGCCACCGGTCGCAGGCGGCAAGGATCTCCTTGGTATTGGCGGCAACACCTTCCGGTGTGCCGACGACGAACTGCTCCGCGGGGGCGACATTGCCCATAATGAGACTGTCGGACGGCATCAGGGGGACGATATCCTCCATCTTGATGCAGTTGCCGAAGTGGTAGCCTTCGGCATGGAACGCGCCCAGATCCTCTGCCATCTTGGTGACGCTTTCGCCGCAGTTATGGTAGACACAGACATATTCCCGACACTGCACGGCATCAATGACCGCCTTGGTGTAGGGGTGAGAAAGCTTCCGTGCCAGACGCGGGGAGATCAGTCCGGTCGTCGGTTCCGCCAGAACAAAGCCATCGGCACCGGCTTCCTTGTATGCCCTGGCGTAGCTAATGATGAATTCGGTCGCCTTTTCCATAACGATCCTGACGGTATCGGGATCGGTAACGCTGGCAGTCATCAGCTCGGACATACCCATCAGCCGTCCGGCAAGGGTGTAGGGACCAATGATACCGGCGAATACGGGACGGTCGGTGATAAGCTTTTTTGCCTTGCGGATCGCGTCAATATAGATCTGTGTGCGTCCGCTGCCGACGGCGGGTACCTGCAGGGCTTCGGCATCGGCGCGGTTATGCACCACCACATTGGTAACAGAGGGAATGGCGTCTTCGTAGATATCCACCGCGCCGCCGAAGCACTCGGTCTCCACGGTGAGATCCATCATGCTGAGGGCCGCCAGTGTGGGCAGACGGTCGGCAAGCAGCTTCATGCCCTTTGCCAGCGTGTCACTGTCGCTGATCAGCTCCCGCACGCTGATGCCCATGAGCTTGGTCACGGGGAAAGAAAGCACAGGAATTCCGCGCTTGACGGGATTGTTGATGACATTCATTTTCCATTGCAGCATATCCATTTGGGAATACCTCCTATGTATGATAGTGATCGACCGATGATCAGAAATCGGAATCGGTTTTCTTGAGATAGTCGTAATTCAGCCGGACGGAGGAACCGTCGCCCTTGAGCAGGCTGGTAAAGCCGCACTCAAACATCAGCTTGCGGCAGCGTGCCATATCCCAGCCCCGTGCCTTGGAGGTATCCAAAGCGGTATCGCGGGGGTTGGCGCCGGTTTCGGCAGTGATAAAGTTGGCGCCGGAAAGGTAACCGGCTTCGCATGGCTCGTGAACGCCGAAGATCTTGGCGGTTTCTACCGAGGCGTAGGCAAGACCGACGCAGCCCATCATGTGCGCCATCTTCAGGTCGCTGATCTGTCCCATTGCTTCAAACGGGGTGCCGGGCACGGCGGTGCGCTTCATGGCACCGAACTGGGTGACGCCCAGCTCCACGCAGCGGTAGATCTCTTCAGTGATCTCATCAAGGGTGGTCTCAGGTCCGATCGGCTCGCAGCAGCTGAAAAGATCCAAGCCGGCCTGCCGGATAAACCGCATGGACTGCACGCGGGTGGTAGGGTCCAGACTGGTATTGACACCCTCGCCGATGCGATGAACATGATAAGCGCCGCTGGCGCCAGCCGCCTTGATATCCTTGTAGAACTGCAGGTCGTTATCACCTGTGTTGATCCAGATCTGCGTGGTGAGCGGCGCGATGCTGCGGGCATAGCGCACCATATCCAGCAGATACTCCTTATCGGTATCCGCCATGGTCATCAGGTACAGACCGAACAGGTCATCGTAGCGGGTAAAGCTCTCGATGGTCTCCCGGACCGTTTCGCGGCTGACCTGGAAAGACGGCACGCAGGTGTGATCCCGCCCGAAGGAGCAGAATTTGCAGTTGGCATCGCAGGGGTGGATATCCACACCAATCTGCGCAATGATGACGCCGGCATTGCCGGTTTTCTCCCGAATGATGCGGTCGGACATGGCGCGGATCTGCGCCGACTCATAGGAATATTCGGGACAGTACACCAGGGTGCGCAGTTCCGCCTTGGTCAGGCGCTCCCGGCGGTATGCTTTTTCCAGAATGGGCTGAATATTAGGACTCATGGGGGGTTCCTCCTTGTTGGCTTGAGTAAATAAGACTTAGTCTAATAGAAAAATATAGAAAGATGAGGTACGGAACGGAGCATGTGATTTACAGACCGCTGACGCAGTCCTCCAGATGGGCGGTCAGCTCCAGAATGTCAACGCCGTACTGCCCCAGCGCGACCGTCCAATTTCTCAGACAGCTTTTCCCCGCGGGGGTAAGGGCATAGAACTTTTTGGGCGTTTCGCCTACGGTTTCCGCCTGCCATGTGGTAGAGAGCAGGCCGACGCTTTCCAGCTTTTTAAGATAGCGGTAGACGCCGGTGGGGTCGGGACGCTTTTGCAGGAACAGCGTGTATTTTTCCAGCTCGCCTACGATCTCCAGCCCATACATCGGGCGGGCAGCGACGATCATAAGAATGTGCGGCTGAAGGAATTTTTCAAAGTTTTTCCCCATACAGGCGCATTGGGCATCGATCATACGGTTCTCCTTATCTTGACGGTCACAGGCTCAGTTCGCCATGCAGCGTTTCCCGCATGGCGGCGGTCACGGCACTTACGATGCGAATCCCAATGCCGGAAATAACAACAAGCTGGGGGGCGGGCAGGGAACGCTTCCACGGGGTAACGCTGATCTGTTCCCCGACGCAGGAGACCTCCACCGCTCCGTCCGGTGTGTTCAGAAAGCCCTTGATACGGTAGGCAGAACCGGCGATAAGACCGAGAAATGCGGTAAGATCATGACGGGAGATGGGCTTGCGTTCCCGCAGGACAAGGGTGACGGGGCGGGATTCATAGGTATTGGTGCTTGGCTGCCATGCGCCGGTCAGACCGGAAGGGCTTTCCACCGTGCCCCGTATATCAAAGCGGCAGTAGGAGGCGCAGATGATGTGGGCGGTGGGGTTTTCGCTGCGGATCAGGGTCAGGCACCGGTGGTACTGCTCCTCCGTAAACAGATCGGATTTATTGACGATGACATAATCGGAGGAGGAGACCTGCCGGTTAAGCGCTACCAGCAGTTCGGACATTTCACAAAAGGTGACGCCATCTACCACGCAGAGTGAATGGGTATAGCGGTACTCCTGCCCCAGATGGGGACGGATCCCCTCCAGAATAGCGGGCATACTGGCGGGATCTGCCAAGCCGGAGGCTTCGATGAAGAGATACCGAATGTCGCGGTGGGAAAGGCGGATCAAAGTTTCGACAAAGCTTTCCTTGATGCAGGCGCAGAAGATGGAGCCGTTGGAGAGCTCCGCCATCTCGATACTGTCCTGCCGCACGATCTCCGCGTCAATGCTGACCGAACCGAATTCATTGATGATGACAGCAATTTTTTCTTCTTTGAATTCCTCGATCATAGATCGGAGCAGGGTCGTTTTTCCGGCACCGAGGAATCCGGTAAGCATAATAAGATGGATCAAACCGTGCAGGCACCTCCTTTGCCGAATGGAATATATAATTAAGTGAATGATCGGAAGAAAGAATGGGTGATGGATTAGACTTAATCTATATGATGGGCGGACGCTGCGGGATATCGGCTGGCGCCCATATCCCGTAACGCAGGGGATTATTTCTTTTTCGCGGCGTATTCTTTTACCACCGTCACCAGCTCCTCGGCGGAGGGAATGAGGGAGATAAATTTGGGTTCGCCGTCAATGGTCATAGTGGGCAGATTCTTCAGCCCCATCTTGACATAACGGGGGATATCCTCCTTGACGCAGTACTTGTAGATACGGTACTCGGCGATATCCTTGATCTGCTCGTACACGTCCTCTACCGCGGCGCGCATATAGAAGCAGGCGGCGCACTGGTCGGGGTCCAGCAGGAATAGCTCGATGATGACCTTTTCACTGTTGGCATAATCGGGGATCTCCACATGGGAGGTATCCACGACTGTCTCGTAGTTCTTTATCATTTCGCGAGCGGTTTCGGTGTGCTTGATCGCCTGTACGCAGGAAACGGTATTTTCGATCGGTGTCGCGTAGGGCATATCACAGCCGGGGGCGATGATGAAGTTGCCGTCGGAGACCGCGCGCAGCGAGTCGATCAGGTCAACGACCGATTTCATGTTATCCTGCTGATTGCCGAACAGCATGGTGGTGGTCAGCGGGATATTGCCGCCGATGGCAATATTGTACCGGTCGGTGATCTTTTTGGCTTCCGCCATATTGACATTCTCATCAATGGAGATGGAATCGGGTCCCATCTTACACATGACCTCGATCTGCTTGGTGGCGTTGCCGCACACAAAGAAGGACGAGTATGCCCCGCGTGCCCGGATATAATCGAAGACCGAGCAAAAGCCATCGCTGAGCAGCTTGTCGATCATCTTGGGGGAGATCTGGGAGACCATGGGGTCAACGACCGCGATGACATCCATGCCGGCATCTAGATACATGCCTGCCATCTTGATGGCGACCTTGGAGCAGAACGCGATAAGATCGCGGACATACTGTGCGTCGCTCATCATGTCCATAAAGATATCGGTGCCGCGCAGGTGAGAAGCCAGCGTGAACGGACCGCAGATAAGACCGTACAGTGCCGTGGTATCGCCAAAGGCTTTCTTAACCCGCTTCATGGCTTCCAGTACGACCGGAATACGTCCGCTGGTCTCATCGGGGATACGGCAGTCACAGGGGATCCCCTTGGCGGCGCCGCTCCACGGGTGGGAGCTGACGGAGGGAGGGTTGTCATCTGCCCATTTCAGCTCACAGCCCAGGATCTCCGCCTCGATCTGCAGATCGAAAACCACAGGCTGTCCATCGGGAGTGTAGATCTTGTTGACTTCGATCAGCGCCTCGGTCAGCTTGTCGGCATCGGTCAGGACCTCGCGGGCGCTATAGCCTTTTAAGAGACCGGCATGGACGCCGGCGAAGGGGACCCACGGGATCTCGTCGGTTTTTTCGTGCCGCAGCGTTTGGAAAATCAATTCTTTGCCCATTCTTTTTCCTCCACTATTTTTGAGTAAAAACACAGGGAACAAGATATAGGCAGCCGGCTCTCCAACAGCGCGGAACCCATATCTCATTCCCGTAACAGTTCAGTTATGTATTCGCCTATATTGTAGAACATTGTGCAAAAAAAGTAAATTAGACGAAAGTACGAAATTAGGGTCAGAACGGATCGCTCCGCTCTGACCCTTAATATAACAGCGCGTTATTCGGCGGGGACAGGGAACATCATCTGGGCAATGTATTTGTCATGGAAATAGGGGCTGGAGGCAAGCTCCACCGTTTCCATGCGCTGCACCAGCCGTTCCGCCTCCTGCTGACGGTGTGCCGATTGCAGGATCTGTGCCGCACCGTTGCCTGCCGCGTTGCCGATGGCAATGGCTTTTTGGGCAAAACCGGGCGGGATCAGCCCGATGGATTCCGCGCTGGCGGGACGCAGATAGCTGCCGAAACCGCCGCACAGAATAATGGCATCAATATCCGCGTAGGTTAGCCCCGCGGTGTGGATCAGGGTATCCATGCCGGCACGGATCGCTGCCTTTGCCAGCTGGACCTGCCGAATATCCTTTTGGGAAAGGTACACGGGGCTTTGCTCAAAGAAGAAATCTCCGCTTTCCGCCAGCTTCAGCTTGCCTTTTGCCGTAATCTTTCCGGCATTCAGCAGCGCCGCTACAGCGTCGATCAGCCCGCTGCCGCACAGTTTATCGGCAGGCAGCCCGCCGATGGTGGTATAGGTAAATTTACCGTCCTGATACTCGACCGCATTGATGGCACCGCCGCAGGCGTTGCCGCCGCAGGAAATGCCTGCGCCCTCAAAGGCGGGACCTGCCGCGGTGGAACAGCAAAGTAATTTGCTGCCGGAGGAAAGCACCATCTCGCCGTTGGTGCCGGCATCGACCAGCAGAATATTGCCCTGCATCTGTGCCATGCCGCTGGCAAGGACACTGCAGGTAATGTCTGCACCCACATAGGCGGAGGCGCACTCGGGGATCCAGCAGGGGAGATGCTCAAAACCGGGCAGGGCAATATCAAAAAGTCCGCCAAAAGGCTGCTCCATGGTAAAGGGAGCGACCGAGAGCGGCGCAGGCTCAATGCCGCACAAAATGTACATCATGGTGGTATTGCCGCACATCACCAGATAGCGTACCGCCTCGGTGCCGATGTCCGCCTCGGCGCACAGGTCTTTTATCATATCGCTCAACTGTCGGCGGATCAGCGCCGACTGGGGTGCGATGGTATCGCTGTTGCAGGCAACAATACGGGAAATAACATCGGCACCGTATGCCTGCTGGCGGTTCAGCTCGCCTTTTGCCGCCAGCGGGCGCTTTTCGGCGGGGGAAAAAAGCTGCGCCGCTACCGTTGTGGTGCCGATATCAAAGGCAACGCCATAGCCTTCGCGGTACAGCGGTGCCAAGTTTCCCTCCCATGCGGTATAGGTGTTTTCCACCACCGCGTCGGTGGTGTTCGGGAGCAGTTCCACCGTGCAGTCCCCTGCCGCGGCGGCATAGCACGCCATACGGATTCCCGCCGCCTGTTCTGCGGGGAAGATCCACTTGACCTCATTGGGAAGGGGTTTGCTGAGAGCACCTGCGGCTTTCACCTTGCACTTGCCGCAGCTTCCCTTGCCGCCGCAGGGAAAGCTGACCGAAATGCCGGCTTTTTGAATAGCGGCAAGCAGAGTCTCGCCAGGTTCCACGGAGACAGCATATTGGCGGTCGCCTTTGCGGACTGTTACGGTTGGCATGGTTTCTCCCTCTCTTTCTCCGGATGTGCCGGCTTAAAAGCGGTTGGGCAGTTTATCGGAGACCTGATTGACCAAATCCGGATACAGTTCCCTGATGTGCAGCCACAGTTCCAGTATAACGCCGTCGCGGAAATTCTGCGGGTCCAGCCCCACGATTTCCTTGATGCGGCGGAAGCGGTACAACAGGGTGTTTTTATGGATATTCAGGTCATCGGCGGTCTTTTGAACGGCGCAGCTGTTGCCAAAGTAGACATTGATGGTCTCCACCAGTTCGTCCTTCAGCTCCTCACAGTGGGGGAAGTACTGGTTCAAAAAGGAGCGAATGACCGGCTGCGGCAGCTGATAAATAAGATTGAGCAGATGCCAGTCGTTGATGGTGGTCGCGTGTGTCCGGTGAAACCGCATTGCCAGATTGACGCAGCGGTTCGCCTCCTGGAAGCTCTCGCGGTAGCCCCGCAGCGAATCCCGAATGGTGCCGATGCCAATGGTACAGGACATATTGATCTGCTCCAGCTTGGTCGTCAGAAAATCAAAGGACGCCATCATCTCGTCCCGCACATGGTTTTGGCTGAAGGTGCGCATGGGGGAGGAACTGATGCTGAACGCATAGAGATTCCGCCCAAGATAGCAGTAAAAGTTGACATGGACCCGACCGATGATATTTTGCAGGATATAGTTTTCCATAAAGGAGGCATCGGAATTGATGGCGGTGACGCCGCCCACCCGCTTGCCGGAAATGCGGATCACCACGATTCGGGCGGAATGGTTGGCATCAATGCCGATCTCTGCGGCGGTGGATTCCAGCTCGCTCCAATCGGTATATTCCGGGTCAAACAGGTTGACAATCCAGCCCTCGATGATGCGGCGCTTATAGACGGCGGCGTTGCCGCTGCTGGCTTTTTCTATCAGGGTCTCCAGCGTATATTTCAGCAGATTGATAAGGGAGCGGTCCAGCTCCTTTTTATTTTCCGGTGTGCGCAGCACGCAGATGGCGGCAACGGAATTCAGGGTATAAAGCGGGAATGCCGCGCCGCTCCAGTAGGGCGATCGGGTGCTGTCCAGCGGTACGATCTCGCCGGAGGAAGCGGCTTTGACGGCGTCCGGTACCATGCAGCCGCGTTCTTCGGGGCGCAGGGAGGCGATCACCTCGCCCGTGGGGGCAAGAATACAGATCCGCTGCTCCAGAAGCTGAGAAGCTTCCTCCAGAATAAAGACTGCGGACTCCTTGCTGAGCGCCATGTGGATCACCGCCTTTCTGCTATTGTACGAATGTACAAATATTTCCCGAAAGGATAGGACGACCGATCCTTTCTTTTCTTGATGCTAACAGATAATAAATGAAAAAGCAAGCATATTGCAATAAAAATGGTGTTTTATTTCTGCTGTTTATATGCATTATGTACAAACATACAATAAATAAGCAAAAATAATGTTAATAAACTGTACTTACATACAAAAACAGAATTCATGAGGAAAAATAAACGGAATTTTAACTGGAATTTGGCTGACGGTTCCTTTTTTGGCGGACTGCAAAACGCCATGGAAAGAGAAAAAACACTAAAATTATTGCAAAAATAGACGCAAGACCAGTTATTTTGCTCAAATTGGAGAGATAATTCGTTTTTTCGACCGATGACAAATCGGGAAGCCGGTTGATACAATTATGTTACCGGTTACAGAGCAGTTATGTATTCAAAATTCTGGAGGGACAAGTCTCCGGTGGCTGAACCTCCCGCAATCCAGATCCCGCAACAATCCGTTTCCTTAGCAGAACCAAATAATTGAGAGGAGTTTTTTCTAATGGCAAGCAACGAAACCAGCGTTCAGATTGCCGAGGAGTATCCTATTGAAGTATCGGTTCCTATGGAAGCCCGTCATTACGGGTTCATAGATATGATCGCTACCTGGATCGGCGCTAACGCAAATACTTCCTCCTGGTACACCGGCGGCTGCATTGCCGCGGTAGGTGTTCTGGGCGGATTTGCAGTCATCTTTATCGCAAACCCCATTGCCTACGCTATCATGGCACTGGTCGGCTACATGGGCTACAAGGTCGGTACCACCTCGATGGGTCTTACCCGTGCCTCCTTCGGTATCAAGGGTTCTATCCTGCCCTCGGTACTCAACGCCACCCAGTTCATCGGCTGGTGCGCCATGAATACTTACATCGCCGCCATCTCCATGAGCTATCTGTTCGAGATGATGTTCGGCTGGCCCGCCTTCGGCGCGGAAGGCTCCACCTTTACCATGGTGGTCGGCGTTCTGTTCTGTTCGGTGCTTCAGATCGGCATGACCGTCGTACAGGGCTCCAAGTCCATCAAGATCGCGGAGCGCGTCGGCGTTATCGCACTCTTGATCCTTACTGTCTGGGAGACCTATGTAATCCTGAAGGCTTACCCGCTTTCGCAGATTTTGGCATGGCAGCCCAGCGGCGATTTCTCCATTACCTTCGGTGCCGCCATGGATATCATGGTCGCGTTCTCCTTCGGCTGGATCCCCGCCATCGCGGAATTTACCCGCTATACCAAGGATAAGAAATCCGCGGTCGTCGCCCCCATGATCGGCGCGAATGTAGCGCTGTTCTGGTTCGCCATCATCGGCATGTTCGGCGCTATCGCCAATTCCATTTCCACCGGTATATTCGATCCCAACGCCTCCGATCCCTCTACCGTTATGGCAAATTTGGGACTGGGCTGGGTCGCTTTCGGTGTACTTATCCTTGCTACCTGCACCACCAACTGCGTCAATATTTATTCTTCGGGCATGTCCGTTGCCAACTGTCTGCCCAAGGTAGGCGAAAAGAAGTGCCTGTACGGGACAGCCGCACTCACGGTCATCGTTTCCCTTATCCCTGTCTGGGTCGGCAGCTTTTACGATACCTTTGTTTACTTCCTGGGCTATGTCGGGCTGATCTTTGCCCCGCTACTCGCCATCATGATCATCGACTTCTATGTAGTGCAGAAGCGCGAGTATGACTGGTCCCAGTGCGCCACTGTAGGCGGTAAGTACTGGTATAAAGGCGGCGTGAACTGGATCGCAGTCGCTTCGTGGGCGATTGGTGTTGTTGCGTACTTCCTGTGCCTGAACTGGAGCCTCGTAATGAACACTATGGGCGCTATCTACGCTACCGTGATCATCACCGCCGTGGTTTATGCCGTTCTTAATAAAATCGTCAGAAAATAAAACCGATATTGTCACCGTACAATCGAAAGGAGTTATCATGGACAAACTGTTAGAAAAGATCACCGCTTCCGTAATCGATACCGATGAAGGCGATGCCGCCGAGCTTGCCCAGGAAGCTTTGGATGCAGGCATCAATGTGTTCACCATCGTAGATGCCCTTACCGAAGGCATTGACGAGCTGGGCAGACAGTTCGAGAACCTGGAGTGCTTCCTTCCCGAACTGATCCTTGGCGGCAACGCGATGGAAGAAGCCATGAAGGTGCTGAATCCCGAGATCGAGAAGAATATCCAGACCGCCGAAGAGCCTATCGTTATCGTTACCGGCAACCTGCAGGGCGATATCCATGATATCGGCCGTGAGATCCTGTGCACCATGCTGCGCGTCGCGGGCTTTACCGTACATGACCTGGGCAACGATGTAAAGGCTGCCGATTTTATCGAGAGCGCCCAGCGCTATAATGCCGACTTCATCGGCCTGTCCTCTCTGCTTACCACCTCCCTGCCGTTCTCCAAGGACGTCATCAAGCTGCGTGATGATCTCGGTCTCAAGGCAAAGGTCATCATGGGCGGCGGTGCCGTTACCAAGGAGTATGTTGAGCAGATCGGTGCCGACGGCTATTCCGGTACGGCGGTAGAAGCAGTAGAACTTGTAAAGCGTCTTTACGCGGAAGGGAAATAAAATATGGCAATCAATATCTTTGAGGTTTTGCGCAGAGCCGAAGACGGCGTCTACATGAAGGAAGACGAGTTCAATATGAAGCTTTACAAGACCAATAAGGCACTTGTAAAGAAATATGGCATCAAGTTTGACCGTGAAAATCCTATTCAGGAAAATGACGAGATGGCTTCCAACCTGTTCGATGCCGCCATCGAGCTGTGTCTGGAAATGGGCGGTATGTACTGCGTGGATACCAGCCGCATCATCAAGGTCTCCAAGGAAGAGATCCTGGAAGCGCTGGAGCAGGCACCCAAGGAGATGCTGCTGGGCGAGGGCAAGGATGCCCGCACCCTGCGTGCCCGCCGGATCCACGACGGTCACAAGATGACGGTCTGCGGCGGCTGCCCCGGCACCCCCCTGCCCGAGGAGCTGTTCCTGCCCATTATGATGTCCTATGCCAAGGAGCCGCTGCTGGATATTATCATTCCCGGTTCTCTGGTCACCATCGAGGGCATGGATGTTAAGACCGGCGGACCGCTGGAGATCCGTGCCTGCCGTCAGGAGATGCTGTGGATGCGTGAGGCTCTGACCCGCTACGGTCGTCCCGGTACTCACATCTACGCTGCCGGCGAATCCTCCGCTACTGAGCTGGGCACGCTGGCAATCTGCAACGAAAAATATATGCGCGGCACCGATTCCCACATGATCCCCGTTCTGACCGAGCTGAAGACCGATAATATCCGTCTTTCCCGTGTCATGACCGGTCTGGAGTATCCCTCTTGGACCACCTCCCTGATGGATCCCATCATCGGCGGCTTTGCCGGCGGTGCCGAGGGTGCTGCCATCGTAGGTGCCGCCGCCATCATGCTGGCGACTGCCTGCTACGGCGTTCAGATGCATTGCCTGCACGCCATTCACAATAAGTATGTTTCCGTTTCCACCCGTGAGGGTATGTGGATGGATTCTATCATCGGTCGTGCCTTCGCGGTACGCAGCCCCATCGCCATTTTTGCCGATGCGTGGACGACCTGCGGCGCCGGCACTGAGGAAGTTCTCTACGAAGCGGCGGCTCTCGCCATCGCACAGGAACTTTCCGCCCTGAATACCGACTCTCTGGGTTCTACTAACGGCGTTTACCCCAACTGCTCCGGTCTGGAGGATCGCCTGTTTGCCGAAACGGTCGATGCCGTGTTCCACCAGGGCATGACCGAGGTAGAGGGCAATGCGATGCTCAAGAAGATCCTAGAGAAGTACGAGTACACGCTGGATGAGCCGAAGCTGGGCAAGCGCTTTGACGAGGTGTACGATGTACGCACCATCGAGCCGACCGCCGAGTGGAAGGGCATGTACGATAAGGTCAAGGCCGACCTCGCTACGATGGGCATTCAGTATCGCTTCTGATTTACTCCCCTTCTCTTCCATAAGGAGCGGCTCGGGGCTCCGGGCCGCTCCTTAACCCCCCCTGCCATGGAGATCACTTATGCGCCATCCGGTACTTGTTGTCTGTGAAATGCTGGAGGATGAGATCCGCTGCATTACCGAAAAACATCGGCTCAGTATCCCCACCATATGGGTAGACCGTGGTCTGCACGATTATCCGGTACGCCTGCACCGGCGGCTTGCCGAGATCATCGCGGAAATGGACGGCTTCGAATATGACGGGATTCTACTGGGCTTTATGCTGTGCGGCAATGCGCTGGATGGCATCAGGGCGGGGAACCTGCCGATCATCTTTCCGCGTTTCCACGACTGCATTGATATGCAGCTATCACAGCCACGGGATCCGTATGCCTTTTACCTGACTGCCGGCTGGCTCAAGGGCTCGGTCTCCCTGCTGAATACCTACGAGCAGGCGGTGCTGCAGTACGGCGAAAAAAAGGCAAAAAAGTTCCTGGACCTTTCGCTGAAGAACTACAAATCCCTTACCATGATCGATACCGGCGCTTACCCATGCGAGGAAACGCTGGCGATCCCTCAAAAGCTCAGCGCGCTTTGCGGTCTGCCGCTTACGCGGTGCAGCGGGAATTACACCGTGCTGGAAAAGCTCCTGTGCGGTGTGTGGGATGAGCAGTTCTGCACGCTGCACCCGCACGAGACACTTTCCGCAGCCGGTATTTTTCTTTAAGGGAGGAAAGCATCATGGCAGGCGTCACTTTCGATGAAAGCGGGATCACTATTTTAGGGGAGAACATTCCCTACGAGGGGATTATCAAGGTTCTTTCCGATAAAGCAAGAACTACCCACACCATTGTATTTGATGTGACGGGGGAGGAGCGTGCCTTTCAGGTCAGGCTCTCCCCGCAGGAATTTGGGGCAATGAAAAAATGCTGTAAGCAGAAAAACGCGGCGGCATATTTTCAGCCTTATCAGGTGGGTGAAGGGCTGGCGATTGCTACAGTCGCCTGCACAGTCATTGTTATTCTGGGCTTCTGCGCCGCCATCGCCGGCTTTAAGCGCAGCGATACCATGGGCTACACCTTCGGCGCCGTTGCGCTGGCTGCCATGCTCGCCAATATCTTTGTTAAACGAAAAATCAGCCTGATGCGCAGTCATCAGGGGGATGACCCCAAAAAAATCACCGCGGCACGGCTGGCTAACAGCCTGTGGCGGCAGGAATGACGGCATCTATTATTATCAGTGCCTTCTCAAAGGGAAAGGAGGAACGGCAGCCCTGCCCGAAAATGCGCTCGGGCGGGCTGCCCCGCTCCTCTGAACCAAAGCGATCCATAAGATCGGGTGGAGCTTTGCCCGCCCCGACACAAACCGCAAAACTGAATATGAGGCAGAGATCATAACGGAATCAGGTGAAAGTCCTGAGCGATCTCGTCGCTGTAACGGGTAGGAACGCCCCCAAATGCCACTGTGAACAAACGGGAAGGCGGGGTGTCTCCCATGATCCGAAGCCAGAAGACGGTTCTCTGCTTCCCGCAGAATCACCACGAGGAATTGGTCGATGGAAGCAATGGCACGGCATCTGCCGTGCTGTTAGAACAGCCGCACTCCTTTGGGGGCGGCGCATTTTTTTAGGAGGTTCAAAATGAAGAACAAGAAGACAGTCGCGGTACTTATTGCTGTGTTGGTGCTGGTGGCAGCGGCAATGCTCCTCATTCTGCAGCAGAACAAACCCCAGACCGTGCAGGGCGCCAAGGAGATCACCCTCACCGTCATTTATGAGGACGGCAGCCAAAAGGATTTCACGGTCCATACCGATGCCGAAACGCTGGGCGAAGCTCTGCTTGCCGAGGGACTTGTGCAGGGCAGCGACGGTGCCTATGGTTTGTTTGTTACCACCGTTGATGGAGTAGAGGCACAGGATAGCTTGCACCAGTGGTGGTGCTTCAATGACGGCGAGGGCAATATGCTTTCTACCGGCATCGATCAGGAACCGATCTCCGATGGCGGTAAATATCAGGCGGTACTCTCCACCTACTAAGCCATGGAAAAGAAAAAGCTTACGACCTTCGATATTGTCCTTACCGCCATGTTCTCAGCCATTCTTATCGTCAGCAAGGAGCTGCTGGCATGGCTGCCCAATATCGAGATCGTCACCATGCTCATTATTCTGTACACGCGGCATTTCCCACGGCATACCCTTTACATCATCTACATCTTTGCCGGCGCGGAGTGCTGTCTGTATGGCATAACGGTCTATTCTGTCGTGTATTTCTATGTCTGGACGCTTCTGTATCTTGCGGTACTGGCGCTCAGAAAGACCGATAATTTCTGGATATTCTTTTTTGTTGCGGTCATGTACGGCTTTCTGTTCGGGACGCTGTGCTCTCCCATCTATTTCTTTATCGGCGGGTGGAAAATGGTCGCGAGCTGGATCGTATCGGGTCTTACCTTTGACCTGATTCACGGTCTGGGCAATGCCGTGGTGATGCTGGCGCTTTACCGTCCGCTGGATCACGCCATGGCAAAGGGGCTGCGCCGCTTACAGCCCCAGCAGTAAAAGCATGGATAAAGGAGCCGGCAGGGGAGAAATATCTCTTGCCGGCTCTTTTTGCAAAAAATCCTCCCATTTTGTCACACTTTCCCACTCTGCATCGTTTATAATGGTGAAGGAATACCACGCGGCTTAATAAGGGAGGAAAAGTATGAAGAAGTTTTTGAAAAAATACGGCTACATTCTGCTGGCGGTCGTTATTGTGGCGGGGTGCTATGTCGGCTTTCAGGCGTTCCGGTACTGGTATCTGGATACGGCAGATCAAAGCGGACGCGGTTATCACTCCATTGAAAAGGTGAAGAAAAAATGCGGCAGAGAGGATCTTCTGCATTTGGAGGATTACTACGACTGGAGCACCATATGGTATACCCTATACTACCCTAAGGGAGAACCGGAAAATCCGAATGAAATCACCGGCTTTTACAACTGGAGAAAAGAGAACCCCACCGTTTACGGGATCGAGTTCCCCAAGGACGGTCTGACCATCGAAGAATACATGGGGCGCCACCACACGGAGCCAATAGCCGGCGGCTATCTCGATACCGATGTGTGGACGGATTTCCCCGTGACGGTGTACTACGAGGTAAAGGTCTACCCGCACACCTACGATCCCAGCGGTTACGCCTTCTTCGAGTACGGCGGTGCCTATTATCGAATTCATGTCAGCAGCCGCCAGGAAGCCCGCGCCATTTGTACGGCACTGTTTGCCTCTGCCGGAGGCTGAAAATACGGATAAAAAGTTTCTTCCCCCATGGCTCACCGCTTGGGGGAAGAACTTTTTGCTTTTATTTGTCAGAACAGGGGCGGTTCCGGCTCCGGCGGGAATTCCCAGTATTGCGTCAGGTCGGCGACCACCGCGGAGCGGAACACCGGGTGACCGGCGCTCATATCCACCGTGACAAGGGTGGGATAGCCGCAGTAGTCCTCCCAGCTGACGGCAGCTTTTAGGATGACCTCCATGGTAAAGGTGCCGTCCCCGTTCTCGGTGCAGCTCAGCAGTCCCACCTTTTCCACCGCGTAGGTTTGGGCATACTGGAACGAATAATCATAGTTCAGGTCGCAGTAGGCGTCCCGCTGGGCGTCATAATACCGCGGGATCTGCTTCACCTGCCTGTCCAGCTCCTCCTGTGTGATGCCGAAGAAGTATGCCGCGAATTCCGCCACGGCTTCCCGCTGCACCCATTTGGTAGAGGCATCGACATAAGGGTACTCCAGCCCGTAGGCGTCGCAGTAGTAGTACATCATCTGCAACAGGCGGGAAATGCTGATATTGGCGCTGTCGTTAAAATTAGCGACATCGCGGAAGCTCGCCCATATTTCCAGCGCCTCCTGCGTTTCCTCATTCGGCACCTCGATGTACTCAAAGTCCTCAAAGTAGAAGTGGGGGTACTCCACCCGTGTGCCGCCCACACTGGTCCATTTATTTGTATAATAACGGATCGTGTACAGCAGCTTTTCCAGAATGGATTGCTTTTTCTCCACGGGGGAAAGGGCAAAGGTGGTGGTCGCCGCCACCGCAACCGCCAGGAATACCACCGCGACCCGGCTTACGGCGATCTTCAGCCCGTGCAGCACGGTATCCTTGGCGTCCTCCCATGTCACCCGCCGGAATGCCGCCTCGATGACATTATCCCGGGGTAGCGGCGCGGCAGGCTCTCCGGCAGCCTCCCGCATCAGTCGGGCGCTCTCCTTTTTGGCGTGCTCCTTCAGCGCCGCCCTGATCAGCAGCTCCTCGTACTGCGTCTGTATGGTTTCTTCGTCAAGGGGATAGTTACTCATCGTTCATTCCTCCTTTCGCGCGGTAAGCCGCCAGCACCTTTTTTCTGGCGCGGCTTACTATGGTACGGGCGTTTTCCGCCGTCAGCCCCGTCAGCCGCGCGATCTCCTTATACGGCAGCTCCAGCATATAGTAGTAATTCAGCAGGTCTATCTCCCGCTGCGGCAGCTGCGCCAGACACTGCTCCAGCAGCTCCCGCTGTTCCAGCCGCAGCATCGCCTGCTCCGCCGCGCCGTCCTCGGCAAGTGTTTCCGCCCAGTCCGTGTCATAGCCGGTCGCCTCCTGCCGCTGCTGCTTTTTGCGGTACAGGTCTATGCTGGCGGTCTCGGTCACGGCGGTCAGGTAGTAGGCAAGCTCCTCGGTCGGGATCGCCCGCACCTTTTCCAGATGCCGTATGACCTTGAGGATCGCCTCATGCACGGCTTCCTCGGCGTCGCCCTCGTCCCGCAGAATGGCAAGCGCGCGCCGCAGCATGACCGGCTGGCAGCGGGTGTACAGCTCCGCCACAAATTTCCGGTCGTTGTCATTTTCTATCGCCATGATGAAAACAGGCAGCATATGGGTTCCCCTTTGTCGCTTTTTTCTTGATAGTACCACAAGTACGGCATCGGGCGCAATCAGGTACCGCCCTTACCCTGCACCTTAATAAACGCGCCGCCCCCGCATTTTGTGACAGCTTTTTGATAAAAAATTCCCCTGCCGCAGCAAGGGAATTTTTCGATGGCTTAAAGCGATATTTGTTTACGCTTCGGCAATAATGACCGCTTCCTCGCCGATGGTCAGCTTCCCGTCGGTCACGGTCACTTCGCTGCCAGAAAGGGCGTCGGTGTAGCGCCCGTCGGGCAGCTCGACTTTTGCCGTGCCGCCCTTGCCCTCCAGCGGGAACACGCCCACGGCGCGCGCGGCGGGACCGGTGTAGCTGGCGGTCACAATGCCCTGCTCGTCATCGGCAGTGATGCGGAACAGCTCGTCGGTGGGCAGCTTCTTTTTGATGGCGGCAAGTCTGGCAAGATAGGCGCTGATATCCCGCCCGCCGTTCCAGTCGATCGGCTCCTTTTCAAAAAGGGAGGGCGTATGCTTGGCGCAGACCTCCTCGCCTGAGTACAGCAGGGTAGTGCCTTTCATAAAGTAATTCAGCGCCGTCCATGCCAGCAGCTTTTTCTCATCGGGGAAGCGGTCTGCCGCGCGGGAGGTATCGTGGTTTTCCAGGCAGCGCAGCTTGTTGTAGCGGCTGTCAAAGCTCACCTCCTGATAATCCACCGCCTCAAACCAGCGGGAGAGCGGCAGCCGCCCCTCGGTAACGCCCTCGTACAGCAGCCACAGGTCATAGGGGTACAGGATATCAAAGGCGGTGAACAGCTCGGTATCGGTCGCGGCGTAGAAGCCCATCGAGCGGAACGCCTGAATGTGGGCAAGGTGGACGCTTTCGCCCAGCCAGATGGCGTCGGGACGCACCTTTTCCACGGCACGGCGTGCCTCCTGCCAGAACGCCACCGGTACGGTGCTGGCGACATCGCAGCGGAAGCCGTCAACATACTGTGCCCAGTAGCACAGCGAGTTGATCTGGTACTGCCACAGACCGCGGTTTTCATAGTCAAGGTCAACTACATCGGTCCAGTCGCCCACCTTGTTGCCGCGGCAGCCGTCCGGCTTGTAATAGAAGAAATCGGGGTGCTCCGCCGCCAGTGTGGAATCGGGCGAGGTGTGGTTATATACCACATCAATGATGCACTTCATGCCGCGCTTGTGGATCTCCTCCACCAGATACAGAAAATCCTCCAATGTGCCGTATTCGGGGTTGACGGAGCGGTAATCGCGGTTGGCGTAGGGGCAGCCCAGGCTTCCCTTTTTGTTCTGTTCGCCGATGGGGTGAATGGGCATAAACCAGACAATATCCACCCCCAGCGCGGCGATCCGGTCTAGATCCGGCTCGATGGCGCGGAAGGTGCCCTCCGGCGTGTGACTGCGCACATAAACCTCGTAGATGACGCTGCGCCGCAGGGCGGCATCGGTATTCATTGCCATGGTGTTTTCCTCCTTTATTTTGGTTGGGTATCGTTTCTCCCGCCCCACGCGGCTCGTCCTGCCGGCGAAAAAGAAATTCCGGCTGCGTCGTGCCTTGACAGGCATGCGTTCGATCCCATCGAACAACAGCCTGCCCGCGGCGCCTCCTTGCCGCCTCTTCCTTTTTCGCCGCCCTGCCGTGCCTTGGGGACGGGAGCATTTTTCGCGTAGATTATAACCGATTTATTTCGGGCTTTCAAGACGGTTTTGCAGGAAAAACGGCGGAATTTTATCCCCCATTCCCACACCATTGGGATAAATGCCTGTTAACGCGATTTGCAGGAAGTTTATGCAAAATTTATTTTCAAATGCATAATTTGCAGCATTTTCACTCAATTTATCGGATATGTCAATAAAATGCCCTGTTTTTCGGCATGTTTTTCAGTCAAAATGGGTGACAAGACGTTAAGAATGTGTTAATATACATGCACAGGGGCTCCAGACCCCACAGGACTGTAAAGAGAAATTGAGGAGGATTTTACCATGATCACTACTATCATCGCTATTGTTGCTGCTGTCGTTCTGCTGGCGCTCAACCTGATCCGTGACTACGGCAAGAAGGGCTGATAAGCACTTCATCGCACCCCGTAAAGTAAAAGGAGCAGGGCACGCACCCTGTTCTTTTTTCATGTCGGGCAGTTCCGCGGCTCATATCGCCGCCTTCTGGCGGAATATTACATCAGAGCGCGTGTTCGCGCAGGGGAACGGGGCTGCGCCCCATAGATGAAATACCAGGGAGGCTGTTTTTATGGCAAGAATCTACATCATCGCCATCGTCGTCGCCATCATTCTGCTGGCGCTCAATCTGATCCGCGACTACGGCAATAAGGGTTGATCTTCTCGGTTCATCGGTTACACATAGCAAAAAAGGCAGGGGAGCGCCCCTGCCTTTTTTGTGTAGAACGCCAGTTCTTCACATAAAGTTAACATATTGTTTTCTTTTGTGCGATATTTCTTTGTCCCCGCCGGTGCTATGATACCGTCAAACCATCGGGACAGCCGCTATGGGCGGTCAGGGAGGCGTTTTTATGAGCTCCGAACACATTTATATTCTTGCCATCGTCGCCGTTATTATCACCCTCGCGATCCGCAGGATCCGCTGGTACGGCATAAACGGCTGAATGATCTGAATGATACAGAAAAACGGCAAAAGCGGCAGGGGCGGCACCCTGCCTTTTTGCTGCAAAAATTTTTCTCCCTGACGGAAATTTTGCATTTTGCGGCTTTTCCTTTTATTACGGCTTTTATTTTGCCGTTCTGTGTGCTATACTATCATCGGATCACAGCGTCACAGGGCGCTGTCAACTTCATAGAAAACAAGAGGACCGTCCAATGAAGAAACTCATTGTAAACGGCGCGGAGCAGCTCTACGGAGAGGTTTCCGCCGGCGGCGCAAAAAATGCCGCTGTAGCCATTATTCCCGCCACCGTACTGGCACGCGGACGCTGCGTGCTGGAAAATGTCCCCGATATCCACGATACCGAGCTGCTGTTTGCCATGCTGCGCGCCATGGGCGCCACCGTGGAAAAAACCGGACGCACCTCGGCGATCATTGATACTTCCACCCTTACCGAAGCCACCGTCCCGTACGAGCTTTCCAAGCATATGCGCGCCAGCTATTACTTCATCGGCTCGCTGCTGGGGCGCTTCGGGCAGGCGTGCGTTTCCATGCCCGGCGGCTGCAATTTCGGCGTCCGTCCCATCGATCAGCACATCAAGGGCTTCGAGCTGCTGGGTGCCGAGATCCGCATCGAAAACGGGCTCATCTATGCCGATACCAAGGGTATGCAGGGTGCGCACATCTACTTCGATCAGGTCTCGGTGGGCGCCACCATCAATGTCATGCTGGCAGCGGTCAAGGCGTCCGGCATGACCGTTCTCGAAAATGTGGCAAAGGAGCCGCATATCGTCGATCTTGCCAACTTCCTCAATTCCATGGGCGCGGATATCCGCGGCGCGGGTACCGATGTCATTAAGATCCGCGGTGTCGATGTGCTGCACGGCACCGATTACAGCATCATTCCCGACCAGATCGAAGCCGGCACCTACATGGCGGCGGCAGCGGCGGTCGGCGGCGATGTCCTTGTCAAGAATGTGATCCCCAAGCACCTCGAGCCCATCACCGCCAAGCTGCGGGAGGCGGGCGCCACCATCACCGAGGGCGATGACTGGGTGCGGGTCGTCCGTACCGGCGCGCTGCGCCGCATCAACCTCAAAACCATGCCGCACCCCGGCTTCCCCACCGATATGCAGCCCCAGATGGCTGCCATGCTCACCTGTGCCGAGGGGACAAGCATCATCACCGAGGGCGTGTGGGATAACCGCTTCCGCTATACCGAGCAGCTGGTGCGCATGGGTGCCCGCATCACCGTAGACGGCAAGGTCGCCGTCATCGAGGGCGTCAAGGGACTTCAGGGCGCGCCGGTCAAGGCGTGCGATCTGCGCGGCGGCGCGGCGGTCATCATCGCCGGTCTGATGGCAAAGGGCACCACCGAGATCGAGGATACCCTGCACATCGAGCGCGGGTACGAGAATGTGGTGGAAAAGTTCGCCGGCATCGGCGCCGATCTCCACTATGTCACCCTGCCGGATCAGCCCCTCTCCGAGCAGGCATAAAGCCCAGATCCAGTTTTAATAAACCGAGCCGGAGCCGAGACCGTTCTGCTCCGGCTTTTTCCGTTCTTCGCAAACAGGGTGCGGCGCGCCCCGCATTCCGGCTCGTGCCGCCCACAGCAAACGGGCGCCCCTCCGCCGCAGGGCGGGGCGCGCCGCACCCTCATCTATCTCTTCCCCCGAGGTGACAGCATGGTAACATTTTATCCGCTCTCCAGCGGCAGCAGCGGCAACAGCTGCTATCTTTCCGCCGGCGAGGGGCAGGGCGGTCTGCTCATTGATGCGGGCATCTCCGCCCGCCGTATCCGGCAGACCCTCTGCGATGCCAATATCGACCCCGCCGGTCTGCGGGGGATCCTTATCACCCACGACCACGCCGACCATGTGGCAGGGCTGCGGGTGCTGGCAAAGCAGCTTCGCCTGCCGGTGTACGCCACCGCCGGCACGCTGGAGCGCCTGACCGCATTGGTAGAGGCGGGTACCCGCCTGATCCCGCTGGAAGCGGAGCAGGAGATCGCCGGTATGGGCGTGCGGTGGTTCGCCACCCAGCACGATGCTCCCGATTCCTGCGGCTTCCGCATCGAGGCGGGCAGCCGCAACATCGGCTTTGCCACCGACCTGGGGTGCGTCACCCCCACCGTGTGGGAGCACCTTTTGGGCAGTCACCTCACCGTGCTGGAATCCAATTACGAGGACAGTGTCCTCATGAACTGCGGCTACCCCTATTATCTCAAGCAGCGTATCCGCTCGGAGTACGGGCACCTTTCCAATGCCGAAGCCGCCCGCACCGTCACGGAGCTGGCACAGCGCGGCACGGCGCACTTTGTGCTGGCGCACCTCAGCCGGGAGAGCAATACCCCCGCCTTGGCGCGCGGCAATACCGAAGCGGCGCTTGCCACCGCCGGTATGCAGCCGGAGCGGGATTACCGCCTGTGGGTCGCCCCGCGGGACTGCGCCGGCAGCATGATCCGTTTTTGAGGAGGAGAAACATGCTGAAAATACAGCTCATCGCCATCGGCAAGGTCAAGGAGGACTGGATGCGGCAGGGCATCGCCGAGTATCAGAAGCGGCTGGGCGCCTACTGCCGGTTCGAGATCATCGAGCTGGAGGAATACCGCCTGCCGGATAATCCCTCGGAAGCCGAGATCGCCCGCGGTCTGGAGGAGGAGGGGAACCGAATTCTCAAGAAGGCGTCGGGGCTTATCTTCCCGCTCTGCATCGAGGGGGAGATGCTCACCTCTCCGCAGCTTGCCCAGCTGATCGCCGCCTCCGCGCAGAAAAGCGGCTGCCTCAGCTTTATCATCGGCGGCAGCTACGGGCTTTCCCCACAGGTCAAGGCAGCAGCCGCCCGCCGGATCAGCTTCTCCCGCCTCACCTTCCCGCACCAGCTCGCCCGTGTGCTGCTGTGCGAGCAGCTCTACCGCGCCTGCTCCATTAACGCCGGCGCCAAGTATCATAAATAATGCTTCCCCCCGCAGCCCATAGCTTCGGGGGGATTTTTCTGCTTTATCGCCTACCGGCGGGGCAAAATCGTTTCCCACTCCGTCCGCCTTGCGGTGCCCGAAAAAATCTTCGCGCTGCTCGCTTGCTCGATTTTTTCGACCGCTGCGGATGCTCCGCCTCGCTGCATCTGCCACAGGCAGCGCTCGGCTCTGCATCCCACTCCCCGCGACCCATAGCCTCCCCTGTGTAAGGGGAGGTGGCGAATGAAATGAGCCGGAGGGGTTGCCGGCAGAAACTATGGAAATAATCCCATCTCGCCTATCGGCGTCGCAAAGTTTTAATTAGGGCTTGGTTACTCCGCCTACCGGCGGGGTGGTACTTTTGCACCGCCTCGTCGGACGCAACCTCCGCTTCAATCGGGCAGACCCTCCGCTATGCTGCGGGCAGCCCTTTCCGCTGTGGTGCGTCCTCCTCTCCCCACAAGGTCTTACGACCTTGCGGGGACCCCAAATTCCAAAAGCGTTTTAGGGCTGCTGCCCTAAAAACCCACATCGCTTGGCTGCGCTGGATACGGATATTGTTTTTCTGCAGCAGCAGAAAAACAAATCCGTACGGCGCGCAGATGCGCTCAAAAAGTGTCTGCGACGCATTTTTATCGCCCGCGCGCTGGAGCGCGAAGGGCGAACCACCACCCCTCTCCCCTCCTCTGAGGAGGGGAACTAAGCCACAGGTGGGCTAACACTTGCGAGTTGGCTGCGCCTTTATGTTCATAGCAGTCGGCACTTGCCGAGCGCTGAAGTAAGACAAGCAGGAAGTGGGACAGGAACCCCCTCCCCCGCTTCGGGGGAGGGGAGGGGAAGGGGGCAGATGTGCCCACAGCCCCTTGTAAGCACCGTTTAGCCCACGCTTCGGGAAGCTGCCCTTTGGCTTTCCGAGCGGGCGTTCCGGTGCGTCGGGGTCTCGGGGTGTCCCCGAGCGTGTTTTGCAATAGGGGACCCCGACGGGTCGTACGACCCGTTGGGGAAAGGAGGAACGGCGGAGCGTTGGAGGGTTGTCTATTCCATGGGAATAGCGACCTGACATGGAGCGTAGCCCGCGACGACGCGCACGAGCAAAAGGAAGTCCCCGCCGGATAGGCGTACAAGCCTGAACCTTTTATGAGGTTTTGCCCCGCCGTTAGGCGACAACAAACCATCGCCATAACCAATATCACCGATCCACTGCGATCTTCCCACCAAAAAAGCCCCCTTTCGGGAGCTTAGTTGTAAATTTATTGTAAATCTTTGTGCGAATTCAACACTTTCACTGCAAATCTGGTCGATTTCGTCCGTATTAGTGGAGGGGGTCACTCCACCCCGTCCAGCAGCCGCTGCAAATTCTCCGCGAACTTCCCCAGATGGAATCCGTCCATCAGCCGGTGGTTCGCGTCAATGGAGTAGGGGAGCGTCAGCCGCCCGTCCGCTTCCCTGCGGTACTTCCCCCAAACCACCTGCGGCGTCCCGTCGTTAGGACCCTCCCGGTTGTTCAGTACACCGGTAAAGTCCAGCCACGGCAGGCAGCTCAGGTAGATCAGCCCCTCCATCTGCTCGTCCGTCTGGTCCAGCAGTCCGCTTTGCGCTGCGCTTTTTTCGGCTGTCCTCCGGCAGAATTCCGCAGGCTCCGGCGTCATTTCCACCGTCACTATGTGGAATAATTCGCTCCCCGCGCGCAGGTCGGTCAGGCTCGGGATCAGCTCCCCTACGCGCACGGGCGCGCCGCCCGCAAGCCGGTAGTGAAAGTTTTCGATCGGCTCCATGGCACGGATGCTGTACCAGCACAGCGCATAGTAAAAGCTCACTCCGTTTTCCTTGCACCAGCGGTGCAGTCGGGTCACATTAAGCCGGAAAGTGACCCCAAGGTAGGGGAATTGCTGGGCGGAAAACAGCTTGTAGTGTTCCCGCCGGTCCCAGGTGTTCAGGTCAATGGGCTGTGCCATATCGGTTCCTCCCGTTTCGCCTTACGGCAGATTTGGTTACTGCGTCTTTTGCGGCTTTGCCAAAAAGCCCCATTGCGCCCGCAGGGCGTTTTTGCTCCGCAAAAACTGACGGTCTGCGACCGTCAAGCCCGCCTGCGGCGGGCTGCCCTGCGGGCGTCTCCCCGCCGGTCTCCCGCCGCAATTTTCAGCAAAGCTTTTAGTCCCAGGCGGCGGCTTCGCCGCTCAGGTATTCGTCGATCTCCTTTGCCGCCTGCCGTCCGGCACCCATTGCCAGAATGACGGTGGCGGCACCGGTCACGGCGTCGCCGCCGGCAAAAACGGCAGGCATGGTGGTGCGGCAGCTCTTTTCGGCGGTCAGCAGCCGTCCCCGCCGGTCGGCATCAAGGTGGGGGGTGGTGCGGTGCAGCAGCGGGTTCGGTGTGGTGCCGATCGCCATGATAACGGCGTCACAGGGCAGGGTGAATTGGGCACCCGGCAGCACCTCGGGGCGGCGGCGACCGCTTTCGTCCGGTTCGCCCAGCACCATGGTGTCGCACCGTATGCCGGCGACAAAGCCGTTTTCGTCTCCCAGGATCTCCACGGGGTTGGTCAGCAGCCGGAAGGTGACGCCCTCCTCTTCGGCGTGCTCCACCTCCTCGGCTCTTGCCGGCAGCTCCTCCCGTCCCCGCCGGTAAACGATGGTCACTTCGGCGCCGCAGCGCAGGGCACAGCGCGCCGCGTCCATCGCCACATTGCCGCCGCCGACCACCACCACATGCTTGGCGGGCATTAGGGGGGTCATGGCGTCCGGCTGGGCGGCATGCATCAAGTTGATGCGGGTCAGCCATTCATTGGCGGAAAAGACGCCGCACAGCGTCTCGCCGGGAATGCCCATAAAGTTGGGCAGCCCCGCCCCGCTGCCAAGAAACACGGCGGAAAAGCCGCGGTTCAGCAGCTCCTGCACCGGCAGGGTGCGACCGATGACGGTATCCGTTTCGAGGGTGACGCCCAGCTTTTGCAGAGCGGCGACCTCCTCGCTTAAAATGCTTTTCGGCAGGCGGAACGCCGGAATGCCGTAAGCCAGCACGCCGCCGGCGGTGTGCAGTGCCTCAAAAACGGTGACGGAATAGCCCATTCTTGCCAGTTCGCCCGCGCAGGCAAGCCCGGCGGGACCGGAGCCGACCACCGCCACCTTTTTGCCCTTTTCTTCGGGACGGGGCAGGAAATTCGTTTCGGGGTGGGTGCGGTGCCAATCGGCAACAAAGCGCTCCAGCCGCCCGATGGCAACGCTTTCCCCCTTTTTGCCGCGGACGCAGACCGCCTGACACTGGCTTTCCTGCGGACAGACCCTACCGCAGACGGCGGGCAGGGTGTTATCTGCCGAAAGGATCTGCCAGGCGGCGGCAAAGTCGCCCTCGGCGACCCTGGCGATAAACTGCGGGATATGCACCCCGACGGGGCAGCCGGAACGGCAGGGGGCGTTGGGGCAATCGAGGCAGCGGCGCGCCTCCCCGATGGCGGTATTTTCATCATAGCCCAGTGCTACCTCCTCAAAATTGCAGCGGCGGCAGTCAGGGGACTGCACCGGCATGGGGGCGGCGGCAGGGGAGAGGTTAAGATCTTTTTTCACGGGAATTCCTCTTTTCGGGGTAAAATAGGAGATACGGAAAGACTGGGGAGAACCGCCCGAAGGGCGTTTCGGCGCAGCCGAAACCGGCGGTCGCAGACCGCCGAAGCCGTCCCGCGGGACGGCTTGCCCTTCGGGCGGTGCGGCCCAGCCGGAGGTTCCGGTCAAGGCGGTGTTATTTCGGCTCCAGCCCCAGAAGGCGGCAGGCAGCCTCGCGGCTTTGCTGCTCCTGCGGGCGGTAAATTCTGCCGCGGCGGATCGCTTCGGCAAAATCCACCTGATGCCCGTCGAATTCCGGTCCGTCCACACAGGCAAAGCGGACCTCGCCGCCGACGGTAAGGCGGCAGCAGCCGCACATACCGGTGCCGTCGATCATAATGGGGTTCATGCTGACGGTGCAGGGGGTCTGATAACGGGCGGTGAGGTCGCTGACCGCTTTCATCATGGGCAGCGGACCGATGGCAAACACCATATCGAACCGTTCACCCTCCTGTAAAAGCCGCTCCAGCGCGCCGGTGACAAAGCCCTTTTCGCCGGCGGTGCCGTCATCGCTGCACAGCAGGAAGCGGTCGCTGGCTTCGGTCATCTCCTGCTCCAGAATAACCTGCGGCTTACCGCGAAAGCCGGCAATGGCGGTGACACGGCAGCCCTGACGGTGCAGGGCGGCGGCGGTGGGCAGGGCGATGGCGCAGCCCAGTCCTCCGCCGATGACGGCGGCATTGCGGTAACCCTCGATGTGGCTGGGACACCCCAAGGGTCCCGCAAAGGTGGGGAGGCTGTCGCCCACCGAAAGGCTGTCCAGCAGCAGGGTGGTGCCGCCGACGACCTGATAGACGATGGTGACGGTGCCGGCTGCGGGGTCAAAATCCGAGATGGTGAGGGGGATACGCTCGGCGTCCTCGGTGGGACGCAGAATGATGAACTGACCGGCAGCGGCGTGGGTGGCGACTTCCGGCGCCGAGACGACCATGCGGCTGATGCCTGCCGCAAGGGTTTCCTTGCGGAGAATGGGTGCTTTCATGGGGGATACCTGCTTTCTTTTCTACGAGGAATATAAGTCCGGATTATAGGACACGGCTTCTGCTATACTGGGGACAGTAAAGCGAAAGGGGCGTGCCGGATATGCGTTATGAGATGAAGTTTGTGCGGGGCCATGTGGAGATCTACGACGGGGAGGGGAACTTTGTGTTCTCCGCCGATAACGAGCGGGAGGCGGAGGAAGACCTGCAGCTGCTTTCCGCCTGAAGTAGGTGCGGGAGGCAGGTTCGGGCGGCAGCCCGACCGACCCGCAGGGTCGGTCAGCGCCCCCCAAGGGGGGCGTGCGGCGGCTTTGCCGCCGCGGGCTGCCGCCCGATGCCCCCGCCTTATATTCCGATCCGCGCCTTACACTATAAGGGTCACGGCGTTTTTGTTATTGATGATGTGGGTGTGGGTAAAGGAGCCGCCGAATTCGCCGTCGATGGTCCAGCTGATGGAGTGACTCGCCTCAAAGACGATATCCGAGGCACGTAGCATCTTTACCAGCGGTCCGTCATAATTCTGGGTCATCAGGGCGGTCAGCATCGCCTGCGCCTCGATGGCGTTTAAGGGATTTTTGACCAGCAGCAGCTCATACATACCGTCATCGAGAAGCACCCGTTCGGGATCGAGCTTTAAGACGCCGCCCAGCGAGATGGTATTGGTGACGGCGCCGAACAGGTAGTCCTCCTCAAACTGCTCCCCATCGGCGGTGATCCGAACATGAATGGGCTGGATCTTGCCAAGGCTTTTGACTCCCTCCAGAATGTAGGCGAGGTGCCCCAGCGCGTTTTTGATCTCCTGCGGGGTGGCATAGCTTGTCTCGGTAAAGGCACCGAAGGCGGCGATATAGTTGAAATAGCGGTCGTTCAGCGTGCCGACATCCATGTGGAACTCATTGCCGGTGACAGCGCGCAGGGCGGATTCCTCCACACGGGCGGGCAGCCGCAGGCTAACGGCAAGGTCATTGGTGGAGCCGAGGGGGATATATCCCATCGGGCGGCGGTCCTCCCGCTGCATCATGCCGCTGACCATTTCGTTGAGGGTGCCGTCGCCGCCGCAGCAGACGATAAGATCGAAGCGTCCGGCGTCCTCCACCACCTTGCGGGTGCAGTCCTGACGGGCACGGGTGGGATAAACAGTGACCTCGTAATCGTGGTCGGCAAAAATTTTGACCATCTTGTAAAGATCGGTCTGCGCCTGACTGCGTCCGGCGATGGGGTTGATGATAAACAGAAGTTTTTTCATGTGCGGTTTCTCCTTAGCATCAATTTGGCATCGGTTTATGGGGGGAAAGGATCATTCCCAAAGGGGCGGCGCCCCGTCATGACGGGGGGATCTGCGAGGAGTCAGCGGTAGGCGTCAAGGATCCCCTGCAAATGGCGGCAGAACTGCTGCACGACCGGCTGGGGCGAAAGGATCCTGACCGGTGTGCCCAGTCCGGTGAGCCACGCGAAGAACTGCGGACTGGGGACGACCTCCACGGTGACGGTGAAGCCGCCCTCGCAGTCGGGGGTAAGGATCATATCCCGACCGAAGCGGTCAAAGACGATATTCGCCATGGAGCTTTCAAACCGCAGCGTGACCTGCTGCGGCTCGCCGCTGTACATACCGAACACCTTGCGGGAATAGGCGGCGGGGTCAAAGCCCGCGAACAGCTCCTTGCCCTGCCGTTCCTCGCCGGTCTGGGAGATGGCTTCCATTTTATCCACGCGGTAGTGGCGGCGCTCGGCGTGCTCGGCATCGTAGCCGACAAGGTAGTAATTTTCGTCGTCCCACAGCAGCGCCCACGGGCTGATGTGGTAGCGCTTGCCCTCGTGCCGGTATTTCTTTTTGCCGGTCATGTCCCAATCGAAGTAGCGGAAGGTGATCTGGCTGCCGGCGGCGATGGCGCTGTGGAGGGCATCGACATTGTAGTAGATGCTTTCGTTCATATTCTTGATGCGGTGGGCGACATAGACCTGACGGCGGAGCGCCTGCGCCTCATGGCGGCTTGCCAGCTTTTCCAGCTTGGCGATCAGCTCGTTGCTTTTGCGCAGGGAGAGAAATTTACTGCTCTGCACGGCGTCGACAAGGAGCTTTAATTCGGGGAGCTGAAACTGGCGGTTGGCGATATAGTAGCCGCCGTCCTGCGCCTTGCGGTACTCGATATCCAGTCCGGTGCTGCGCAGCCCGTCGAGGTCATCGTAGATGCTTTTGCGCTCGGCGGCGATATCGTGCTGGGCAAGGTATTCAATCATCTGGGGAATGGTGACAGGGTGTGCCTCATCGGTATTTTCCAGCAGGAACTGCCGGAGATACAGGCATTTGAGCTTCTGCTTGGCGGAACGGGGCATAGGCGACCTCCTTTACAGCGGATCTTCACCCTCATTCTACCACAGGGGATGGCAAAATACAATGGACAAAGACCCATAAGGGGGACATAGGGGGAGGATAAACTAATTTGTTAGTTCCTGTTTCCCTCCTGCTCGGAGGGAGGATAGTTTGTACTGGGCGCAAGCAAGGGGGAACCCTCTCTTGCAGGGTTCCCCCTCTTGCCGGAACGATCCGCCGGATCGTCCCGACAATTCAACCCCTTTCGGAGCGCCCTCCGGAATACTGTGGGGAAAGTTTGTGGAAGCTGCTTGCATCAAAAATATCTGGCGATATTTTTGAGACTGCGCTGAGGGATTTCGCGCTCTGCGGAGCGCGACCAAGGCTCCGCCTTTGGAAACCGCAAGCCTTTTGAAAAAGGCTTGACCGAAAACTTTTGCGTTTTGGTTCTTGGTTCGCGCGGGTGCGGGCGGGCGCACGCGAGAAAAAAGACACCTCCTGAAAAGAGGTGTCTTTGGGAAAACCTGATTATTTGCCGCAGCACTTTTTGTACTTCAGTCCGCTGCCGCAGGGGCAGGGATCGTTGCGACCGGGCTTCTTTTTATCGGCTTTCATGGGGATCTTCTTCACGGTGCCGTCCTCGCCGGTGGCAAGGGGCTTCATGGTCTGCTCCCGCTTGATCTCGGTCTGCTGGGGACGGGGACGGACGGTAAGCAGCATTTTGACGGTATTTTCCTTGATGCCCTCGATCATCTGGTCGAACATCTCAAAGCCCTCCAGACGGTAGGCAACAACGGGGTCCTGCTGGGCGTAGCCGCGCAGACCGATGCCGCGCTTCAGCTCCTCCATAGCGTCGATGTGATCCATCCACAGGGTATCGACATTCCGCAGCAGCACCACCCGCTCGATCTCCTCGAACGCGTCGCCGAACAGCTCCCGCTGGGCATCGTAGCGTGCCGCCGCCTTCTCCTGCAAAATCTCGGCGATATCGTCACGGCTCATCTGCCGCAGTTCGTCCAAGGAGTAGCGCAGGTCATTTTCATCGGTGATCCAGCCCATAAAGCGGTCGCGCAGACCGTCCAGGTTCCATTCCTCGTGGTTCTTTTCATCAACGAGGTACTGCTGCACGCTGGAGGCGATGTATTCTTCCATCATCTTGCGGATACTGTCGGAGACCGACTCGCCGTCCAGCACACGGCGGCGCTGAGAATAGATGATCTCGCGCTGGCGGTTCATGACATCATCGTACTTAAGGACATTTTTGCGCATCTCAAAGTGCATGCCCTCGATGCGTGCCTGCGCCGACTGAATGGAATTGGAGAGGAGCTTTGCCTCGATGGGCATGCTGTCATCGACACCCATGCTGTTCATCAGTGCCTGCAGGCGCTCGCCGCCGAACAGACGCATGAGGTCATCTTCCAGCGAGATGACGAACTTGGTGGTGCCGGGGTCGCCCTGACGACCGGCACGACCGCGCAGCTGGTTATCGATGCGGCGGCTCTCGTGCCGCTCGGTGCCGAGGATATACAGACCGCCGGCGGCGCGTACCTTTTCGGCTTCGGGGGCGATCTCCTGCTTGTACTTCGCCAGCAGCTCCTGGAAGTGGCGGCGGGCGGCAAGGATCGTTTCATCCTGCGTTTCGCCGTAGGCTGTGGCTTCGTAGATCAGCTCCTCCTCCATGCCCTCCCGGCGCAGCGCGTCCTTGGCAAGGTATTCGGCGTTGCCGCCCAGCATGATATCGGTACCGCGCCCCGCCATATTGGTGGAGATGGTGACGGCGCCGGACTTACCTGCCTGCGCGACGATCTCGGCTTCCTTTTCGTGGAACTTGGCGTTGAGCACCTCGTGAGGGATCCCGCGGGATTTGAGGAGCTTGCTGATCATCTCCGATTTTTCGATGGAGGTGGTGCCGACCAGAATGGGCTGGCGGCGGGCGTAGCAATCCGCGATGATATCCAGAATGGCGGCGTATTTGCCCTTCTGGGTCTTGTAGACGGCATCGGGGAGATCGACGCGGGCGAGGGGCTTATTGGTGGGCAGCTCCACGACATCAAGGCGGTAGATATCACGGAACTCCTGCTCCTCGGTCATGGCGGTACCGGTCATGCCCGCCAGCTTATCGTACATTCTGAAGTAGTTCTGGAAGGTGATGGTGGCAAGGGTGCGGTTTTCCCGCGCGACGGTGACATGCTCCTTTGCCTCGATCGCCTGATGCAGACCGTTGGAGTAACGGCGTCCGATCATAAGGCGTCCGGTGAATTCATCGACGATGATGACCTCGCCGTCCTTTACCACATAGTCGATATCCCGCTGCATGACGCCGCGGGCGGCGATCGCCTGATTGATGTGGTGGGCAAGGGTGAGGTTTTCGGGGTCATTGAGGCTCTCGATACCGAAATACTGCTCCGCCTTGCGGGCGCCCTGCGGGGTGATGGTGGCGGTACGCGCCTTTTCATCGACGATGTAATCGGCGTGGACGTCTTCCTGATCGTCCTTGGCGTCCATTTCCTTCACACGCAGGGGGGTGAGGGTGGCGGCGAAGCGGTCGGCCTTTTCATACAGGTCGGTGGATTTTTCACCTGCACCGCTGATGATAAGGGGGGTACGGGCTTCATCGATCAGAATGGAGTCCACCTCATCGACGATGGCGTAGCTCCAGCCGCGCTGGACGCAGTTGCGCTTGTAGACCACCATGTTGTCGCGCAGGTAGTCGAAGCCGAATTCGTTATTGGTGCCGTAGGTGATATCGGCGGCGTAGGCTGCCCGTTTTTCATCGGGGCTCATGCCGCTGACGGCAAGCCCGACGGTGAGACCCATCCAGCGGTAGAGGTTGCCCATCCACTCGCTGTCGCGGCGTGCCAGATATTCATTGACGGTGACGATGTGGACGCCCTTGCCGGCAAGGGCATTGAGGTAGGCGGGCAGGGTGGCGACCAGCGTTTTGCCCTCGCCGGTCTTCATTTCCGCGATGCGCCCCTGATGCAGAATGATACCGCCCATGACCTGAACGGGGAAGTGGCGCATGCCGAGGACACGGTCGGCGGCTTCGCGGCAGGCGGCAAAGGCTTCCGGCAGGATATCCTCGAGGGTCTTGCCGGAGGCGAGCAGCGCGCGGAAGCGGTCGGTCTCGCCCTGCAGGGTCTGGTTATCCATCTGGCGGTAATGGTCCTCCAGCGCCAGCACGGCATCGACCTGCGGACGAATGCGCTTTAATTCCTTGGCGCTGTAAGAACCGAACAGTTTATCTACGAGTCCCATAGTTGGAATTCTCCTTTTCTTTGGGGATTATGGTTTGTGGGGACGGCTCCGCCGGTGGGCGGAGGGCGGGGCGGGCGCGCCGACGCGGTCGAGGGCTGCCCGTCAGGGTCAGCCCGAGGGGAGCAGAGGGGCGCCCGCCATCATCTTTAACCATACTATTTTACCGCCGGAGGGGGGCGGTGTCAAATAAAAGAGTGGAACAGGCTGTGGCTAAACTGTAAATTTTTGCGCGGGGCGGGGAAATTTACGCCCGCTGCCGGAAAATCCGACAAAATATTGTATAAAACCTATTGCAAAAGCTGGGGATAGTCTCTATAATAAACATGGTATTGTTATTTTAATCACAATGTTATTTTAGCGACAAAGTCTGTTCGGAAGGAGAATGTGCAATGAACTATTCCCACGAAGTAGAGAGCATGTGCCCTGTCACCAAGGGCCCTCACCACGGCCCCGCGCCGATCCCCGAGGAGGGACGATGGGTAAAGGCGTACCAGATCAGCGATATTTCCGGTCTTTCCCACGGCATCGGCTGGTGCGCGCCGCAGCAGGGCGCCTGCAAGCTGACCCTGAATGTCAAGAACGGAATCATTGAGGAGGCGCTGGTAGAGACCATCGGCTGCAGCGGCATGACCCATTCCGCCGCCATGGCAGGCGAGATCCTGCCCGGCAAGACGCTGCTGGAGGCGCTGAACACCGACCTCGTCTGCGACGCCATCAATGTGGCGATGCGCGAGATCTTTAAGCAGCTTGCCTATGGCCGCAGCCAGACCGCCTTCAGCGAGGACGGTCTGCCCATCGGCGCTTCTTTGGAGGATCTGGGCAAGGGACTGCGCAGCCAGACCGGCACCATCTTCTCCACCGGCGCCAAGGGCGTGCGCTATCTGGAGCTTGCCGAGGGCTACATTACCAAGGTGGCGCTGGACAAGAACGGCGAAGCCATCGGCTACCAGTTTGTACGGCTGGGCAAAATGATGGAGGATATCCGTCATGGCAAGAGCCCCGCCGAGGCATACGAGAAAAATCTCGGTACCTACGGCCGCTTTGCCGATGCACCCAAGTACATTGATCCCAGAGAAGAATAAGAGAAGGAGGACACGACAATGGCAAAATTTGAAGGACAGGAAAGACGGATGCCCGGCATCAATGCCTGCCTGAAAGAGTACGGAATGAATACCCTGGAAGATGCCCGTGACCTCGCTCTGGCACACGGCATCAATGTGGAGGAAATTGTAAAGGGCGTACAGCCCATTGCCTTTGATAACGCTGTTTGGGCTTATACGCTGGGCGTGGCGCTGGCACTGAAAAAAGGCGTAAAGAGTGCCGCCGAAGCCAGTGAGATGATCGGCGTGGGCTTGCAGGCATTCTGCGTACCCGGCTCCGTTGCCGAGCAGCGTCAGGTGGGTCTGGGTCACGGCAACCTGGGCGCCATGCTGCTGCGCGATGAGACCAAGTGCTTCTGCTTCCTGGCGGGGCATGAGTCCTTTGCGGCGGCGGAGGGTGCCATCGGCATTGCCCGCAACGCCAACAAAGCCCGCAAGGAGCCGCTGCGCGTGATCCTGAACGGTTTGGGCAAGGACGCTGCCTATATCATCAGCCGCATCAACGGCTTTACCTATGTAGAGACCGACTTTGACTTTGCCACCGGCGAGGTGAAGGTCGTGCGAGAGATCGCCTTCGGCGAGGGTGAGCGCGCCAAGATCAAGTGCTACGGCTGCAACGATGTTCTGGAGGGTGTAGCCATTATGAAACTGGAGAAGGTCGATGTTTCCATCACCGGCAACTCCACCAACCCCACCCGCTTCCAGCACCCCGTTGCCGGCACCTACAAGAAGTGGTGCTATGAGAACGGCGTCAAGTATTTCTCGGTGGCAAGCGGCGGCGGCACCGGCCGTACCCTGCACCCCGATAACATGGCGGCGGGTCCCGCCTCCTACGGCCTGACCGACACGATGGGCCGTATGCACGGCGACGCCCAGTTTGCCGGCTCCTCCTCCGTGCCCGCTCACGTAGAGATGATGGGTCTGATCGGCATGGGCAACAACCCCATGGTGGGCGCGACGGTAGCGTGCGCTGTGGCGGCTTATCAGGCGCTGAACAAGTAAATACCCCCAAGACGCACAAGACGCAGGGCTTTCCCCGAAAGGGACGCTCTGCGTCTTTTTTTCCCCGATGGCTTTGGCGGGGAAGATGTGGTGGAATAAGGGCAGAGACCAGGGAAGGGGAAGCCGCCCGCAGGGCGCTCCGGCGCAGCCGGAGCAGGGAGCGGCGCAGCCGCTCCCTGCCCGCCCGTGGGCGGGCTGCCCTGCGGGCGGTGCCTGCGGTGGGCAGGAGCCAGTCGAGGGAGGTGCCCCGATGAAAAGTAAGGCAGAGGGAAAAATCCCGCGTGAAGTGTGAGCGGAGCGGAAAATGGCTTGCGAAAACCAGCCAAGGCAAGGACTGCGATTTTTATGGCATGGAAAAGCAGGACAGAGACGAAAAATCCGCACAAAGTACGAGTGGTACGGAAAAGCGGAACGCTTCGCAACCGGTGGTTGACAGATTTGATGGTCGGATTGGTGGTGCGCAACCGTGTCGAATGGTAGGATAACGGCACAGGGACGGACAGAAGATGCCGCCCGGAATAAAGGAGGGTATGACAGAATGATACTGGCTGATAAGATCATTGATTTGAGAAAGAAAGCGGGCTGGTCGCAGGAGGAGCTGGCGGAAAAGCTTGCGGTCACGCGGCAGTCGGTCTCCAAGTGGGAGGGGGCGCAGTCTATTCCCGATATGGATAAGGTGGTGCAGATGAGCCGCCTGTTTGGGGTGACGACCGACTACCTGCTGAAGGACGAGATAGAGATAGCGGAGCCGACGGCAAACGCAGACGACCGTCAGCCGCCGCTGCGCCGTGTAACGATCGGCGAGGCTTCCGACTATCTGGCGCTGCGGCGTGCCGCCGCCCCCAAGATGGCGCTGGCGACGATGCTGTGCGTGTTTTCGCCCATTGCGCTCATCGGGCTGGCGGCGGTGAGTGAGCTTTCGGTCTCGATATTTCCCATTCGGGAAGATGTGGCAGCTGGCATCGGGCTGTGCGTGCTGCTGGTTCTGGCCGCCATTGCGGTGGTGCTGTTTATGGACTGCGGAAATAAAGCAAAGGAATATGATTTTTTGGAGAAGGAGCCGTTTGAGACAGAGTACGGCGTGGCCGGCATGGTAAAGGAACGGCAGAAAGCCTTCAAGCCGACCTATGACCGCATGAACACCATCGGCACGGTGCTGTGTATCCTTTCAGTGCTGCCGTTGTTTGCAACCATGGCATTTACGGTAGGTGTGGATTTTTTTATGACGATGGCGGTGTGCTTGCTGCTGGCGGTGGTCGGCGTCGGCGTGTATTTCTTTGTGTATGGCGGAACCATTAACGGTTCGATGGAAAAGCTACTGGAGGAGGGCGACTACACCCGCAGCGAAAAATCCCGGAAGAACGTCACCGGACCGGTGAGCGTGATCTACTGGCTGGCAGTAACGGCGGTCTTTCTGATTTATACCTTTGGGCCCAACGGCAACGGGCAGCCCGGGTACAGCTGGATCATCTGGGCGGTGGCAGGCGTGCTGTACGCCGCAGTGCTGGCGGTGGTGAAGCTGATAAGAAGCCGGAAATAACAGCATTGGGAAAAAGCGCCAAAAGGGGCTTTTTCTTTTTATTGCAAATTCCCGTCAGATACCATCGTTTGTGCCAAAGGAGGACATTGTTCTTAAGGGAAAATGCCGATGGAAATATCTGTGCGGATATGATATGCTGAGGGGGAGAGAGGAAAACCGAAAGGAGACAAAAAATGAGAGAAAAGCTGAGAAAGCATGGAAGAGAAATCCTAAGTGTGGCGCTGTCTCTTGTTATTGCGGCGTTCGGGTGGCTGATCAGGGATCTTAACCGGATCGGAGCATTAAAAGAGGTTGCCTTCAATTTGGAACTGATACAGTGGGTGGGCGCTGTGCTTATTATATGGTCGGGGGAGCTGCTGCCGGTGGAGGAACCGGACTACGGACCGGAGATCAACCGGCGGAACCGGAAGATCGTCGCTGTAACGGAGATCGTGCTGACGGTTTTGGTCACGGCGATTTTTATTGCGCAGCTGGTGACGGGCGAGATGCTTCTGTGGCGGCTGTTCTGACAGCCGAAAGACGGGGTGTTCCGTAAGAGAAGACGAATGGGAACAAGAGGAAAACAGAAAGGAGACGAACATGAACGATAAGCTGGAGAAAAAGGAATGGTGGGATCTGCTGAAAGGAGCCTCCTTCTTTGCGGTTGTGCTGACATTGATAGTGAACGAATACAGCTATAAAAGCATGGACAGCACCATCTATGTGATAGCGTGTGTGGCGGAATTGTTGATTTTTTTGACTGCCATTGGGGTGGACTATGTGCGGTATGTGGTAATAAATGAGCCGATAAAGAAAATGGAACCGGAGAAGATGGAACGGCGGAGAAAGCGTCTGAAGTGGGAGACAGCAATTTATGTGGTGCTGGCGCTGGCGGTGTTCTTCTGGCGGGTGATCACGGGGAATTATCTTTTATTCCAATAAATGAAGGTACGAGTAAGGGCGCGAGAGTTGACAAAGGGGCGGCGGCTGGGCTATAATCAGCTATCATGATGTCGGCGGATTTTTGCCGGAGAAGGAGAACCCATGTCGGATTTTTACCCCTTTGCACCGCGGGAAAGTGAGCTGCAGGAATACAGAAAAGACGCACGCCGATGCTTCAGCCGCATCGGGTGGGCATGCTTTGCCATGATGGGGGCGGCGCAGGTGGGTGCGCTGCTGCTCATGATGGGGTGCCAGTGGCTTGTCATACGGGGCAGCCGGGCGATGATTGCTTTTATCCAGAGCGACTGGTTCCAGTGGGTCATTACCGATGCGGCGAACTATGGGCTGGGGCTGCCGTTGCTGCTGCTGATCCTGCGTCCGCTGCCGAAGTCTGCCGCCCTGCCCCGCCGGAGGGTGACGGGTAAGCAGTTTGGTGCGCTGGCGCTGGTAAGCTATGCGGTGGTGTATGTTTCCAACCTTATCGGATTGGGCGTGAACGCCGCCATAAGCGCCCTGCGGGGGCAGCAGGCGGGCGATCCGCTGCAGAATATGGTATCGGGCACCAACCCGTGGATCATCTTCCTATTCGGTGTGGTGATCGCGCCGCTGATCGAGGAATGGATCTTCCGGAACCTGATCCTGCGGCGGCTGGCGCCGTGGGGGGAGCCGGTGGCGATCTTCGGCTCGGCATTCCTGTTCGGGCTGTTCCACGGCAACTTCGGGCAGTTCTTCTATGCCTTTGCGCTGGGCGCGGTATTTGCCTATGTAGCGCTGCGCAGCGGCGGTATCCGCTACACGGTGGCACTGCACTTTTTGGTGAATTTCTTTGGTATGACCGTTTCGCAGGCGGTAAGCGAAAGCATGCTGCTGACGGCGATCTACGGCTGGCTGGTGCTGACGATGGTGGTCGCGGGCGCGATGATCCTGTGGCGGCACCGCGGCAAGATAAAGCTGCGGGAGGGGACAAGTCCCATTCCCGCGGAGGAAAAGCGGGGCTTGTTCCTGGGCAATGTCGGCATGATCGCCATGATGTCGCTCGGCGGGATCTTGATGCTGTATGTGGCGTTCTGGAGCTGAATATAAAAGCAAAAGCTGCCTGCGGGCGGCTTTTTTGCTGCGTAAAATTCCTTGTCAATTTGCACCAATCCACCGGGGAAAGTTTGTGAAAGATGTGGCAAGCCTACGAAAATTAAAAATCCGCCAAGAACCCCTTGCAGGCGATAGGAATAAGTGATAAACTGCAAATGTAAACAAAATATGACCAAAGCTCATATATGCCCGATAATATGGTTCGGGCGTTTCTACGCCGGTCCCGCAAAGGCCGGCACTATGGGTGTTCCGATCCGTTCCGCCACAGCGGGAGGGGTTGGCTTTGCTTTTTGTTGACGGCTGGCTGGGACACTCATTCTGAAATGAGACCGGTCGGCATTTTGTTTTGTCCGCTTCAGTATTTTTTATAAGTAAAAGGAGCAATACTATGGAAAAGCTGTTTAAGCTGAAAGCGCACGGCACCGATGTGAAAACTGAGATCCGTGCAGGCATTACCACCTTCTTTGCGATGGCGTATATCATTTTCGTCAACTCCAACTATCTTTCCATGACCGGCATGAACAAGACCGGCGTTATGGTAGCGACCTGCATTTCTGCTGCCATCGGCTGCCTGCTCACTGCGTTCCTTGCCAATGTGCCCTTCTGTCAGGCACCCGGCATGGGTCTCAACACCTTCTTCACCTTTACCGTATGCTTCGGCATGGGCTATACCTGGGAGCAGGCACTGGCAATCGTATTTATCTCCGGCCTGCTGTTCCTCGTCGTGACCGTCAGCCCCCTGCGCAAGAAGATCATTGAGGCGATCCCCGCTTCCCTGAAGGCCGCTATTTCCGCCGGTATCGGCTTCTTTATTGCCCTTATCGGTATGTTCAATGTCAATATCGTTACCGCCTTCGGTTCCGGCGAGGCCGGCGCCTACACCGATATGGGCAGCATCACCAAGGGTGCGGCTCTGCTGGCCCTCATCGGTTTGGCGATCACCGCTATTCTGGTTGCTTACCGCGTAAAGGGTGCTATCTTTATCGGCATCATCGCTACTACCCTCATTGGCTTCCTTATGGGTCAGACCACCATTCCCGAGAGCTTTACCGTAGCCGGAATTGGCGAGGCATTTGACGAGGTCGCCCTTAAGCTGGACTTCCCCGGCGCTCTTTCTGCCGGCGGCGTTGTTCCTTTCCTCACCGCTATCATCACCTTTGCCATCTGCGACTGCTTTGATACCGTCGGTACCCTGCTGGGTACCGCAGGCAACGCCGGCATGCTGGACGAGAACGGCAACTTCCCCGGCGGTGACCGTGCCCTGATCGCTGATGCCATTGCCACCTGCACCGGTGCTTTGATCGGTACCTCCACCGTTACCACCTTTGTTGAGTCCTCCACCGGCATCGAGGACGGCGGCCGTACCGGCTTGACCTCCGTGACCACCGGCATTCTGTTCGCACTGGCTGTTATTCTGGCTCCCGTGGCGGGCATCGTTCCCTCCGCTGCCACCGCTCCCGCACTCATCATCGTCGGTGTATTCATGATGAAGGGCGTGCTGAAGATCGACTGGTCCGATATGGAGACTGCGATCCCCTGCTTCCTGACCATTGCCATGATGCCCTTTGCCTACTCCATTGCGGACGGCATCGGCTTCGGCATTATCTCCTACACCCTCATCAAGCTGGCGCGCGGCAAAGCGAAAGAGGTTCCCGTACTGATGTACATTCTCTCCGTTCTGTTTATCCTCAGCTATGTGCTGCTGGCGACCACCGCTGCCTGATAAGGCAAAACAAATTTCCGACCGCTCCGGCTTTTATAGTCGGGGCGGTTTTTGTATGGGGAGGGAGAGCTTGCCGGCGGCGCAGCCACGCGCCCTGCGGGCGCGTTCCCGCGGCAAAGCCGCGGGAGCCGGACTTTTAGTCCGGCGGCTGCGCCGTATGCAAACCTGCCGACTGCACAGATTTTGCCGGGGGGCAGGCTTGATAACGGCAGGGCAATGAGGTAAAATAGGGGACGAGGTGAAAAAGATGAACGAAGATTACCTGATGATCTCCTTTGAGAATACCCATTCCGCCATACAGACCGAGCGGCTGCTGGGGCAGCACTTTAAGGTGGTGACCATGCCGACGCTGCGGGCGGTGACGCAAAGCTGCGGGATCTCGCTGCGGCTGGCGGCGGAGGACTACGAGCCGGTGCGGAAGATGGTGGCGGAGAGCGGGCTTTCGCCGGAGCTGTACGCCATCTACTTGGTGAATTCCAACAAAAATGTGCTGGAACTTTGTAAGTAGCGCGGGGTTGTCATTGTCGAAAATGTATGTTAAAATATAGGCGAACCGAATAGGAGTCCTCCGGATATTGGCAGACTATGGAGCGGCTTTCCCCTTAACATTCGCGCCCTGCTCCCATTCGGGAGCAGGGCGTTTTTCACAAGGGGCATTGGGTTCAAACTTTTCCTTAGCGCCCTGCCGGATTATTTTAACAAAATTTTTTGGAGGGAATTTACCATGCAAATGCTCATCAAGAACGCGAAGCTCCGTGACCGTGAGGAACTGGTCAACATTCTTATCGACGGCGGCAAGATCGTTGATATCGGCGTAGGTCTGACCGCTGAGGCGGAGACCGTGATCGATGCCGAGGGCAACCTGACCACCGCCTCCTACATTGATCCCCATATCCATCTGGATAAGGTAAATGTACTGGATGTTCTGCCCAAGAACCAGAGCGGCACCTTGAAGGAAGCCATCGAGATGCTGTGGGACAAAAAGCGCAACTATGTCAACGAGGACATTCTGGCGCGCGGCGGCGATGTAGTGGAGCGCGAGATCAAGAACGGTGTACTGAATATCCGTACCCATATTGATGTCGACACCATCACCGGTCTGAAAGCGACCGAGGGCGTTCTGGCGCTGAAAGATAAATATAAGGGCGTAGTGGATATGCAGACCGTTGCATTCCCGCAGGAGGGTATTGTAAAAGACCCCGGCGCCGATAAGCTGATGTGGCAGGCAATGGAGATGGGCTGCGATGTAGTAGGCGGTATGCCCGCCAACGAGAACTGCCCCGACGACAGCCGTGCCCATGTAAAGCTGTGCTTTGATATTGCCGAAAAGTACGATGCCGATGTTGATATGCATGTGGACGAGAGCGACGACCCCTTCTACCGCACGCTGGAGATGGTAGCCGATGAGACCATCGCCCGTGGCTGGCAGGGTCGTGTCACCGCCGGTCACACCTGCGCGATGGCTGCCTATGACGACCACTATGCCGCTTATGTCATCGAAAAGGTGAAGAAAGCCGGCATCAATGTCATCACCAACCCCGTTACCAACCTGATGCTCCAGGGTCGTCTGGATAAGCAGCCGATCCGCCGCGGTATCACCCGCGTGAAGGAGCTGCTGGCTGCCGGCGTGACCATGAGCTTTGGTCAGGACTGTGTCAACGATACCTTCTATCCCTACGGTGCGGGCGATATGCTGCAGGTGGCTCTCATCACCGGTCATGCCGCACAGCTCAGCCTGCCCGATGAGATCGAAAAGACCTTCGATATGATCACCGATGACGCTGCCAAGATCCTCCGTCTGGAGAATTATGGTCTGAAGGTCGGCTGCAACGCCGATATCGTCATCACCGCTTGCCGTGACGCGCGCGACGCGATCCGTCTGACTCCGGAGCGCCGCTATGTCATCAAGCGCGGACGCGTAGTGGCTTCCACTACCGTCCAGTCCAAACTTGCCATCTTCTAATGTTTTCTCTCTTGGGAAAGGGGCGTCTCCTCACGGGGGCGTCCCTTTTCCCATGTGCGGATATTTGAGGGGGGGAGGGGACACCCGCAGGGCAGCGGCGCAGCGGCGCCGCTCAGCGGTCTGCGACCGCCGGCTCCGGCTGCGCCGGAGCGCCCTGCGGGCGGTTTTACGCACTTCCCCCTTGGCAGTCCGCCGCCGATGCGGTACAATAGGGACAGAGAGCAAAAAAGAAAGATCCGGCGTTTTACGCCGAGGGGGAAAGATACGGTTATGGTTTATAAGCATTTTTTCGGGCGGACGCCGGAGGGACAGGCGGTAACACGGTTTACCCTGTTTAACCACAATACCATGGAGGTGAATCTGCTGAGCTACGGCGCGGCAGTTCACAGTATCTGCGTGCCGGATAAGGCGGGACAGGTGGAGGATATCACGCTGGGGTGCGATAGCATCGCGGATTATGTTGCGGCACCGCACTTCGGCGGGACGATAGGACGGGTGGCAAACCGCATCGCCGGCGCTTCGTTCCAGCTGGGGGAGCGCGAATACCCGCTGGCGGCAAATGATGACGGCAGGAACCACCTGCACGGCGGCGAGCGGGGCTTTGACCGCTGCCTGTGGCAGTGGAGCACCGAGGACCTTGATAACGTGGTGGTCTTTTCCCGCACCGCGGAGGCGGGGGAGGAGGGCTACCCCGGCAGGCTGCATGCGGAGGTGCGTTACTGCCTGACGCAGGAGGACGCCCTCATTATCCACTATACCGCCACGGCGGAGGAGGGCGACACCCTGCTGAACCTGACCAACCATACCTATTTTAATCTGGCGGGACAGGGCAAGGGAGATATTCTGGATCACCGGCTGGAGCTGGCGGCAAGCCGCTATACCCCTGTGGATAAGGAGCTGATCCCCACCGGTGAGATATTGCCGGTATCGGGAACCCCGCTGGATTTTACCGCACCGCACCCCATCGGGGAGCGCATCGGGGCGGACTGCCTGCAGCTGCTCAATGCCGGCGGGTATGACCACAATTTCCTGCTGGACTACGACCCCGCAAGCCAGAACCCGCTGCACCCCGCGGCGGAGCTTTGTGACCCAGCAAGCGGACGGCGGCTGACCGTCTTTACCACCGAGCCGGCACTGCAGCTTTATTCCGGCAACTTCCTGTGCGGGGAGCGGGGCAAGGGCGGCATCGCCTACCAGAAGCACGGCGGCATCTGCCTGGAAACGCAGCACTGCCCCGATAGTCCCCATCACCCGCAGTTCCCCTCTATCCTGCTGCGGCAGGGCGAGACCTATGAGTCCGAGACGGTGTGGTTCTTTGGACTGATGGAATAACGCGATAAAAAAGCAACAGCGGGTTGCTTGCGGAGGAGTGGCACCGCTGCTACAATAATCCCGTAAGGAGGCGAGCGGTTATGGAAACGAAGGATATCATTTATCAACTGAGAACCGAAAAGGGGCTTTCGCAGGAGGAGCTGGCGGAAAAGGTTTTTGTGACCCGCCAAGCGGTCTCTCGGTGGGAGACAGGCGAAACGGTGCCGAATACCGAGACGCTGAAGCTGCTTTCGCGGGAGCTTGACGCTTCCATCAATACACTGTTGGGCGCGCCGCGGCAGCTTTTCTGCCAGTGCTGCGGCATGCCGCTGGAGGACGGGATCACCAGTCGGGAGCCGGACGGCAGCCTGAATGAGGATTACTGCAAGTGGTGCTACTCAGATGGGGCGTTTGTTTATCACAGTAAGGAAACATTGCTGGACTTTTTGCTGGCGCATATGCCCAACCCCGAAAACCTGGGCGAAGCGGAGCGTCGGGCGCAGTATGACGCCTACCTTTCGCAGCTGAAGCACTGGAAATAAACCGGAAAATAAAGAAAAATCCGCCCTCTGTACCGTGTTGGTACAGAGGGCGGGCTTTTTAATGTAAGATCACAGCAGTGGCGCCATCGCGCCGAGGGAGGGGAACACCGCATCGGGAGTGAAGCTGCTTTCCGCCAGCATTTCGGGGGTGGTCTCGCCGGTCATTACCAGGATACCGCGGGCGCCGTTTTTGGTGCCGCACGCCACATCGGTGTAAAGGCGGTCGCCCACAAAGGCAATAGCTTCCCGCGGCAGACCGCTTACCGCCTCCACCAGCTCCACCGTTTCGGCGGCGGGCTTGCCAAGGGAACGGGGCGTAAAGCCGGTGCTGGCGGTGATGGCATTGCAGATCGCGCCGCAGTCGGGGATCGGCTCCGCTTCGGTGGGGCAGTTGATATCGGGGTGGGTGGCAAGGAATCGGGCGCCGCGCCGCAGGTAGACGCACGCCTTTTCCAGCCGCTCATAGGTCAGCGTTTTATCAAAGCCCACCACCACAAGGTCGGGCTGCTCCTCGGTCAGCGGGATACCCGCTTCGAGGAAGCTCTGCCGTAGGGCGGGCACCCCCAGCAGATAGACGCTTTGCCCCGCGCAGTACGTCCGCAGGTAGTGCAGCGTCACATCGCCGGCGGTAAGGATATCCCCACGGGTGACGGGAATGCCCATGCGGGTAAGGCGCTCCACATATTCCAGCGGGCTGCGGCTGGTATTGTTGGTGAAAAACAGGACCCGCCGCCCTTTTGCCTTCGCCGTCTCAATAAATTCGGCGGCGCCCTCCAGCAGACGGTCGCCCAGATAAACGGTGCCGTCCAGATCCAGCACGAACAGCCGGATCTTTTGCAGCAGCGCGCGATTTTGCTCCATTTTGCTTCCTCCACCGGTCTTACCGAAGAAATTTCCTCATAAATATAGCACATCTGCCGTTTCCTGTCCATCAAAGTCCGGATTATAGGACATACTATCTGCTATGATAAGGACAGAACAAAGAAAGACGCAAGGAGGAACCACCATGACAGAACAGCTTTTGACCATTACGGGACTGGAATTCACCGAGAACGGACGCGCCGTGGCGCGCGGCACGGTGATCCGTGAGGGAGAGTACGACCTGCCCGCCTTACTGAAAGCGGGCGGCGCGCAGATGGGCACCCTGCGCCCGATGAGCGGCTGTCCGATGGGGCGGACAGAGGCAAGGTTTGCCGGTCGTGCGGTCTCGGCGGTATTTTTCGGGGAGCGCTTCCTGCTGGCGGCGGAGGACACGCCGAAAGCCGACTGGCTCACCTCCCTGCGGCGGCTGGTGGCAGCGCGGTAAGGCGGTAGGGCACTCACTGATGCAGACGGGTTGACTGCAAGCTATTGTTCTCTTTTATGCCGGTCTATAAGCAGCAGAATAAACAGGATAAGCCATATTCCCCACGCAATTAGGCAGCCAATTCCCAGATACAGGAAATCTATGGCAGCCCCAATGAGAAATGGGATCGACATGTACATCATTCTTTTTCCATATGCTTTACACATGGCGTTTTCGTCATATTTTCGGCGCTCATCTGCGGATCTCATATTGTAACCGGTCAAGTAATCGGCTGCTTTTCCGCCGGATTTATAAAACCCCATGCCGAATAAAAGCATAATCGCCGCCATGCAAAAATCAAAAATGATATAAAACATCGGCTATTCTTCCTTTTCCTTTTCCAGCTCCGCCTCCAGCGCCTCCAGCCGCTGCTCCAGCGCGGCGATCTGCCGGTACGCTTTATTCAGCTCCTGCTGGATCGGATCGGGAATATGCACATGATCCAGCCGCTCATTTTCCAGCCGGACATTACTGACCCGCACCACCCGCGCCGGTACGCCCACAGCGGTGCTGTCCGCATCAATGGAATGGAGCAGGACGGCGTTGGCGGCGATCTTGCAGTTGTCGCCTACCCGCACGGGGCCCAGCACCTTGGCGCCGCAGCCTACCATTACATTGCGCCCCAGCGTGGGGTGGCGTTTGCCGGTATCCTTGCCGGTGCCGCCCAGTGTAACGCCCTGATACAGCGTGCAGCCGTCGCCCACCTCCGCCGTTTCGCCGATGACGATGCCGGAGCCGTGGTCGATAAAGACATTGTGCCCGATGGTCGCGCCGGGGTGGATCTCGATGCCGGTAAAAAAGCGGGTGAGCTGGCTGATGAGCCGCGCCAGAAAAAAGCAGCGGTGCCGGTACAGCCAGTGTGCCGGGCGGTGCCAGAACAAGGCGTGTACGCCGGCATACACCAGCAGTATTTCAAAGCCGGAACGGGCAGCGGGGTCGCGTTGGCGTACCGCCGCAATGTCCTCCCGAATACGCTTGCACATAAAAAAGACCTCCAGTAGCCTCCCCGCAGTCGGGGGAAGCAACAGACTACTCTAAAAAAATACCATAAATCCCCCTTTTATGCAAGGGGCGGCGGGCGCGCGGGGCACGGCGCGTTCACGGAATATCCTATTGCGGCAGCGGCAAAAAGGTGCGGGACGCCGACCGCCGCGGAATGAGAGAAAGCATTGGAAATGCACGGAAAACAAAAAATGACCAAAAGGAGAGGAATGTATGGGACTTTTCGATTTTGACGGCGACGGGAAGATCTCCCCGTGGGAGGATTTTCTGGAATACAGCCTATTTGAGGAGTTCGCAAACGACGGAACGGGGGAGCCGGGGATAGGGCTTTTTGCCGATGACCACAAGGACGACTGGCGCTACGATTGCGAGGACGGCTCTGAGTACGACATTGACCCATGGAGCTACGATACCCTTGAGGAGTACGAGGAAGCGCTGGAGGACGCACGGCTGGACAGAGATTTGTATGGGGAGGACGAGGAAGAACACAAGGCGGACGAAGACGGGGAAACAGAGGAAGACGAGGAAGACGAGGACGAATTTGATGTGCCGGAGGAACCGAAACGGTGGGATTATCCAAACAGGAGGCGTTATGAAGCAGCAGAGAATTTGGTGCGGCTGCGCGGTTGCAGAGATGGCGCCGGAGAAATCGAAAAGGCAAGGGAGCGTTGCCGCTTTATTCTGGAAAAGAGCGACACCGTCACGGCGGCAGACTACCTGACATGGGACGGCGATTTCATTTTTGCGCAGGCGGTCAAGGATCATTTTGAACTGCCCTGCTCGCTGCCTGATCAGGACAAAGAAATGAACTTTACCCTGGTCGATGTGCTGGAAAAGCTGGCACGGTACGATGTGCCGCTTTCGCTGGAGGTATGGGATTGGTGCATCGATAACTTCGCAGAATACCGTTTTTATTCCTCCTGCGGATTTGGCTACGGCTTTTTAACCGATAGCGTAGTACGGTTCCTGCACAAGTTTCCGGAGGATTACCGCTTTGCGGTCGTGCGGCACATTATGGATCGTCCCAAGCTCCTCGATGATATTATCACAATAGGGGAGGTGGCAAATGCGGGCTACTGGGAGCTGTCCTCTGCCGCTCTAAAGCTGGGTCAGACGGATTTTGCCGAAAGGCTGTTCCGGAAAGGGCTGGAGCTGGCAAAGAACGATTGGAAAGAAGTCATATACATGACAAACGAGATGATATGGAGCTGCAAGGAGGACGGCTTGCAGGTGATGGAGCATTTCCGGGACAATATGTTCCCCCGCATCAAGGCGATCAATGACGGAATGGTGCAGGACGAAGTACCGCAATGGGAGGAAGATATAGCGGCATATTGTAAAAGACAGGAATACGATGAACCGAGCGGGATATTTTCGGACGACGATTTGCCGGAGGAAGTGTGCGATGATGCAGAGGAAGAGGGATATCTTTACTGTCAGGTAGCGCTGCCGGGGATCCTGCGTACCTATAGCTACATTACCGATGATGAAACGCTGGTGGCAGGCGACTGGGTGGTAGTGCCCTTTGGAAGATATGATATCGAGAAGACCGGTACCGTTGTGAAACTGCAAAGATATATAAAGCATACACCTTACCCGCTCGAAAAAACCAAAAGGGTCCTCCGCCGAGCGAAGGAAAACAAAATGGATAAAGAGGAGAGCAGGGAGGCGCCGGTGGAAATGAACGAAGAAAAAATGCCGGAGACGGGAGTTAACGTTTCCCGCCTTATTGAATGGCTGGAGGTTCACGGCAGCACAGCCGAGGAAATTCTGGACTGCCTGAAAACCGTACTGTAAGTGCCGCACGACCGCAGACCGCTTGGGCTTTACCCAAGTCCGCGCCCTATGGGGCGCGACCGAGGCTCCGCCTCGGGGGTCTGCGGTCGTGCCTGCGTGCGGGAAAACCCATTAAGTTACATTTAATTCCCCATCTCTTCATAGACAAACCGCGCGGAATGTTGTATAATAACTTAGTATCTATCATACTGTGCAGTATTGGAAAAACGGAGGAGCCATGGAGCGTCGGGATAAGATCAACTACTACCTGGATATAGCCGAAGCCGTTACCGGGCGGGGCACCTGCCTGCGCCGCAATTTCGGGGCGGTCATCGTCAAGAACGATACCATCATCTCCACCGGCTATGTGGGCGCCCCCCGCGGGCGCGCCAACTGCAACGAGCTGCACTACTGCACCCGCGAAAAGCTGCAGGTGCCGCGCGGCGAGCGCTACGAGCTTTGCCGCAGCGTCCATGCCGAGCAGAACGCCATCATCAATGCCAGCCGCAGCGAGATGCTGGGCGCTACCCTGTATCTGGTGGGGCTGGAGACCCGTGACGGCGGCTATGTGCAGGCGGCGGCGCCTTGCTCGCTGTGCAAGCGCATGATCATCAACGCCGGTATCGAGCGGGTCATCGTGCGGGATACCCGCGACAGCTACCGCACCTTTGAGGTAGATGAGGAATGGGTCGCCCACGATGAATCCATCGAGGGCATCAAGGGCTACTGATCCGGCATAAAGCGGCGGGGAACGGTTCACACTATGGGTAAAACCCAAAAGGAGGAACCGAACCCATGCCGCAGAAAAAGCAATCGCAAAAACCATCTGCCGCCCCCAAGAATGAGGAGCAAAGCCCGCAGGAGACCGGGGAGGAGGAACGCCGCAGCGAGGAGATCTATCACTCCGGCAGCGTGACCACCGAGGGCGGACGGCACAAGATCCATTGTCTGACCATCATCGGTCAGGTGGAGGGGCACTATATCCTGCCCCCACAGAATAAGACCACCAAGTACGAGCATGTCATTCCGCAGCTGGTCGCCATCGAGGAGGACCAAAGCATACGGGGACTGCTGGTTATCTTAAATACCGTCGGGGGCGATGTAGAAGCAGGGCTTGCCATTGCCGAGCTTTTAAGCGGCATGAAGACCCCCACCGTTTCGCTGGTGCTGGGCGGCGGACATTCCATCGGCGTGCCGCTTGCCGTTTCCACCCGATACAGCTTTATCGCCCCTACCGCCACCATGACCGTCCACCCCGTGCGCATGAACGGCGTCATGTTGGGCGTGCCGCAAACCCTATCCTACTTCGATAAAATGCAGGAGCGTATCACCGGCTTTGTCACCGCCAACAGCCGCATCAAGCCCGAAAAATTCCGTGAGCTGATGATGAATAACGGCGAGCTGGTCATGGATATCGGCACCGTGCTGGATGGCGAGGGTGCCGTGCAGGTCGGGCTGATCGACGAGCTGGGCGGCTTGCAGGACGCGTTGGGCAAGCTCTACGACCTCATTGATGAGGAGGACGGCAAAAAGAAGCACCGCCGCGGACGCCCGCCCAAGGCAAAGACCGGTAAGGAACCGCCCGCAAAGGGGGCAGTCAGATGATCCACACTATCCTGCCGCCGGAAGCGCTGCTGCCGCCGGAGGAGCTGCCGCGGTGCGAGTGGCTGCCCTGTGCGGAGGGCTGGGTGCAGGTAAGGACAGACGCGCAGGGCATACGCACCGTACAGGGTGTATGCTCCACCGATCCCGCCGCCTATCTCAAGGCGTCCCTGCAGCCCGATACGCCCTACCGACCGCAATCGTAAAGAATGCCCCGCGGGGCATTTACATAGCAAGAACAGAAAACCTGACCTTACACTGTAAAGAGGGGAAACCAACACCATGAGTATCATCAGTGCCATTATTCAGGGAATACTGCAGGGGCTGACCGAGTTTTTGCCGGTCTCCTCCTCAGGGCATCTTTCCCTTTACCAGTATTTTACCGGCATTAATTCCGAAAGCTCCGTTACCTTTTCGGTTATGCTGCATCTGGGTACCCTGCTGGCGGTCATCATCGCCTTTCGGGGGACGGTCTGGCAACTGCTGCGGGAGTTCTTCCTGATGTTTGCCGACCTGTTCCGCGGCAGGCTGTTTAAGGAAAAAACCACCCCCTACCGCCGAATGCTGTATCTGCTCATTCTTTCCTGCGTACCGCTTTTGTTGGTGCTGCCCCTGCAGGAGATCATCACCTCAGTCAGTGCCGATAACGACATTCTGGTGGAGGGCATCTGCTTTTTGATCACCTCGGCGCTGCTGTTTCTGGCGGATCGCGCCCCCCGCGGGCGGCTGGACGCCGCCACCATGAAGGGCAAGCACGCCCTTGCCATCGGCACGGCGCAGCTATTTGCCACACTGCCGGGCATCTCCCGCTCCGGCTCCACCATTTCGGTGGGGCAGATGTGCGGGCTGGAGCGCAGCTATGCCGTCTCTTATTCCTTTATTCTGGGTCTGCCGGCGGTGCTGGCAGCCGGCATTCTGGATCTGCACGATGCGGCGACTGCCGGCATCGGCATCGAGTGGAGCACCGCTCTTATCGGCATGGCGGCGGCACTTATCTTCGGGCTTTTGGCGATCCGGCTGGTGAACTATCTCCTTAAAACTGATAAGTTCCGCATCTTCGCCATTTACACACTGGTGCTGGGCAGCATCGTTGTCATACTGGGCATTGTGGAAAAAGTGACCGGCGGCGCCGTACAGGCGTTTGTCACCGGTCTTATCCATTAAAATACACCGCGCTTCCCCCACTACATCATGTGAAAGGACACCGAAAACCATGGATATTGAAATCAGAGCCGAAGCCGTTATGGAGGGCAGAGATTACCTTGCCCTTACCCGCTTTATGACCAACGGAAAAAATAAAAACAGCATAATGATGAACATTCTGCTGCTGCTGATCGCCGTTATCGGCGTCTATGCCGATTTTAAGGTGAACCAGAAACCCACCATCATCACCATCGTGGCGGTCATCGCCGTGCTGGGCGCCTTCCTCCTGCCGGAGCTTTCCGCTCGCCGCTTCATCAAAAAGGACCAGAGCTTCATCGGGCATACCATGCGCTATGTGTTCAATGATAACGGCATCAATGTGCTGGACGAGCAAAACGGCACCACTGCGCTGCACGCATGGGAAAATATCATGAATATGTACGAGACCGCCGAGTATTTCTTTATGTTCCTTGGCAAGCAAAGCGCCCTTTTGATCCCCAAGCGCTGCCTTTCCGCCGAGGATCTGGCGGATTTCCGCGAGATGCTCACCTTCCAGCTGGGCAACCGCTACGAAAACCGTCTGGAGAAGAAAAAGAAAGCAAAATAAGAAGATGCTTCATGCGCGGCTTTTTCCCTGTTCTTTTGCCGGAACGGGGAATGAGCCGCCGCCCTGCTTTATAACGGGAAAGGAGAACCGCCCCCAACTATGGCTACTACCAAAAAATCGACCGCCAAAAAACGCAGACCCGCCGCCAAAAAGCCCACCAAGGCGCAGCTTCAGGCAAAGCGGGAGCTGAACGCCATCGTGCTTTTCGCGCTGGGCGTTCTGCTGCTGTGCCTTGCCGCCATTCCCGGGGCAAGCGCGTGGAATACCGTACATAATGTGCTGCGCGGCTTGATGGGCTGGTGCTGCTACCTCATCGGACCGCTGATGATGCTGGTGGCAGTCCTGCTCACCATGGACCGCACCGCCATCACCCCCGGGCTGAAAAGCGTCAGCGTGATGCTGATGGTGCTGCTGCTGTGCGGCATTACCCATATTCTCGGCAAGGTTCCCGCCGAGGGGAGCTTCACCGAGAGCATCAAGACGCTGTACCACAGCGGCGCAGCGCTCACCGGCGGCGGAGCCTTTGCTATTCTGTTCGGTGTGTACCCACTGCGCTGGCTGGGGCAGACCGGCGCGCTTATTGTGGATATCCTCTTGTTCTTTGTGTTCTTTATGATCTCCACCGGCACCACCCTCATCGGTCTGTTCAAGGGCGCGGCAAAGCCGGTCAAAAAGCTGGAGGAGGTCTACACCGCCGCGGTGGAGAACCGTCAGGTGGCGGCGGAAGCCGCCGAAGCCGCCCAGAAGAAAAACCGCAGGAATTTCAATATTGATGTGGCGCTGGAGGGCGAGGAGAAATCCGCATCCGCCGCCCGCCGTGAAGCCCTTACCAAGGAGGGCGAGACCTCCCGCCGCAAGGTGGAGCGCCTGACCGACGCCATGAAGGTGAGCACCAACAGCGGCAAAGCCTACGATTTTGACAGCGAGCCGGACAAGCCCGTGGAGCCCGCTCCCCAGCCGGAGCCGCAGCCCCAGCCGGACTTCCAGCCCGTCACGCCGCCCGTCACCAATGCCGCCCCCACCCCCGCCGAGACCTCCATCGAGGATCTGATTACCCGTGCGGTCAGCGGCAGCGCGGTGGTCGGCGAGCCTGCCGCCGAAGCGAAGGACGGCAGGCTGCACTTTGGCGAAACGCCGGAGGAAAAGGCGGAGCAGGCAGCGCAGGAGGTGCTGCTGGAGCCGGTGCCGGAGGAAAAAACCTACACCTTCCCGCCCATCAACCTGCTG
>CAKSYU010000006.1 GCA_934524965.1 uncultured Angelakisella sp.
TAGTTATCCGCTACCTCAAACTGGCTTACCATATCCGCCAGCTCACCCAGCTTGCGGTCGCCCAGCTTTTCCGCCGAATCTCTATCCAGCATTGGGATCTGGTCGAAGGAGATCTCCTCAATATCCTGTGTAAAGTCACCGGTCTCCACCGTCATCAGCTTGGCATAGGCGCCGCTGCGAATAATAACGCTGGAAAGCAGACCTCCGACGACATAGACAACAAATACCGCCGCAATGACGATGAGCGGCACGATGCAGCTGCCTTTCAGCAGCTTCCAAAAGGTCTTTCCGTTTTCCGCCTGACGGTAGATGCCGGAGGTAATGACCGCCGTGACGCAGTAGACCACGGAAATAAACAGGAAAAAGCTATAAAACGCAGCCGAGTGCAGATTGATGGGTGGTAGCTCCACATAAAAGTAAATGAAGCCTGCCACAATGGTAACGATCAGATTAATAAGGATATTTTTGCCGGAAATACCGGATTTAGCCATAAAGGGCGCTCCTTTCGGACATTAAACTCAGTGGGTGCGCTCGTCACCCCAGAAGAACAGTGCAACGGTTCCGGGACCGGTATGGCTGCCAATGGTGGTGCCGATATTGTTGATCATGACCTTGCCGTTAAGGTGCGGAAACTTTTCCTCGACTAAATCGGCAACAGCACGGGCATCGTCCATGCAGGCAGACATAGAAATAAAGCATTTACCATTATAGTCGTGACCGCCCTGCGCATGGTTTTCCATCTCTTTGACGATCTGCTGGATTACAGCTTTCTTCCCGCGGATCTTCTGACGGGGGATCAAATGCCCTTCGTCGTCCATGTTCAGCAGAGGGCAGATCTTCAGCGCGGTGCCGAACCAGCCCGCCGCCTTGGAAATGCGACCGCCGCGGACATAGAAGGTCAGGTCGGTGGAGAAGAACCAGTGGTGCAGATGGAGGCGGTTTGCCTCGGCAAAATCACGAACCTCCTCGATGCTCTTGCCCTCGTCGCGCAGATCGGCAAGCTTATCCATAAAGAGACCATAGCCGGAGGAAGCGCCAAGGGAATCAACGACCAGCACCTTGTTCTCGGGATATTTCTCTGCCAGCTCCTCGGCGGCGATGCGGGCGGAATTGACCGAGCCGGAAAGGCCGGAGGACAGGCTGACATGCAGAACATCATAGCCCTCCTTGAGGAAGCCCTCAAAGTAGGCGACGAACTCCTCCACATTCACCTGAGAAGTCTTGGTCATTTCTCCTGCCGCCATACGGGCATAAAACTCATCAAACGGGACGCTCTGACCCAAATCATCGGGGTAGCTGGTATCACCCAGCATATAGTGGAAGCAGATATAATGAATATCACGGCTCTCAAAGTATTCCTTGCTGAGATCAGCGGTGGAACAGCAGCTTAAAATGTATTTCGACATAGGGATTACCTCCTTTTATTTTCGGGCTTTGCCCGCAAATGCACCTAAATTATATACTAAAGCGTACATAAATTGCAACCAATTCTTCCGCTTCCTTCCTATTTTCACACCTTTTTCACACAACAAGGTCGGCGTTTTCTTTGATCCGGTATTCCTTCAAATAGTTTTCCTCTAAGGGGATCCAGCGATCTCTGAACGCCTGCCAGCCCGCTTCCCCGTTGCGGGCGCGGATACGCCGCTCCTGCTCCTGCGGGTCGATATCACAGAAAACGGTAAGGTCGGCATAGCCGCCAAAGAGCGGGTGGCAGCTGTATGCCCCCTCCACAATGATGACTGGCACGGCGGGGATCTCCACCACACCGGCATAGTCCATCACATGGCAGTCGAAGCGTCGGTAGCCAAACGGCTTTCCCTGCCGCAGATGGGGCAGCACCTCCTCCGCGAAGCGTTCCGCGTGGACATTGCCGCCCGCGGTCCCCAGCCGCTGCGGGGTACGCAGCGCAGGCGGCAGGAAGAAGTCGTCCATGCGTACCACCGCGCCGCCCAGCAAGGCGGCAAGCTCCCCTGCCAGCGTGCTTTTGCCTGCCGCCGAGCGTCCCTCCAGCGCGATAACACCGGTACCGACCGGCGATCGTTTGCGGTATTCCTCTATCACTCTTTGTGCTCTTTCCATATGCTGTCCGCCCCTTTCACTGTGCTTATCATAGCATATCCCGCCGCCTGTGACAAATCCTTTGTGGATTCTTCCCCCTCTCATTGATTGTTGCGGCGCTTCGTGCTATAATATAAGTTACTTTCCCAAACCATCATAAAAAAGGAAGCGGAAAATGAACCACAGAATCGTACTTTCCACCACCGGAACGGTGCTGTATATCGAAGCCGCCATGATGCTCGTTCCCCTGCTTATCGCGCTGGGCTTCAGCGAGCACAAGCAGGCGCTGGCGTTTTTGGCTGCCATTCTCATCGCTGCGGCGCTGGGCTTTCTGCTGCGGCGGGTGTTCCCCCTACAGCGTCCCGATATCTTCTCCAAGGAGGGCTTTGTCATTGTGGCGATGGCATGGCTTGCCCTTTCGCTGGTGGGGGCACTGCCCTTTACCATCAGCGGCGCGATCCCCAGCTACATCGACGCCCTGTTCGAGACGGTCAGCGGCTTTACCACCACCGGCGCCACCCTGCTGAACGATGTGGAGATGCTGAGCTACTCCATGCAGTTCTGGCGCTGCTTCACCCACTGGATCGGCGGTATGGGGATCCTGGTATTCGTCACCATCATCTCCGCCAAAGCGCCCGACCGCACCATGCATATTCTACGGGCGGAAATGCCCGGTCCCACCATGGATAAAATCGTTCCCCGTGTACGGGACGGCGTCAAGATCCTTTACCTCATCTACATTGTGCTGACGCTGCTGGAATTCGGTGCTTTTCTGCTGGCGGGCATGCCGGTCTATGATGCCATTATCCACGCCATGAGCACCGCCGGTACGGGCGGCTTTGGAATGCTCAATAGCAGTATGGCAGAGTATTCTCCTCTTTGCCAGTGGATTGTCGCCTTTTTCATGGTGCTGTTCGCCATCAATTTTAATCTGTTTTTCCTAATCATCATGGGACAGTGGCGTACCGCACTGCGCAGCCACGAGCTGTGGTGCTTCCTTTCCATCATCGTAGTCGCTTCCGGCGTCATCGCCTTTAATATCGCGCCCCTCTACGGCGCGGGCGATGCTGTCCGTCACTCTTTCTTCCAGGTATCCGCCATTATCACCACCACCGGCTTTGCCACCGCGGATTATACCATGTGGCCGGCGCTCAGTCAGGGCATCATCTTTGTTCTGATGTTCTTCGGCGGCTGTTCCGGCTCCACCGCGGGCGGGCTGAAGATCAGCCGTGTGATGCTGCTGGCGCAGTCCATTCGGCGGGAATTACAGCATGTACTGCACCCCCGTTCCACCCGTGTTGTCCGCTTTGAGAACAAAAAGGTGGACGAAACCATCATCAGCAGCTGCAACACCTACTTTACATTATATATTGTCTGTATCGCAGTTATCTTCCTGCTTATCTGTTGGGAGCCCTTCGGACTGACGACTAATCTTTCCGCCGCCATCACCTGCTTTAACAATGTCGGGCCGGGTTTCGGCATTATTTCTCCCAGCGGCAATTATTCCGCTTTCTCCCCATTCTCCAAGCTGGTGCTTTCCGGAGCTATGCTGCTGGGACGTTTGGAAATCTATCCGCTTTTGATTGCGATGACGCCAACCGCATGGGCAAAGCGCCGCTGATATTTCCCGATTTCTTGACAAAACATGTTTTTTCGGGTATTCTTTATTGCAGTAAAGCGTAAATGCGAAAATGCTGCCGTTCCCCTTTCACGCACACTCTCGTCCTTATGCAAAGGGCGGGAGTGTTTTATTGCATGGCGCCAATCCGTATCTGTTTACCGAGGAGGAAAATACATGAAAAAAAGCAATCCCATAGCCCTGTTGCCCATCGGGGTGTTTCTGGTTATCTATCTGGGGCTTGGTCTTTTGTTTGAATATGGTCTGAATATCAAAATGGGGTTTTATAATATTCCCATTGTTGTGGCATTTCTCATCGCCCTGCTGGTAGCATGCCTGCAAAATCGCTCTCTGAATTTTGATGCCAAGCTGGAGCTGATGGGACACGGTATTGGCGACAAAAACATCGTCACTATGATTCTCATTTTCATGGCAGCAGGCATCTTTGTAGGGGTGGTGGGGCGCAGCAGCGCCGAAAGCGTCGCTTATCTTCTGCTTTCACATGTTCCTTCCCAGTTTTCCGTTGTCATTTTGTTTGTGGTAAGCTGCTTTGTCTCGTTGGCAATGGGCACATCGGTAGGCACTATCACCCTCATTACTCCCATTGCTGCACCTCTGGCTGTGGCAACCGGATTCCCGATGCCGTTCTGCGTGGCATCGGTCATCGGCGGCGCCATGTTCGGCGATAATCTCTCCTTTATCAGCGATACCACCATTGCAGCCTGTAACGGTCAAGGCTGCCAGATGAAGGATAAATTCCGGGAAAACTTTAAAATCGCATTGCCCGCTGCCTTAATTTCTCTTGCGGTTATTCTCCTTATTTCCCTCAATACGCCCATCGAGCCGTTCCCCATCATCAAGGAATATAATCTTGTTCAAATTATCCCCTATATTCTGGTGCTTGCCGGCGGCATCATCGGCATCAATGTATTTGTGGTGCTGCTCATCGGCATTCTTTCCGGCTCCGTTATTATGCTGGCATCGGGAGAAATTGCCGCAACCAGCCTGCTGAAAAATATGGGCACCGGCGCCGAGGATATGTTTGAAACCACGATGGTTGCCATTTTGGTTTCCGCCATCTGTGCCCTCATTCGGGAATACGGCGGTTTTGAAGCACTGCTGCGCGGTATCAAAAAGGTTTTCCGAGGGAAAAAAGGCGGGCAACTGGGCATGGGACTTCTGGTTGGCGCTATGGATATCGCTACTGCCAACAATACCGTTGCCATTGTCATGGCAAACCCCATTGCCGCCGAAATGGCAGAGGAATACGGTATCACCAACCGCAAGGCAGCATCTATATTAGACACCTTTTCCTGCGTATTTCAGGGGATAATCCCATATGGTGCGCAGATGCTGGTTGCCATCACCGCAGTAAGCGAGCTGGGCCACAGCATTTCCGCTTTCCAGATCATACCTTACCTGTTCTATCCGTTCCTGCTGCTCCTCAGTACGCTGGCGTTCATTTTCATTATTCCGGAAAAGAAAAAACGGTAAAAGCACATCATCTCCGCTGCACCGAATAATTGCAAAGCCCGTACCGGTCAAACGACCGATACGGGCTTTTTGATTTTTGTATATAGGTTGTATCCGCAGCGAAAGACATGAGCTTTTTCATGGCACACCAGGCATCACAGCGATTGCCGGTTCAAAAACGCCCGAATGGTGCTGATGTAGTCATCTGCCTTAAGTACCGTCGAAAGATGCCCGCCTGAAACATAGGAGATCTGCGGGTCATGCATCAGCCGTATCAGATCCTGCTGCATTTCACCGGAGAAAAAGTCCTGATCCGGCAGAATAAGCAGGATCTTCCCCGCAAGCGCGGCGAAATCCGCCTCGGTCACAGGCTTTTGGTTCATAAGGTCGGCAAGAAGCCCCGAGATATGTACATCTTTTTCCTGCTTGTAGTCCTTAAAAATCGTCTCGAACATATCCTGCGCACCGGCAATTTCCTCCGCGCTTTCATTGCGGATATGGCTCATGCCCGCCTTTATCAGCTTCGGCTTCAGCTTTTCATAGTTGCAGTGATTCATGTACCACAGCATCAGCGGCGCAAGGAAGTATCTCTTTTTCAGGCTTTTCAGCGTATTGGCGTCCATACCGCCGGTGGAAATCAGGATCAGTCCGCCCGTTTCTCCCGGATACTTCTGAACATAGATCTGCGCGACCATGCCGCCGTCACTGGCGCCGACGAAAACAGGCTTCTCAATGCCGAGCTCCTTGAAAAAAGCGTGCATTCCCGTCACAAGCTCCTGATTGGTGCGCAGCTCCTGCGGATAATCGAACAGGAGCACGCCGCAGTCGCCGGAAAGACCGTCCACATAGTCCATCCACATTTCCAGCGTATTCATGCCGCCATTCAGGAACACCAGCGTTCTGCCGTCCACTTTTCCGCCCAAAATATAGCGGAACCGCGCACCGTTGACGGTGATATTCTCGCAGGGGTGCGCCACTGTAAATAATTTCAGTTTTTCCGAATACAACATTGTATTTCCTCCTTTACGCCCGCAGAAATGGGAACACTTTCTTGCATTCTCTATATGTCCTGAAGAAGTCCTCTCCGGTTTTTTTCAATTCTGGTCACTACGGCAAGCAACCCGCCGAACATCCAAAGGCTGCCGAAAGCGATCCATGCACAGGAAAGCGCGTTGATAAAAGGCAGATTGCCGCACACACTCGGTATCATAGCGATCAGCATACCGACCGGCAGCGAGAACACCCAGCCCCATTTCGGGCACGGCGTCTGCCCCTTGGCAAAGGCTTTGATCTGTGTGATCTCCAGAACAGCGAAGGATACCCAGAACAGCACAAACGCCGGCAGAACAAAGTAAGCGGCATACCGCAGGAGCGTTTCGTCCCCCAAGCCGTGTTTCATCAGGAATACAAGCGCACAGGTCGGCACATGAAAGCCGCACGCGCCGAATATCAGGTATCCGAATATGCCGGAGCGGTAATGATGGGCGAGCTTTGGCGAATACGGCACAATCAGCCGGTAATTGCCAAAACAGCAAAGCCCCTCCAGCACCATGCCAAACAGCCCCAGCAACGCCGCCGCAAATATGCCGCCGTCGGAAGTCGCCGTATATGCCGAAAGCATTCGCTGAATTCCCGTCAGTGTCTCGCCCTCCACGCCCCAGCCGAGGATCATATCGCCGGCAAAATGCAGCACGGAAGCGAAAAGTCCTATCGCAAGCAGCTTTTTCACACGAGGCAGATCGAGCTGCCGCGCAATTCCGATGTCGTTAAAATCATTCATCTCAGTCATACACTCCTTTTAAATTGCAGTTAGTCTTCGCTAACCATTAGACTTTTGAAAAGCCGCCTTACGGCAGCTTCCGCTTTGCTTAAATCGTTCTTCAGATACGATCATAATTTAAATCCGGTCACATTCTACCACCCCGCGCAGTGTTTATCAATAGAAAATCCGAATTTATCCGCTCGCAAAAGCGGAACCGTCTGCCGTCCTCTGCGCTTATGAGAAACTCTGCCGAGATGATGGTGCAGATTTTTCTTTGCCCCTCCCCCATTCTCTGCTATAATAAAGGGCATAGACCGATAGCGGGGAGGATCGACATGAGCTGCGAGGTATCGCTGGTGCGCTGCACCGACTATGAAATAGACCATGTGCGGGCGGCGCTTTGCCGCCTGCTGGAGCCGTTGGGCGGGCTGGAGTGGGTCACGCCCCATATGAAGATCGTCATTAAGGCAAATCTGGTCGCGGGTCGTCCGCCGGAGGACGCCGTGACCACTCATCCCGCACTGCTGTGCGCCCTCAGTGGGCTGCTGACCGAGCAGGGTGCCGAGGTCGTCATCGGGGACAGCCCCGGCGGGGTGTATAATGCCGCCTACCTCAACCGGATCTACCAGCGCTGCGGCGCAGTAGAAGTCGAACGGTACGGTGCCGCGCTCAACCAGAATTTTGAGGTAAAGGAGCAGCATTTTGCCGAAGCTGCGGTAGCACATGATTTTAAGTACACCGCCTATCTGGACGACGCCGACGCCATCATCAACTGCTGCAAGCTAAAGACCCACGGCATGATGGGCATGACCTGCGCCGTGAAAAATATGTATGGCATGGTGCCGGGCAGCGTCAAATCGGAGTACCACTATCGTTACTCCAACCCCATGGATTTTGCCCGCATGATCGTCGATCTGAACCGTGCCCGCCCCGCGCGGCTGCATATTGTAGATGCCGTAGTGGGCATGGAGGGCAACGGTCCCACCGCCGGCACGCCGAAGCCCATCGGCTGCCTTTTGGCTTCCGCCGACCCCTATCGTCTGGATATGGTCTGCGCCGGTTTGATCGAGCTGCCGCCCGCCTGTGTCCCCACCATCGCGGCAGCGCGGGAGCTGGGGCTGTGTCCCGCCGATATTGATGCTATATCGGTCAGCGAGCCGTGGCAGCCGTACCTTGTGCCGGATTTTAAGAATATCCGCAACGCGGAAAAGCTGGCACAGCAGGACGGCAACGAAGCCATTTGGGGCAAAGCGCTCAGTCGCCTGCTCCGCGCCGTGATGAGCAGCCGCCCAGCGGTAAAAAAAGACGAATGCATTGGCTGCGCCGAGTGTCAGCGCATCTGCCCCGCCAAGGTCATTACCATGGTGAACGGCAAGCCCCGCATCGACCGTAAAAAATGCATCAGGTGCTTCTGCTGTCAGGAATTCTGCCCCGTCGGCGCCATGAAAGTCGCGCGCACGGCAGTGGCAAGGGTGCTGGAGCATCTGTAATGTGTCTTCCCTTCACAAGCGCCGCTCCTGTAAATTAAAGCATAATTTGCTGAAAATATATACCACAGTTTATTGCGTTTTTCTCCTATACGGTGTATAATAAAATAGGAAAGAGAAAAAGAATCTTTTTTAACTATTGGAGGTTACCCCAGAATGGAGAAAAACCTGAAAGGAAAAAGAATTCTTGTATCCGGCGGGGGCGGCGGTTCGGCTGCGTACTGGTGTAAATACCTTGCGGAGCAGGGTGCACATGTCCTTGTCAATGATGTCGGATATGTACAGGATGAAAGCATGGGCGGAGATTATAACATCAATCTGCGCACCCATGAATCCGCCGACAATGTAGTAAAAGCCATACGGGATGCCGGCGGTATTGCCGAGGCAGACTATGAGGATGTCTCCGAAATGAACGGCGCTGCCCACGCCGTGGAGCACTGTCTTGATGTCTTTGGCGGCGTGGATATTCTGCTGAATGCCACCTGTGTCTCCCGTCTGAATGAATGTATTGACCTGACCGCAGAGGAATGGGATATTGTTATAAAGAATAATCTTTATCCCGCCTTCAATCTCTCCAAGCAGGTGCTGCCCCATATGATAAAGCAACAGTGGGGGCGGCTGCTTTATACCACCTCTGCTGTGATCCGCAGCTTTTGGGGTTCGGTCAATTATGCCGCTGCCTACGCAGGTGTTTACAGCCTGATGCGCTGCATCGCCAATGAGGTGCGCCCCGACCATATCACCGCTAACTGCATTGAACCCAGTGCAGCAGGAAAAACCGGCAAACGCTCTTCCGGTGTGGAGTATCTGGAACGGCGCATGCGTGCCCTCGGTCTTTCGGAGGACGCCGGCAAAAAAATCGTCGGCACTACGCCTCCTGCCAGCGCGCTCTCCCCTTTCATCGCCTACCTGTGCACCGAGGAGGCAAGCAATATTACCGGGCAGAACTTTGCCCTGTGCGGCGGTCGGTACGGTATTTACGGAACACTGGAGGAAAAACGATATATTTACAAAGACCCCTCCATGGGCGACTGGACGGTAGAGGAGCTCAAGGAGATCATGCCCCATACATTGGAGCAGGATATGACAAAGCTGTGGTACAGCCGCAACTAAATTTACAGCAATATAAAAGCCGGTACATGACCTGCCCAGGTGATGTACCGGCTTTATCGTAAGGCGGAAAGCAAAAGAAAAAAGTAATATGGAGAGAGAAAAAGTGAATCGCTCCCGCCCTCGATTGGCTGAATTAGTGATCAATTTGTTTTTCTTCTTAAACCGTATGGCACCACTGCCAGATCTCCTCCAGACGGTTGCGCGGCGCGGCAAACTGTTTCTCTGCGCACTGTGCCGCATAAATCTCCGCCTCCTGCGCATAGATCGTGGCATTATCCGGCTGCGCGATCCTGCCGAGGATAGTGCCAATGGTATGGCAAAGATCATAAGTAAGGGAAAAATGATGTCCTACCGCGTACCCTGCGCCATATGCGGTGTGCGCACACATACCAAACAGGCGCATCATATCCTCAAACGGTACCATGCAGGTCCCAGCCTTTGGGACCAACGGCTTCATTGCGGAAAAGCTGCCCGCCCGCAGCGCCAGCGCGCTTTGCGGGAAAATGTCTATCGTTTCCATGGAGGTCCGGATACGGATCTTATCTGTCCGGAGCATCACATGGCTGACCGCGGGCAGCAGCTCCGGCAGCATACGAATATCAAACCGCAGAATGCCGTCCTCGCCGGTTTCTACAGGCAAACAACCTGTCGGCTCCTTCAGGCAGTGATCCACATAAGCTCTGCCGCTGCCCTCAAACAGTGCCACGGCTCCGCGGTCCGGCTGCCATGCGTTGCTGTCCGGCAGGCGAACAAGTCTGCCATTCTCCCGCCGCCAGCAGCACACAAGGTTTCTCCAGATATCCTCGATGAAATCAGCAGGAGGGCGATGCTGGCCGTTTGGCGTTGCAACAAAAATAAGGTCGGCGCCGTCTTTCCCCGTATATCGTTCCACATTGCGCTGTTCGGTCGTAGAGATAAGTGGAAGTTCCGCACAGCGGTTAACGGTTTTCCACAGGTTATTATTGATTTCGATATGGCACTGACGCTTTCGCAGCCTTGCCCAGTCTTCCGTCAAACCGGATAACTGGAAGTTGTCGCGCTCCCCGTGCATTCGTATGACCGGCAGCGGCGCCGCTGGGGTAAACATCATTGTTCCATCTGACCGCATAAACCAGCGGGTCTTGGTCGGACCGGAAAAAGGTGCCACACCCGCCAGCCGTTCCGGATGACAGAACGCATAGTATGTTGCCATCATATCCCCCATCGACTGCCCATGCATATATACACGGCTCTCATCTACAGGATAATTTTCTATTACATATTCCAAAAGTTGATCCAGATAGGCGACATCATCTGCCCTGCCATCTGCCGCACTCAGTGCGTCCCAGCAGTTCCAGCCGACCCCGTTTACCAGCGACTCCGGATAAAGGATAATAATATTCTCCCTCTCCGCCAAAAGGTGCCATGCGGCGTACTCGTGCATAGTCTGGTAGTCGCCGCCGTGTAGTGAGGCAATAAGCGGGCGCTTTCCCATCTGGTCATAGTGCTCCGGCAGGTAGAGCTTCCATGTTCTCCGCCAGCCGTCTATCTCTCCGGCGAAGGAATGGAGTCTCTGGGGACAGAGATCGACCCCATGACAAGTGATATTCAGCTCTGTTACACGGGAAACACCTGCCATCTCCATTCTCCTTTCCGGGAGTAAAAATCATATTACAACATTGAAAAGGCTTTTAGCCCCGCAATGACAATAAACAACGTAAAAGGACAAAGCGCGCTGGTCGTCGCCACAAATTGACCAGCCAGCTTGCCGTCTCCGCCCATTTCGTAAGCCATGGGTGCCGAAGCAATGGCGCAGGGCGAAGCATACATTCCCAGCAAACCTACCAGACTGCCGCCGCGTATCCCCAAAAGGCACGCGCCGGTCAGGAATATCACCGGAACCGCCAACAGCCGCAGCAGCGTTACCGAAGCGACCAGTCCCCTGCTTCGGATCACATCTTGCAGGGAGAAACAGGCGCCAAGGACGATCAGCCCAACCGGAGCCGCAGCAGCGGAAAGCTGATTGACCGTCTGTCGGAGCAGCGTGGGAAGACGAATCCCTGCCAGCGAGCAGGCAGCGCCCAATATTGCCGCCAGAATAAGCGGATTAGTCGCTATGCGCCGCAGGATACTCCCCAGCTCCACACGATTTCCACGCAGCGTTTCAAAGCAGATCACGGAAAGCACATTGAATAGCGGTATAATGACCGCCAGCATACCGGCGACTTCCTTAAACTCTCCGGCTTCACACAGGTTCTCGGCAATAATAATGCCCAAAAGTCCAAAATTGCTGCGGTAGATCGCCTGTACGACCACCGGAGCCGCTTTCGGTTCCTTCACGGTGCGTGGAACGACCAGCATCAGGAAAACAAACAGTCCGATGATGGTTCCCGCTGCGTAAAGGATCGCGCCAAAATTCACTCCTCCGGAAAAATCAGAGTTGAGCATGGTACAGAACAAATTGCAGGGCAGAAAAACACGGAATACCAAACGGTTGATCGGGAAAACCATATTCTCTGCGATAATACCGATGCGCCGCAGCAAGTAGCCAAGCGCGATCAAAATAAGAATAGGAAAAACAGCCTCAAGGGACAAGCGAAAGATCTGCAGCATTGGTTTTCTTCTCCTTCGCCGGTCAATAGATCGTCTCCGCGGGCAGCGGGAGCGTTTTCATACGGGCATTCACCGTCTCCGGGCTGAAGATCACTTCCGGATTTCGCTCCGCTTCCATCTGGACGGCACTGCACGCCGCAGCAAACCGGACTGTTTCATTCATATCCAGCCGGTGACAGGCGGAGCTATCCACCAAGCCCGCTACAAAAGCATCTTTTCCGCGCTCGCTGTCGCTGATGATGCCCTCGGGAAGCTCATACCGTGTGGCATGCTCCTGTGTAATATGCAGCAACTGGCGGTTGTCACAGGATACATAAATATTGCGAATGCCTGTCCTGCACAGACTGCGGGCATACTGCGAAGCTGTACCATGTATATTGCAGTTCAGCAGATGGTCCGCTGTTTTTGCATTGAGATATACATGGCTGAAACGGTTTAGGATTCCGCGATAGCTGTCCAGACGCTCCAAAACGCCGCTGAGAATGCACCAGATCTCCTTATTGGGAAATGTGCAGAGCAGATACTCTGCCGCATCAGGCGCCAAAATATCGGTCACCACGATGCGGCTGGAGGCATTCAGGGGCGCGTACTGACTTTTCAGGAATTCCTGTGTCAGCAGCTCACCGGTACGGTAATTCAGAACACTTCGGCGGGATCGATCCCGCGGATCGCGCAGCTGCACCATCATATCCTGCTTGCTGCCGGCAATGCGCAGACAGGCGGAGGAATCAATATGCAGCTCCTCGCAGTCCTGCACCAGCTGCTTGCCAAACATATCAGCCGCGATGGCAGCCACCAGCTTGACGCTTCCGCCCAGCCGTGCCATGTATTCGGCAATATTCCTGCCGGCGCCGCCGAAAGAAACCGAGACATCACCAAACTGGGCAAAAATGTGTTCCACTGCGGAACTGCCCGGATACTCCAGCATACTCCCTACAATATCCACCGCGGCAACACCGATCACCACGGTATCGTTCTCATCGCTTACCACATAACCGCGTCCCTTGATGTAGCCCTGCTTGATGAGGTTGCTGACATAAACGGATACCGCCGAGCGGGTGATCCCGATGGTTTCCGCGATCTCCTCCTGAGAGATCATCGGGTTATGCTTGATGAGATCGAACACTTCGGATTCGCGCGTTGTCATGTATCGTATGCTCCTATTCTGCAAATTGGTGGGGGAAGATATTCCCTCCCCCACCAAAATATTACTCTTAATGGGCGTCCATGTAAAGACATTCCGGCGTCCACTGGAACGCATTTACTGCATTCATGCCGCTGTCATGCACATAGGACTGGGTAAACATCTGCTTGGGGATATAGAAAGCGGGATAAACCAGCACTTCATCAAAGGTCAGCAGGCGCAGGCAGGTCTTCAGCGCCTCGGAACGCTCCTCGATAGTCGCTGCCTTATTTGCCGCATCCAGCGCCGCCAGATACTCATCGGAGAAGGCGATCATCTTGGTGTGGAAGTTGCCAGTAGGCGAATACTGCGCATTCAGGGTAGCCGTCAGATCCTGGCTGAGACCCGCGCCCAGAACGATAAAGCCATCGGGGCTCTGGTTCACACGCATATCGGTGATAACGCTGGTATCAACAGTCTCCACCTTAGCGTCAATGCCCATCTTGACCAGCTCTGCCTGCAGTGCGGTAGCACAGGCGATATTGGTGGCGTTATTGGTGATCGTCCAGACGGTGGTGGCAAAGCCATCGGGATAACCGGCTTCCGCCAGCATTGCCTTAGCGCCCTCCAGATCGTACTCGGTATCCTTCAAGTTGGGGTCATAGCTGTAGGCATCGGAAAGTCCCATCTGGTTGGACCAGTAGCCAAAGCCGCCGGAGGTCGCATTGGCAACGCCCTTCCAGTCTACGCCTTTCAGAATGGCTTTACGGACTTCAACATTGTGCAGCGGAGAATCGGGATTGGCGCTGTTGGGGATCGCGAAGCCATAGGTGCAGTTCGCGGTCAGGTCGGCAGCGGCGGTCTCAAAGCCATTGTTGACCATCATGCTGATGGCAGCGGCAACACTGGTATCAAAGCTGTCGATCTCCTTGTTCATAAAGGCGGAAGCGGAGGAAGTGGTATCATAGATCCATACCAGCTCAACGCCGTCCAGATAAGGCAGACCCTCCTGCCAGTAGTTTGTGTTCTTGCTCCACACAATGCGGTCATCAACGGTGTAGCTATCCATTACAAAGGGGCCGGTACCGATCATGTTAACGGCGCACCAGTCGGCGTCATGCTCATCAAATGCCTGCTTGGAATACACCAGAACATCGCACATATCATTCGGCCAGGAAACAGACCAGTCGGAATAGGTGATCTTGACCGTGTAGGTATCTACCGCTTCAATGCTCTTGGGATTGCTGAGGTTGGAAGCCTTGCCGTACTCCAGTGCGGTATCCAGGTTCCATTTAAGTACCTCAGCCGTCAGCTCGGAGCCATCATGGAATTTGATGCCCTCGCGCAGCTTAATGGTCATGGTCAGGTCGTCCTTGCTCGTCTCAATGCTTTCGGCAAGGAAAGGAGTAACGGTGCCGTCGTTGTTCAGACGTGCTACCGGCTCGATGGACGGGGTGACAAACATCTTGACACTGCCGACCGCCTTAGGGGTAAAGAAGGTGGGGGTCACATAGAACATACCAAAGCGGAAAGTTCCGCCGTAGGTCGGTCCCTCGTTCTCCGCCGGGTCCGGCGTCGGCTGACCCGCATCGCCGCCGCAGGCAGCCATGCAGAATACCATTGCCAATGCCAATAGGATTGCAAACAGCTTTTTCATGTCTTTTCCTCCAATAGTCTTTTATTTTTAAGGCATATCGCCTTAGCTACTTTTTTCGGTCAGGCACCGTCGCCCTCTACAAGGAAGCAAGCCACCTGATGTCCGTTGGGCAGCGTGCGCAGCGCCGGACATTCCTGGCGGCAGCGCTCGGTCGCATGCTCGCAGCGGTTGCTGAACGGGCAGCCGCTCGGGCGCTCCGTTACGCTGGGGATCTCTCCCCGCATCTCTACATGTTCTCTGCCCTGCTCCGCTTCGGGATCCGCGGTGGGCACCGAAGCAAGCAGCGCCTGTGTATAGGGGTGAAGCGGGTTGGCATAAAGCTCCTCGCATTCCGCTATTTCCATTACGCAGCCAAGATACATTACCAGAACCCGATCGCTGATATGACGAACAACGGCCAGATCGTGCGCGATAAAGAGATACGAAATGCCCAGCTCCTCCTGGAGCCGTTCCAGCAGGTTGATGATCTGTGCCTGCACCGAAACATCAAGTGCAGAGATCGGCTCATCGCAGATAATAAGCGACGGCGATGAGGAAAGCGCGCGGGCAATGCCCAGCCGCTGCCGCTGGCCGCCGGAAAACTCGTGCGGGACCCTTCTTTTCAGCTTAGGGTCCAGCTCCACCAGCCGCATCAGCTCGTCCACGCGCTGCTCGTATTCCTCCCCTGTTTTTACAAGGTGGTGTATCTTCAGCGCCTCTCCCACAATGGAACCTGCCGTCTGGCGGGGATCCAGCGAGAAAAACGGGTCCTGAAAAACCATCGTCATTTTCCGGCGCAGGGGTTTCAGCGCGCTTTCCGGCGCCTGAGATACCTCGTTCTGCTCAAAAATGATCTTACCTGCGGTGGGGCGGTACGCCCGTATAATGCAGCGTGCCAAAGTAGATTTTCCGCAGCCGCTTTCACCTACGATGCCAAGGGTCTCTCCTCTGCGGACATTAAAGCTGACATTCTGCAGGGCGTGTACCTCGCCGGTCTTTCTCTGGAACAATCCGGTGCGCACATCAAAGGTTTTGGTAAGACCCTGCACCTCCAGCACGATCTCGTCCCCGATTTTTTTGACCGGAGCCGTCCGTTTATGGGCAGAAAGTCCCTTCTGTACCTCCTCGATCTCCTCCAAGGAGCGGTGACACGCCACCAGATGCTCCGGCGCGGTCTCCTGCAGCAGCGGACGGTCCTGCTCTTTACACGCATCGCAGCGGTACAGGCAGCGGTCATAAAAGGCGCAGTACCGCTCCCGCGAGGCAGGATCCGGCAGCAAGCCGTCGATCGGCTCCAGCACACGGTCCTTGGGGTCATTCAGACGGGGAATGGAATTAAGCAATCCCCTGGTATAGGGGTGGCGCGGCTGGCGGAACAGCTCCATCGTCGGGCTGCATTCCACCACGCTGCCGGAATACATTACATAAATGCGGTCGGCGTAGCGCGCCACGACGCCCATGTTATGCGTCACAATGATGATAGCGACCTGCCGCTCCACGGCGATCTCCTTGAGCATTTCCAGCAGCTGTGCCTGAATGGTAACATCAAGCGCGGTGGTCGCTTCGTCCGCTATCAGGATCTCCGGCTCTGCCGAAAGCGCCATAGCGATCATAATACGCTGGCGCATGCCGCCGGAGAACTGCTGCGGATAGTAGTGGTAGCGCTCCTCCGCGTCGGGGATCCGCACCGCCTTCAGCATTTCGATGGCTCGTGTGCGGGCTTCCTCCTTGCTGCACTTCTTGTGCTGCAATATCGCCTCCGAGATCTGATACCCAATGGTCAGCACTGGATTGAGCGAGGTCATCGGCTCCTGAAAGATCATGCCGATACGACCGCCGCGGATCGCTCTGATCTCGCTGCTCTCATCGGGCAGATCGATCAGGTTCTGTTCCTCACCGGTCAGGCGGGCTTCTCCGCCCACAACCTTTCCGGGCGGGTTGATGAGCTTTAATATACTCAGCATCGTGACCGATTTTCCGCTGCCCGATTCCCCCACCACACCGATGATCTCGCCGCGGTGCAGGGTAAAGGAGGCGTCCACGACCGCCTGCGAGCGCTTGCCGGTCGTGATAAAATCCGTCTGCACATTTTTTACTTCAAGCAGCTTTTCCATATCTGCCTCCCATCATATTTCGCCGCGCAGTCTGGGGTCCAGCGCGTCTCGGATACCATCGCCCATTGTATTCAGGCAGATAACCAGAAGCGCCACACACAAGCCGGGCAGCAGCGCCAGCAGCGGGTTCTGCAGCAGTACATCTTTGCCCTGGCTCACCATCGTCCCCCAAGAAGCCGTCGGAACGGAAATCCCTACGCCGATAAAACTAAGCCCCGCCTCTGAGAGAATGGTGCTGCCCACCTGCTGGGTCATCATAACGATCAGCGGAGATACACAGTTCGGCAGGATATGCCGCAGCATCAGCCGCAGACTGCTGTTGCCCTGCAGTCTTGCCGCGGTTACATAGTCAGTGCTTTTAACGCTCAGCACCTGCGCGCGCATCATCATGACATAGCCGGGTACAGTGGAAATACCCAATATAATTGCCACATTGCGGAACCCTCCGCCGTAAATGGTGACCAATGCCATTGCCAGAATAACAGACGGCACCGAGCGCAGCGCCTCCATGGTGCGCATAATGACGGTATCCGCGATCCCGCCAAAGTAGGCGGCGCACATGCCCAAGAAAGTTCCGATGACGCAGGCAATGGATACCGCGACCAAACCGATGGTAATGGAGATACGGGAACCGTACAGCAGCCGGCTTAGGACATCTCTGCCGGAAGCATCGGTGCCAAGCAGGTGCTTGGCAGTGGGCGGCGAACTGATATCATAAAGATCGGCAGCATTGGGGTCATAGGGCGAAAGCACTGGTGCCAGCACCGCCGCAAGGATAAACAGCACTACGATCACCGTCGCAACAACTACGATCTTGCGGGAAAACATTGCCCGCAAAAACCGTTTTCTGCTTTCCGCGCGCGGGTCTTCCTGCCGAGGGGCAGAAGCCATCTTGGTTTTCATCACAGCCCCTCCTCTCAGTCGTCTCTGCGCAGCTTGATGCGCGGGTCTACCAGTACATACAAAAAGTCAGTAACAATATAGGCAAGGCAGGTCACCAGTGCGATCAGCATAACGCATGCCTGCACCACCGGTACATCCTGCGCCGTAATGGAGCGTGCCAGCAAAAAGCCCATTCCGGGGATCGTAAAGACACTCTCTACAAATACGGAACCGCCCACCATGTAGGAAAGCCGCACGCCGAACAGTGTCACAATGGGGATCAAACTATTTTTCAGCGTATGAACAAAGATGACCTTGTTCTTTGCAAGACCCTTCGATTTTGCCGTCCGCACATAGTCCTGCCGGATATTCTCCAGCATGCTGGAACGGGTCTGGCGGGTGATGCCCGCAATACCGTCAATGGATAGGCAGATCAGCGGCATAATAAGCTGTCTGAAATGCATAGTCCAGTCCTTCCACGGCGGCATGGTAAAGCCGAAGGACGGCAGCCAGCCCAGCTTCATGGCAAATATGTAAAGCAGGAATATGCCGATCCAGAACTGCGGCAGACAGGAGCAGGCATTGGAAACCAGCGTGATCACATTATCAATGGGCTTGCCGCGGTTGACTGCCGAAATAACACCGAACAGAATGCCCAGCGGCATACAGATAAGGGTCGCCAGCACCGAAAGATAGATCGTGACCTTCAGGCGGGGCGCCAGCAGCTCCTTTACGTCCATATGGAACTGGTAGGAAACACCGAATTCCCCATGCAGCGCGTTGCCCAGCCAGTCAAAATAGCGGGTAAGCAGCGGCTTATCCAGCCCCAGCTCGTAGTAAGCCTTCCAGTAAGCCTCATCTGTGATGGAATCGCCCAGCATGGCATAGATCGGGTCTCCGGGCAAAAGATCCACCAGCAGAAAAACCCCGATCGACACAATAAGCATAACGACCAGCATTTGCAGGATCCGTTTTAACAAGTAACTTCCCACCGGCGTCCCTCCGTTTAAGCTTTTGCAAAGATTGTATTGTATATGCTTAATATATCACGAAACATTTTATCCTGCAAGCAGATTATTCCCATTATAATTTGTACACTTTTAACATAATTCTGTGCTTTTCACCGCCTTCAACAGAATTTGCATAAATATAAAAACGGCTTGACCGCCGGAGTACTCTTGCTCTCCGTTGTCAAACCGTTTTTATTCTGTTGGTATTGCCTGCTTACTCCCCCATCTCCAGCATCTTCAGCACGATCGCCGACGACTGGTGCGCTGCCGCGTCGATAAAGTTGTCATAGCTGTTATCCGCCTCGTCGTCCGCACTGTCGGACATGGTACGGATAATAAGGAACGGCGTATCGTTCACATAGCACGCGTGGGCAATGCCCGCGCCCTCCATCTCGGTGCAGCAGGGGTCAAAGCGCTCCCGCAGGCTTTGCTTTACGGCGCTGTCCGTAATATATTGGTCGCCGCTGATGATCAAACCGGAAGCGACCTTCCCGTGCAGCGTCACACATTCGCACGCCCTCTGCGCCAACGCCAGCAGCGTAGGATCCGCCCGGAAAGACTTGCAATACGGGTAATACTTCACCATGACCTCGTCCTGGTCGTGGAATGCCGCCTCGGTACTCAGCACCACGTCCATCACACCGATACCCGCGCCGATGGCGCCCGCGATTCCGATATTGATGACCGCATCGGCATGGTATTCCCGAATGACCGCATTGGCAAACAGGGCGGCATTCACCTTGCCCACACCGCAGCACACCAGTACAATGTTCTTTTCTCCGATGCAGCCGGTGTAAAAGGTGCGTCCATACAGGGTATGCTCCTCTACCGCCGTCATCTCTTCCTTGACCAGCGCGATCTCCTCGTCCAACGCGCCGATAATTCCGTAAGTCATATGTTTTCTCCTCCTGTGGAAATGCTTTTATATCATGGTCGCTTCATCTCATTTTCCGTATGCCGCGTACACCTCCGCCAGCCGGTGCGGGTAGTCAGTCATAATGCCGTCCGCGCCGATCCCAATAAGATACCGCATCTCCTCGGGGTCGTTGATGGTCCAGTAATGCACCGCCAGGTTGTGGCTGTGCATCTTTTTCACCAGCCCCTCGGTCGCAAGGCTGACGATCGAAAACTCGGTAGGCAGCTGGAAGACGCACATGCCATCGTTATAGAATACATCGGCATTGAACAGCTGCATAAAGTAGAATTTCGCCACACCGGCAACACCGGGCGAGCACATAAAGCTCTCCGGCACCTCGCCCGCCTTCTGCAGGCGCTGGTACTCCGCGTAGATCTCATTATGGAAGCTCGCCAGCACCACGCGGTCCCAGGCGTCGTATTTCTCCAGCAGGCGCAGCACCTCTTTCATCGCCGTCATGCCGGTCTCGCCGCTTTGCTTTATCTCCACATTGATGCGGTTATTCGGAAAAGCGACCATCAGCTCCTCCAGCGTGGTGGCAAGGAACACCTTTTCGTCACGCGGCACAATACCCTCGGGATACTCCACATCGGCAGGGGTGCGCTCCTTGCCGTTTTCATCGGTAAAATGCACCCGCTCCCCGCTTAGGACTCCGTCCTCGGTGGGGTTGGTGTAGCCAAAGTCCACCTTCTGCGCCATCAGGTCGCTGTAATTCCAGTCGATGATGCGCCCCGTCACATTGGTCTTGCGGTCAAGGGTGGTATCGTGGGAGAGAATGACCACACCGTCCTTGGTGATGGAAACATCGGTCTCCATCATCACATTTTTATCCACGCTGTATGCGTTATAAAATGCTTCCAGCGTGTTATCAGGGAACTCCTTATTTCCGCCGCCGTGCGCGATCAGCAGCGGCATCGTCCCCTCCTTCATCATGTTGTTTGCAAGGGGATAGCTCTTCCCACGGGGCAGCAGCCCCAGCACCGCATAAATGACCACCAGCACCGCCAATACAATAAGAACGATCCGCCAGCCCTTTTTCAGTCCCCTTTTTGCCGTGTTTGTCTCTGCCATCGTTTTTCTCCTTCTTGTCTCCGCCGTATTCGCCGTATTCATAGTACAACGCTACCATTATAGCGGAGCCGGCGTCCCCCGTCAAATCGAAAAAGCCGCCATTTTCCCCTTTGCCCAGAAGAAATATCCCCCGACCGCAGCCGGGGGATATTGGTTATTCATTTTATGCCTTTACTTTTTTGGCGCATACTTCCTCGTACACCGTCACGATCTCCTTTTCGGGAGCGGCGGTCGCCAGCGAAACGACCACCAGCGCGATGCACGCTGCGATAAACGCGGGCAGCAGCTCATAAATTGCCCATGCTCCGCCCATCGGGGCGATGAGGTACTTCCAAATAAATACCATTACGCCGCCGGTCAACATGCCTGCCAGTGCGCCCCACTTGTTGCTGCGCTTCCAGAACAGCGAGAACAGCACCACGGGACCAAACGCCGCGCCGAAGCCTGCCCACGCAAAGGATACCACACGGAATACCGAGCTGTTGGGATCCCACGCCAGAATGATGCCGATGGCGGCAATGACCAGTACCGTCGCGCGCGCCACGATCATCTCGGTCTTGCTGCTCAGCTTGATGCCGAAAACGCTCTGGGAAAGATCCTGCGAAACGCTGGATGCGGCGGTCAAAAGCTGGCTGTCCGCCGTGGACATCGTCGCCGCCAGAATGCCGGAAAGGATCACGCCCGCAACGACAGCAAGCAGTGTCCCGTGCCGGCTCATCAGGTCAGCCAGCTTGATGATGATGGTCTCGGCATCGCTGCTGTTCGTCAGGAACGGCACCTTGCCCACCACCGATACGCTGTAGCCGATCACACCGATGGCTACGGCAATGAACATCGAGATAACGACCCACACCGTCGCGATGCGGCGGGAGGTATTCAGCTTCTCCTCCTCCTTGATCGCCATAAAGCGCAGCAGAATGTGCGGCATACCAAAGTAGCCCAGACCCCACGCCAGTGTGGAAACGATGCTCAGTCCCCCGAAGGAAGCCGCGCCGCCGGTCGTTACATCATAGCCCTTGGTCATGCTCAGATAGCCGGGCAGTGCCTGTGCGTTGGCGACTACAGTATCCACACCGCCCGCCTGCTCTATGCCGAATACCACCACGACCACCAGCGCAATGGTCATAAAGATGGACTGGATCAGGTCGGTGAACGAAACCGCCATAAAGCCGCCCAGCACCGTGTAGCCGATGATAACGATGGCGCCGACGATCATCGCGGTGTGGTAGTTCACCCCAAACAGGCTGTTGAACAGCGTGCCGATCGCCTTAAAGCCGGAGGCGGTGTAAGGTACGAAGAACACCAGAATAACAACGGCTGCAATAGCAGAAAGCAGGTTCTTTTTATCGCCGTACCGACGGGAAAAGAAATCCGGAACGGTAATGGCGCCCAGTCTGGCGGAGTAACGACGCAGCCGTCGCGCCACAATAAGCCAGTTGAGATAAGTACCCACTGCCAGCCCGATGCAGGTCCAGGAAACCTCCGGCAGACCGCAGAGATATGCAAGCCCGGGCAGACCCATCAGTAGGTAGCTGCTCATGTCGCTTGCCTCGGCGCTCATCGCGGTGACTAAGGGACCCATTTTCCGTCCGCCCAGGTAAAAATCATCGCTGCTTTTGCCGCTGCCCTTTTTTCCGAAGTATACTCCGATAAGCACCATGGCAATCAGGTATACTGCTATGGTAATCAGTATAGCTACTTGATTCCCTAACATTTTTATCTCTCCTTTGTGGCTTTGTATTGCAATGAACGGATTATAGCACACAAATCAGTAGACGAAAATACAGAACGGTGTACAGACTTTATTCTGTACACCGCAGCGCTTGTTATTAAATTTTTGCTTTATTTAAGTCTTTTTACAATAGACGATTTCCCGTTCTTTTTATAACCAATAAAAAATTATTTTTTCCGGAACCCTTCCAGGAACATCGGCATCATGGTCTTGGTGTACTGCGAAAGCGAATATTCCCCGCTGGAAAGGCACCAGTCGTACATCAGCCCCCGCTCGAACATCGCATACGCCTTCACGATCTCCCCTACCGTATAGTCGGTGGTCAGCTCGCCGTTTTCCTGCCCGCGGGTTATGATCTGCCGCAGCAGCTTATAGTAGGTGCGGTTGCGGCTCAGCAGGTGCCGTTCACCCTTTGTCACCAGCTGGCTGGAAAACAGCCTGCTCAGCAGCTCGATGGAAACGGTATTATCAATGGTCACAAACAGCTCATAGTTCAGCCAGCACAGCAGCGCGATGCAGTCCATATCGTCGTGCTCCTGCTGCATCAGCTCCTCGTACCGCTCATCAAACAGCACCGAAAGGGAGGAAAGCAGCGCGTCCTTGCCGTCAAAATAGTGGTAGAACGAGCCCTTGGAGGTCTCCGATTCAAAGATGATGTCCTCCACCGTGGTCTCCTCATAGCCCTGCTCGTAAAACAGCTTCCACGCCGCCGCCACAATGCGTCCTTTGGTATTGCGGGTATTCTTTTTTGGCATACTGCCGCCCCCTTTCGCTTTGTGTCTATTTTACCACAGCAGGCTCCGCCTTGCCAAGTCCCCGCCGCAAAATGCCTTAGTACCGCACCGCCAGTATCATCGCGGTGTGCGGCATCGGGTGAATGGCATAGGGCGGGTTCTTCTCGTTGTATTCGCGGTAAAAGCGTTCCTCTATCTGTGTTTCGTCCATATCCTCATAGATCAGATAGCCGTGCCGCTCCAGCATCAGCGCCATCTCCACCATACTCATGCCGTCCGTCATCGCTTCCCCTGCCGCCGCTGCCAGCTCCCGCTGGCGGGTGTCTGTTCCGCCGCTCTCGCCAAAGCCCGCCAGCTGGCAGTCAAACAGCAGTGTGCTGCCCCGCGGCGTAATATCCGCCAGCTGCGCCAGCAGCTTATCCAGTACCTTCTGCGGCAGATAGTACGCCACCCCCAGCATCACCGTCAGGCTGCGCTCCTCCGGCGCGAAGGGCGTCTGCCACAGCAGCGGTTCTATCCAGTTCTCGGCAAGGTCAGCCCCCAGCCGATACACATTCTCCGGCATCGTGATCTACCCTCTTTTCAGTTGCAGCTCCTTGTAGGCTATCATCTCCGGCATATCCACCTCGTAGTATTTCGCCTTTTCCATCTCCCCGGTCTGGCGGTAGGGCAGGCTGTCCAGTCCCGCGCCCAGCAGCAGGATCTGCCGCGTGCCCATCTTCAGCTCCCGCCGCAGCTCCTGCTCCCACCAGATCGCCCGTGCCAGCACCGCGGGCGCCAGCCTGCGGTTTATGCCATACAGCACAGGATCCTCACAGCCTTCTCCGCGACCTTCGCAGAGCCAATCCACGTTTGCGGCGATCGACTCCCATATTTTCATGATTTCCCCGTTCAGCATCTTTTCTGCCAGCGGGTCGTTGTACAGCTCGCCCCTGCTCAGGAACTTATCACTGTGGAAACTCCGTACAAAGGCGGACATCTTTGCTGTCATACTTACTCTTTTCTCCATGTTCATACACCTCCTGTATTCTTAATACACCCAAACGCCCCCGCAGTACAAGACTTGATTTTTTGCCCGTTTTGTGGTAATATAAGGGCAGAAAAAGAGAAAAAAATTTACCCGACAGCGGAGCATCCCTCCCCTGTCGGATAATTTTTATGTCTCTATTGTTTTTTGTTTATCCAGCCTCTCGCGGACTGCCTGCCGCAGCCCCGCGGCGTCCAGCCCCATGCGGTGCAGCAGCTCTCGCCGCTTGCCGTGGTAGATCCATCGGCCTGGAAGTGCCAGCACATGCACCGGTGTCCGGCTCTCCCGCTCCGTGGCAAACTGCTGTAATAGGCTCCCCAGCCCGCCGATGGCAGCGGCCTCCTCGTACACCAAAAGCGGCTTGCCCTCCGCCAGCAGTTCGGTCATCATCTCCTCGTCAAAGGGCTTCAGGAAGCGGGCATTCACCAGCCCCATCTCAATGCCGTCCATCGCCAGCAGACGGCGCGCTTCCTCCGCCTCCCCCACAAAATCCCCGTAGGAGATCACGGTCACTTCGCCCTCATGCAGCCGCTCCCAGCGTCCCACCGGCAGCGGCTCTGTGGAAAGGGGCTGCTCCGGCACGGTATTTTTGCTGTACCGCAGCAAGAAAGGGCTGTCCATGGTAAATCCGGTCGCAAGCAGTCGGGCGCTCTCAGCGGCGTCCTTGCCCTGCGCCAGCGTGATATCGGGAATGGGCAGCAGCAGCGAAACATCAAAGATGCCCTGATGCGAAACGCCGTCCTCCCCGATGACGCCGCAGCGGTCGATGCCCACTACCACAGCGCCGCCCATGCGGGCAATGTCATGGTTGACCTGATCGTACCCCCGCTGCAAAAATGTGGAGTAGATGGTCACGAAGGGCTTCATGCCGCTTAAAGCCAGCGCGTTTGCCAGCACCAGCGCGTGCTCCTCGGCAATGCCCGCGTCAATAAACCGCTTCGGATATTTCCTCGCAAATTCCGTTAAATGTGCGCCGGTCGTCATCGCCGGCGTGATCGCATAAATCCGCTCGTCTTTTGCTGCCAACGCCAGCAGCGCCGTGCTCACCGCCTTGCCGGGCGTTGTGCCGCTCGCAGCAGATTGCCGTCCGCTCTGCGCGTCAAAGGCGCCCACGCCGTGCCACAGTCCGTCAGGGTCATCAGTGCAGTAGCCGCAGCCGTGTCCCTTTTCGGTGACAACATGCAGCAGCACCGGCTTTTCCGCTTCTTTCGCCACCCGCAAAAAGGCGTCCAGCTCCCCCAAATCGTGTCCGTCCACCGGACCGTAGTAGGTAATGCCCATCTCCTCAAACAGCGCGCCGTCCCGCAGGTACAGCCGTTTCAGGTCTTCCTTCACCTGCTCCACACCGTGCACCATGGCGTCCCCCACCACAGGGATACGCCGCAGCGCCGCCTTGGTACGGCTTTTGGCACTGCGGTAGCCGCGGTGCAGTCGGATACGCTCCAGCGAATTATGCAAAGCGCCCACATTGGCGCTGATGCTCATGCGGTTGTCATTCAGAATAATGATCAGCGGCTTTTGGTAGTCCCCGATGTGGTTGAGCGCCTCGTAGGAAAGCCCGTTACCAAGCGCACCGTCCCCGACCACCGCCACCACCGCATTCTTTTCACCCTTCGCCTCCCGCGCCATAGCAAAGCCCAGCGCCGCCGAAAGCGCCGTTCCCGCATGACCGCCCTCATAGCAGTCGTGGGGACTTTCGCTGCGGCACTGGAAGCCGGAAAGCCCGTCGGTGCAGCGCAGCGTGCCAAATTCCGCCGCCCGACCGGTCAGCAGCTTATGGGTATAGCACTGGTGCCCCACATCAAAGATGATCTTATCCTCGGGGCTGTGAAAGACGCGGTGCAGCGCCACCGTCAGCTCCACCAATCCCAGATTGGAGGAAAGATGTCCGCCGGTGTGCGAAACGCTCTCTATGATAAACTCCCGCAGCTCTCCGCACAGCTTCCGGAGCTCTTTCTCGTCCAGATTTTGCAGAAAAGCAGGGTCTTTGATCTCACTTACATTCATTCACTCGGTTCCTTTTCCAAGGTAAAATTCCGCCAGCTCCCGGTCCTCCGGCGTCGTGATCTTCAGGTTGCGGTAACTGCCCGCCACCAGCTTTACCCGCCGTCCGGCACGCTCCAGCAGCATGCAGTCATCGGTCACGGTCTCCCGCTCGGTCAGGGCGCGGTGCAGCGCCAGCAGTTCCTCCCGCCGGAATGCCTGCGGCGTCTGAACAAGCCATGTCCGGCTGCGGTCGGTCGTCCCCACAACCATTTCGTTTTCGTCCGCCAGCTTTACGGTATCGCGGCTGGGCACCGCAAGGGTCGCGCCGTCCGCCTGCTCCAGCGCCGCCAGACAGTCTGCCAGCATCGCCGCAGTCACTAAAGGGCGAGCCCCGTCATGGATCAGCACTATCTCGCACCGCGCTGCTTCCAATGCGTTTTTCACCGAATCCGCACGGTCTGCCCCGCCGGTCACTACCGTCACCGGCTTTTGGGGACATAGCGCCGCTGCAAGCTCCCGCAGGAGAGTCTCCTCCCCTGCTCTTGCAGCCAGCACAACTTCTTCCACCAGCGGGCTTTGCAGAAACACCCGCAGACTGTACTCCAGTACCGGCCGCCCGCATAGCTTCGCCAGCGTCTTGTTCCCCCCGGTGCCGTAGCGGGTGCTGCTGCCTCCCGCCAGTATGATTCCGCTTACCATGGCTTCGCTCTCCTTTTTCCGCGGCGGTCGCTCTCCGCTTTGTCTCGGGTCGGCCTCCGCGGCTGCGCCGGTCGCCCGACTCTCGCCCGCTCCGCGCGCCCGCCGCTCATATTCCCTTTTAACCCACACTGCGGCAATATACCGCCCAACGGGTCTGTCTCAGCCGCTCCGCTGCTGCTTTTGCCGCTGCTTCGGTAGGGTAAATGCCAAATATCGCACTGCCGCTGCCTGTCATCAGCGCCGCCAGCGCGCCGCTTTGCCGCAGCTCCCGGTGAATTATTTCCAGCTCCGGCAGGGCGGTCACTTCCTCAAACACATTGTAAAGGCTGCCGCACAGCCCCGCAAGGTCTCCCGCTGCCAGCGCTTCGGAGGCTTCCTTTGCCGTAAAGCGCTGCCGCAGCCGGTCGCCCAGTTCATCAATGCGGCGGTACATCGCCGGTGTGGAGCAGCCCGCGGCGGGCTTCGTCAGCACAAAGTGCAGCGGCAACCGGCTTTCCACCGGCTGCAATATCTCCCCGATACCGGTTGCGATCGCCGTCCCGCCGTTTACGCAGAACGGCACATCGGCGCCCAGCTCCGCTGCAAGAGAGGAAAGCCGCTCGCTTTCCAGCCCCAGCCCGTACAGCCGGTTCATGCCGCGCAGATAAGCGGCTGCGTCCGCACTGCCGCCGCCCAGCCCCGCCTCGGTGGGGATATTCTTTTCCAGCGTCACGGCAACACCCCCAAGGTTCGGGAATTCTCTCCGCAGCAGCCGGTCGGCGCGGGTAATAATATTCTCCCCTGCCGGTATCTTCTCCACATCGTTCAGCGTAAAGCCGGTCTCCCGCCGCTCCAGAACCAGCCGGTCGCACAGGCTGATGCTCTGGAACAGCGACTGTATGGTGTGGTAGCCGTCTGCCCGTCGTCCGGTGACCGCCAGCGTTAGGTTCAGCTTGGCGTATGCCGTCTCCTCCACTCTCTGCATGGTCAGTCCTCCACCGTCAGGATACACAGCACTGAAATGCCCAGTCCCCGCCCGCAGTTGGTCAGTCCCTCGCCGCTGGTGGCGGTAATGCCCACCTGCTGTGGCTGAATGTTCAGCAGTCCGGCAATGCTCTCCCGCATGGTGGGGATCATCGGGCTGATCTTGGGGTGCATGCACTCGATGGAAACGCTGAGGTGGGAGATTCTCCCCTCCAGCGATTTCAGCGCCTCCCGCAGATACTCCGCCGAATTTGTGATCCCGCTTCGGCACATCTCATCGGCGACCGCCCCCAGTATATTGCGGCAGCTGATGCCGGAAATTGCGTTGGTGATGGCGTGCAGCACCACATCGCCGTCGCTGTTGGCACTCAGCCCCTGTTCCTCTGGGAACAGCACCCCACCTAAGATCAACGGTTTGTCGTAATCTTTCTCAAAGCGGTGACTGTCCTGCCCGATCGCTGCCCTCATGCCGTCACCTCGTTTTCTGTATCCATTCTTCGGTCTGACGCCGAATCTCGCCGTCCAGCGCCAGCACCTCGTCTATGCTGTTCATCTCGTGGGCGGCGTGCCGCTCCAGCATTGCCTCCACCCCGCGCGGGATATCGGTAAACCGTACCTCTCCTGCCAAAAAGCGTGCCACCAGTACCTCGTTGGCAGCATTCAGCACCACCTGCGCGCTGTGTCCGGCGCACGCGGCTTCCGTCGCCAGCCGCAGACAGGGGAACTTCCCGCAATCCGGCTTTTGGAACTCCAGCGCCTTCATCGCAAAGATATCCAGCCGGTGGGGCGCCGGCATGCGCTCGGGATAGGAGAGTGCATATGCAATCGGGATTTCCATATCCGGCGGTGCAAGGTTTGCCATGATGCTGCCGTCACAGAATTCCACCATCGAGTGAACGATGCTTTGCCTGTGAACGACCACCTGCACCTTTTCCACCGGCACATCAAAGAGCCACCGTGCCTCGATAATCTCGAAGCCCTTGTTCATCATGGTGGCGCTGTCTATTGTAATTTTGGGGCCCATCTTCCATGTGGGGTGCCGCAGTGCCTCCTCCGGCGTGATGTCTTCTGTGATCTCTTTCTCAAAAAACGGACCTCCGGAGGCGGTCAGCAATATACGCTCGATCTCGGCGCGGTTTTCTCCCCGCAGGCACTGCATGATGGCGCTGTGCTCGCTGTCCACGGTCAGCAGCGCGGCGCCGCACTGCCTTGCCGCCTCCATCACCAGCCTGCCGCCAGTCACCAGCACTTCCTTGTTGGCAAGCGCCACCGTTTTGCCGCTGCGGATCATGTTCCATGTCGGGCGAAGTCCCGCCACTCCCACCAGTGCCGAAACACCGGTATCAAAGTCGGTCAGGCGGCTCACCTGCTCCATGCCGTCCGTGCCCCAGTAAATATCCAGATTCGGGAACAGTCCGCGCAGCGTTTCGGCGTCCCTTTCCTCGATGATATATACATGCCGGGGAGAAAATTCCTGTATCTGCCCAATCAGACGTTCCAGATTGTGACCCGCCGTAAGGATCGAAACCCCGAAGCGCAAACGCTCCCGACGCACCACATTCAGAGTGCTGCACCCAATGGAGCCGGTGCTGCCGAAAATGGCAAGCTCTTTCATCTTCTGTCTCCCCTTTTGTTTGCAAGCTTTTGTCTTGATTTTTTATTGTACCACATATACTTGCTTCAGCGCAACTGCGGTGTGCTTCTTCGCCCGCAGGGCAAGCCGCCTGCGGCGGCTTCGGCGGTCTGCGACCGCCGGCTCCGGCTGCGCCGGAGCGCCCTGCGGGCGTCCCGCCGTTCTTCCCTCGCCTTCCATGCCAAAAGCGGCAAGGCATACCGCCCCGCCGCCTTGTATTCGGGTTTATTCCGTTACGGGACGGATAATGCCCATTGGAGTCTGCTCATGGCTCTGCCCCAGCGGATTATCCCGCAGGATCGCCGCCATCAGTCCGCGGTCGGTAGAAAGAGGCGCCGCGCCCATAATGACCCCACCGATATCATTGATATCGGTGATCAGCACCGGCTTACCCAGCGCGGCATAGATCTCCGCCGCCACCCGATCGGGGTTTTCGGGGCCCAGCACCACATACTCATTGTAGGGCGGCAGGGTACAATCACAAGGCCCGTCAATAGAGCGTGCCTTTTCGCCCGCTACCTTATAGAACCACCCGCGAATCCCAAACAGCTTGCCCACCGCGGAAACGGCTGCCGCCACTAAGATACGGAAGGTTCCGCACTCCCGCAGCGCCATCTCCATCGTCTCCGGAATGCCCAGTCCAATACCGTAGGGCGTCTTGAGAACAAACTTTGAAAGGAACTTCGCCAGCGGACGAGGCTTAATGTCCTTCATCGGGATCGCGCGCTTCTGGGTGCAGGCGACCGCCTTTTCGGTGATGAAAAGCGTATCCCCCTCCTGCATTTCGGGGGCAGCGTACTTCATCACCACATCAACGATGCGGTCGGCGTCGGTGATGACGTGCGTTTTGATGCACAGGCGACGGTACTTTTTACCCTCCACCTCTATGATCTCATTTTTTCCGGGATTGACTACCATCTGCTCTCCGTCCTCTCTCTTTGCCCATTGTCTGCCGCTTTTTAGGCGGCAGACCCGCTTTTTTATGCGCACTATTATAGCACTGTCTTTTCCCTCATACAATACTTTCAATACTTTCGCTCAGATAATAGCACAGCGCCGTCACCTCACCGCTAAGGTGCCAGTCACCGGCGTCCGCGGGTAAAAACACGCACTCTCCGGCACGGAGCTTCTTTGTCTCGCCGCCGCAGCGCAGCTCGCCCTCCCCCGCTGTCCCCAGCAGGGCGGCAAAGCTGCCGCCGTCACAGCAGTCCGCGACGTCATTCCGCAGCAGGTCCACCGTAAAGCACCGGTGCCGCCCCAGGTGCCCGCCAAAGTTCCAATTCCGCTCCACCGGCGCGGGGTTCAGCACCGCCAGCGCCTTTTCGGTGTGCAGGGGACGGGGCTTGCCGTCCGCACCCAGCCGTCCGTAATCATACAGCCGGTAGGTCACATTGGAATTCTGCTGGATCTCCGCTATCACCATACCCGCTCCGATGGCATGGACGGTTCCCGGCGGGATATAGAACACATCGCCCGCCTTGACCGGCACCCGCCGCAGCAGGTCGGTCAGCGTGTTTTCCCGCAGCCCCCGCTCGATCTCCTCTTTCGTCACCGGTCGGGCAAAGCCGTAGTACAGCGCGGCGTCGGGGGCTGCCTCCAACACCACCCACATCTCCGCCTTGCCGTTCTGGTGCTCCACCCGATGGGCATAGTCGTCATCGGGGTGCACCTGCACCGAAAGATCCTTCGCCGCGTCGATGAGCTTCACCAGCATCGGGAATTCCGCAAACGCCTCGCACCGCGTCCCGAAGAAGTTTCCATCATACTGTTTTGCCGCCTCCGGCAATGACATGCCCTCCATTTCACCCTCGGCAAGACGGCTTATACCGTCGGGGTGGCAGGAGAGCACCCATGCCTCCGCCAGCGGTTCGCAGTCGCTTTCGATGTGATATTTCTCCCGCAGCAGCTCGCCGCCCCACAGGTAATCCTTGCAGGCGGGCTTCAGCTTCCACATCGGCATGTTGCTTCCTCCCCCGCGGTCATTGTTTTTCCGTTTAATTATTCCGTTACTGCCATGCGCAGCAGCGTTCCCTCCGGCAGCGCCTCGGGGTAATCCATCATAAAGGGCGCGGCGGCGTGCGGAACGCTCTCCACCGCCTCACCCACGCCATTGTAAAGCCCCGTCGGGGTAAATTTCCGTACGCCCCGCAGCGGCAGCACCAGTTCCAGCGGCTGCCCCACGGCAAATTTGTTGCGCTGTACGCACAGCAGGCGGTGGTGTTCGGCATCGTAGCCGGTCACAATACCCGCCACCTCCCAGCGGCGGATATACCCGCCGCTTTCATAACACTGCCCGTTTTCCGGCGCGCCGAACAGAAAGCCCGTGGTGTAGTCACGGTGACTCACCTTGGTCACTTCCTCCCGCAGCTCCACAGGACAGATATAGTGTTCGGGATCTTTCCACATTAGGTCGGTGGCGGCACGGTAGGCTCCCGCCGTCACCGCCGTGTAGTAGGCGGATTTTGCCCGTCCCTCGATCTTGAAGGAGTGAACCCCCGCCTTCGCCAGCTTATCCAGGTGCTCGATCAGGCACAGGTCCTTGGCGTTCATGATATAGCTGAACCCGCCGTCCTCCTCCACCGGATAGAACTGGTTGGGGCGCTTTTCCTCCATCAGGGCATATTTCCAGCGGCAGGGCTGGGTGCAGGCGCCGCGGTTGGCGTCCCGTCCGGTCAGGTACTGCGAAAGCAGGCACCTGCCGGAAAAGCTCACGCACATCGCCCCGTGAACAAAAACCTCCACGTCCAGCTCCTGCGGGATACGGCTGCACAGCCCCTCTATTTCGGTCAGCGGCAGCTCCCGTGCCAGCACCACCCGCTTGGCGCCCAGCCGGTGCAGCTCGGTAGCGGTCAGCCAGTTGGTCACGCCCGCCTGGGTCGAGATATGCAGCTCCATATCCGGCACGATGCGGTGCGCCGCCATCAGCACGCCCATATCGCTGATGATGAGGGCGTCCACCCCCATCTCCCGCACCTCGGCAAGGTATCGGGGCAGCAGGTCTACCTCTCCGTTATTCAGCAGGGTGTTGCAGGTCAGGTAAAGGCGTTTGCCGTAGCTGTGGGTCAGCTTGACCGCCTCCGCCAGCTCCTCCTGCGTAAAGCTCTTGGTGCCGGCGCGCATATTAAACAGCTTCCCGCCGAGATACACCGCGTCCGCGCCGAAGCGCAGCGCCGCCTCCAGTCGTTCCCTGTCTCCCGCCGGCAGCAGAACCTCCGGTTTGTTTTTTGTCATCGTGTAAAGTTCTCTCCTTTTACAGCTTCATCTGAATGGAACGCCCTACCTCAAGCGCCTTTTCTTCGCCCTGCAGGGCAGCCAGCAGGTAAAGGGCAAAGGTAAGGGCATTGCCCGCGCCGTTGGCGGTAATGATCTTTCCGTCCTGCTGCAAAGGCGCGGCGGTGTAGCTGCCGTGGTACTTTTCGTCGTTCTCAAAGCCGGGGTAGCAGGTGTATTTTCTGCCGTGCAGCAGCCCGTTTTCGCCCAACACGCTGGGGGCTGCACAGATAGCGGCAACCCACAGATCCTCTTGAGCGGCGTAGGCTAGCCCCTCCTGAATCGTAAGCGATTTCCCCAGATGGGTGGTTCCGGGCAAGCCGCCGGGCAGCACCATCATGTCGATTTCATCGGGAACGACCGCTTCCTCGGCTATATCGCAAACCACGGGAACACCGTGACTGCCTGTGATGATCCGATCCGTCCCACCGCCGATGGCAACGGTTTTTACCGTCACGCCGCCACGGCGCAGGATATCCACCGGAGTCAGTGCCTCCACTTCTTCAAAGCCCTCTGCCAAAAATACATAAGCCGTCATTATCATTTCCTCCTTGCCAATCATTTCTGCCGGAAGGGGTATATCCCCTTTTGGCTTTTTGTGCTATATCCTGCGCTGCCGCATTTTTCAATCCATCGCCAAGGGCGTATAAATTGTCTGCGGAAGCTTGATATTTCCTGTTTTCCGAACCATCATCATCGGTTCGGTAATGCCGTTTGGCACCGTCACCGTCAAAGGCACCGGCAGGGCAAGGCGCAGCCGGTCGGTTTGCAGCGTCCGGCACAGCCCCTCCAGAGCCGCCGCGGCGTATTCCTTGGGGCACAGCAGCTCCCGCACCAGCGGGGTCTCTCCCTCACGGCTCACCGCCGCGCAGCCCCTTGGCTGCTCCGGCGTGCCCAAAAGCCACAGATCGCCGCCGTACAGCTTCAGCCAGCCCTTTTGGGCCGTCAGCCCGTCCGCCCCCCATTGCAGCCCCCACGGCGCATATTTCCGCCGCTGGGCGTCATATTGCCGCGGCTCGGCGGGGGTGCAGGGCAGTGCCTCGCCGCCCGCTGCGGCATAGTCCCCTGCCGTTACCCTGCTGCAATCGGCAAAGCCGTTTTTGCGGTAAAGCAGGCGGTTTTTCTCACTGTCGGGGCGCAGCAGCGCCGCTCCCTCGCCATTTTCCGTCATCGTCCGGCAGCAGTCTGCCAGCAGCCCGCCGCACAGCCCCTGTCGCCGGTAATCGGGGTGAGTCGCCACCCCGTAGAAGTACCTTGCCGGTACTTCCCCTTTAGGGGTCGCCAGCGTCACCGGCATGGCGACCAGCATCGCTGCCGGAACGCCGTCTTTCCGCGCGCACCACAGGGCGTCCCCGTACCGCGCGAAAATATACTCCATCTCGGCGGCTGCCCCGTTACCGAAGCACCGCAGGAAGATCTCCCGCAGGCGGGACAGCTCCTCCCCTGTTGCCAAACCATAGTTCACTTGCGGCATGGCAGCTCCTTTCACGCTTTTTTCGCCTCGCGCGTTACATGCTTTTCCAGCAGCATCACCGGATAGTAGGATTCCTTGCTGCGGCGCAGTCCCTCGTCGCCGGTGTCCTCCTCGCGGTTCACAAAGGTAAGCGACGGGTACTTCTCCTTCATCATTTTGGCGATCTCCCGGCATACCATCGGGTAGGCGCCCGGTTCATCGCTTTCCGCCTTTTCAATATTTTCGTCCATCATGGTCTCGTTGATCATGCTTGCCACAGCAAAGCCGTAAATTTTGCCGCCTGCCGTCAGCACGCCGCCGGTCATTTCCAGCTTGTCAAGTTCCCGCAGGGCACAGCGCACCACGCAGCCCTCCTTGTGCAGTCCCTCGTCGCCGCCCTCGTTTTCCGCCTGCCACCGGCGGTGGAATTCCAGCACCGCTTCCACATTTTCGGCGGTGATGGGTTCAAATCTCCAGTCGGGGTGCGCCGCCTCAAAGCGGTTGCAGAAGTTCCGCTTGCCGTGCAGCTTTTTGCCGGCGTAGGTCATCAGCTTATCGACCTCGTAGATATATTCGGCGTCGTCGCGGCTGGCAGTATAGGTAAACTCTCCGGGATAATTTGCCTCCATCCACGCTTTTTCGGTCGGCAGCAGCCCAAAGAACCACAGCTCCCTGCCGTTATCCCTGGCGTCCTGCCGCAGCAGCTCTATCCCCTCGCGGAGGTCGCCGTCCCCGTAGGGGAAGCCGTAGCCGTCGCCGCTGCCGCTTTTGGTGAAAAGCCACTCGCCGGTCAGGCAGTAGCGGGTCTTGTAAATGCCGCTCCACAGGTACATGGTGGCAAAGCTCTGGTAGCAGGCGCTGTGGTGTTTTCTTCCCAGAAAGGGCAAAAGGTCACGGCGTGCTGCCAATGTGATCGGTTTGAATTCCAGCATAAAACTCCTTTGGTGATTATAATTTCAGTACTTCCCGTATTTTGCGGGCGATGACCTCGCGCGGGAGCATCTCGCCGTTTTCGGTACAGTTCAGAATGATCCAGCCCTGCTGCTGTGCCCCGTAAAGGGCAGCGGCACGGCAGTGCTGCAAATAGGCAAAATCCGCCTCGTGGATATCGCGCTTGGTTTCATCGCCGTGGTAGCGCTCACTCAGCAGACGGCGGGAGACCTCTGGATCGACATCGAGATAGACCACCGCCGTGGGGCGCGGCAGACCGGCTTTGTTGTATTCCACATCGCACAGCCAGCCAAGGAAGCCGTCCCACTCCTCCCGCGGCAGACGGGACATCTGGTGCGGGATATTGGAGGTGGAGTAGCGATCCGCCACCAGTATTTTGCCCGCTTCGTAATCGGGGTGCCAGTGGCGGCAGTAGCTGGCATAGCGGTCCACCGTGAAAAAGAGCGACGCCCCGTAGGGGTTCACCTCGTCCAGCGTGCCGATCTCGCCGTGGAGATACATCTTGACCAGCGTGCTGGAGGGGTCGTCATAATCCGGAAAGGAGAGCTTGCGGCAGGGCAGCCCCTTTGCGGTAAGATACTCGGTGAGCAGCGCCGCCTGCGTTGCCTTGCCGCTGCCGTCCAGCCCCTCGATGACATACAGTTGGTGTTCCATATTCTGTCCTCCTCATTCCCTCTTGTTGCGGGTACGGTAGATGAGATAAACCGCCACCGCCGCAATGAGCACCACGGCGGTCGCCGCGAACAGCCCCATGCTTTCCGCAGCCGTGCCCTGCATCAGCCGCAGCAGCGAAAGGGCGGCAAGCACCAGCGCCGCCAGACACAGCAGCAATACCGGCAGTCTTTTATCCATGGGCTTCTTCCCTCATTCTGGCGTATTTTTCCCGCATTTCTGCGGCTTTTCCGCAGGTCATTTTCCCTTCGGAGCAGGCGCCGCGCACGCACGCGGGACCGGCATTTTTGAAAAGATGGGGCGCGACGGAAAGGCAGAGGGAAAGCATCTGGTCGGCGACCTCTCGGATCTCCCACTGGGCACGCTGGCAGCAGCGCAGCTCAAAGAAATTCATAAGGCTGCGGGCGTTCATCGTCACGATCATCTTGGTATCGCAGGCATTGGGCAGGACAAAGCGGGCGTCCTCGATGGCGGTCTTTTCGGCACGGCTTGCCGCCGCCTTGGGCGAAACACCCTGCGCCAGCCACTCCGCTTCCCTGCGGGTCTTCAGGATCTCGGCGATCTTCTGGTAATGGGCAATGCTTTCCCGCATTGCCAGCTCAAATTCGGCCTTTGCCTCGGGGACTTCGGCGATCTGGGGCGGGGTGACCACCTCGAAATCGTTTTCCCTGACATAGCGCTGGCTCTGCACGCTGAACGAAGCGATGCGGTGACGGGTGATCTGCGCCAGCAGGGCGCGGCTGACCCCCTCGATGCCAAAAGTGAAAACGGCGTGCTCGATGGGGCTTTGGTGACCCAAGCCCGCCAGCATTTCCACAAATTCGCCCGCCTTTTCCGGCGTCAGTTTCTCCTGCACCTCGGCAATGGTGGCGGGGCTGTAGCAAAGCCGCGCCGCCGAGGCGATGGTCATTTCCGGTTCCGGCGTGTGGGTGATAAGAGTGACCTTTGGCATATTGTTTCCTCCTTACGGTCGTTTACACTGTGGATTATCGTTTTTCCAGACGGGCGAAGGTCGCCATCAAACGCTTGGCGCCGACGCTGTCAAAGTGAATGGTGAGCAGGTGGTCGCCGCCCATCGGCTCGATCTTGAGAATGGAGCCTTCCCCGAAGGTCTTGTGGTAAACCCGGTCGCCGGTCTTAAAGCTGAACGGCTCCGCAGCCGGCGCGGCGGGTCTGGGACGGGGGGCGGGCGGAATGCTGACGGTCGTCGGACGGGGGGCCTGTCCCCCGCTGCCCTGACGGGCGCCGTAGCCGCCGTAACTGCTGTTATAATTGCCGCCGTAGCTGCTTCTGCCGCCAAAGGCGGAACGCTCCGCCTGATAGTTGCCGAAGCGCTCGGTCTCGTCCTCGGTCTTCAGCAGTTCATTCGGGATCTCCCCGATGAAGCGGGAGGGGCGATTGCGGGTGGTGCGTCCGAACAGCATTCGCTGTGCCGCACCGGTGAGGGTCAGTTCCTTTTTGGCACGGGTGATGCCGACATAGGCAAGGCGGCGTTCCTCCTCCAGCTCCTTCGGCTCGAAGATCGCCTGCTGCCCGGGGAAGATGCCCTCCTCCATGCCGGTGATGAAAACATAGGGGAATTCCAGTCCCTTGGCGGAGTGGAGCGTCATGAGCACCACCTTGTCGTCGTCCTCCGAAAGATTATCGAGGTCGGTATAAAGGGCGATCTCCTCCAAAAAGCCGGAAAGACTGGGCTCCTCGGTCTCCTCCATGTACTTGAGAACGGTGGTCTTCAGCTCGCCGATGTTTTCCAGCCTGCCGCGGCTTTCCATATCGTTTTTCGCTTCCAGCGCCCTGACATAGCCGCTTTGATCCAGCACCGCTTCCAGCGTCTCGATGAGGGGAACCTCATCGACCGTTTCGGCAATGCCGTCCAGCATGGCGGTAAAGGTCATAAGCGCCTTTGCCTTGGAGGAAAGGGGGACATATTCCTCCGCCGTCTGTAAGGTGCGGTACAGCGACTGGCCAAGGCTATCCGCGACCTGCTGGGCGGTATTCAGCGTCGCTTCACCAATGCCGCGCTTCGGCTCATTGATGATGCGGCGCAGCCGCAGGCTGTCATCGGGGTTATTGAGGACGGCAAGGTACGCCAGAATGTCCTTGACCTCCTTGCGGTCAAAGAACTTTAAGCCGCCGATGATGCGGTACGGAATGCCCTGCCGAATGAACATCTGCTCAATGGTGCTGGAAAGGGCGTTCATACGGTACAGAATGGCGTGGTCGCTGTATTTTGCGCCTTTTTCGTGGTTTTTGCGAATGGCACCGGCAATGAAGTGGGCTTCCCGCTGTTCATCGGCTGCCTTGTGGTACAGCACCTTTTCGCCGCGGCTGTTCTGCGTCCACAGGGTCTTGCCCTTGCGCTGACTGTTGCGGCTGATGACGGCATTGGCGGCATCGAGAATGGTGCCGGTGCTGCGGTAATTCTGCTCCAGACGAATGACCTTGGTGTCGCCGAACTGCTGCTCGAACGAAAGGATATTCTCGATGGTGGCGCCGCGGAACTTGTAAATGCTCTGGTCATCATCACCGACGACGCACAGGTTGCCGTGACCGCCCGCCAGCAGGCTGACCAGCAGGTACTGGGCATGGTTGGTATCCTGGTACTCATCTACCATGATGTAGCGGTAGCGGTGCTGGTACTTTTGCAGCACCTGCGGGAACTGCTGGAACAGTTTGACCGTCAGCAGAATGATGTCATCGAAATCGAGGGCGTTGGCGTCGCGCAGCATCTGCTGGTAGCGCGCGTACACACGCGAGGTGACCTGCAAAGCGAAATTATCGCCGGCGGCGCGGCGCAGGTCATCGGGGGAATAGAGTTTATCCTTGGCGCGGCTGATGTTGCCGAGGAGCGCCTTGGGCGAAAAGTTCTTATCATTGATATTCAGCTCTGCCATGGCGTCCTTGATGACGCGGACGGAGTCATCGCTATCGTAGATGGTGAAATTGCTGCCGTAGCCCAGCGCTTCGATCTCGCTGCGGAGGATACGGGAACAGGCGGCATGGAAGGTGGCGGCGTGGACATCCTCTCCCCTGCTGCCCAGCATGGCGGCAAGACGGGCACGAAGCTCGCCCGCCGCCTTATTGGTGAAGGTGATGGCAAGGATATTCCACGGGGCGGGGACATCATGGGCGATGAGCTGCCCTGCCCGCTCCATAAAGCTGCCGTCGGCGGCGCACTGCTCTAAAAGCCGCCAGTCCTCCTCGCTGAGATAGGGCATATCGTCACTGCGGGAGGAGGCGGTGCCGTATTGCAGGAGGTTGGCGATGCGGTGGATCAGCACGGTGGTTTTCCCGCTGCCGGCACCTGCCAGAATGAGGACGGGTCCTTCGGCGGCAAAGACGGCTTCCCGCTGCATGGGGTTGAGATTGGAAAAGCGGCGGTTCAAGATCTCTCTTTTGAGCTGCTGGTATGCTTGGTTATCACGCTGCGGCATGAGTGGGGTCTCCTTTTTTTCGTCACGGGCGGCACCGGCAGGACTGTGCCGCCTTGTAATTTGCTCGTAAAAATCCAAGATATATTGTACCACAAAAGGACGCCGGAGGAAACACCGGCGGGAAAGTTTTTTGGCAAAACGGCAGCTGCGGATCTCCTCCCCCACTAATACGGACAAAACGGGGGAAATTTGCAGTAAAAGTGTTGAATTCGCACAAAGTTTCACAGAAGTTTTACAATATTGGAATTCATTGGGTGAGAGGCGGCTGTTATGGGTAGTCCATGCTGTCAATCCCTCCGGTTCGCTACGCTCACCACCTCCCTTTACACAAGGGAGGCAGACCGTTATGGGGCTGGCTTTGTTGTCGCCTGACGGCGTCGCAAAGTCTCTTAAAAGGCTCTGGTTTGTACGCCTATCCGGCGGGGACTTCCTTTTGCTCGTGCAAAAGGAAGAAAAACACGCTCGGGGATACCCCGAGACCCCACGCACCGGAACGCCCGCTCGGAACGGCTTTGCCGTCCCGAAGCGTGGGCTAAACGGTGCTTATAGGGTGTCGCAGACGCATCTGCCCCCTTCCCCTCCCCTCCCCCGCTTCGGGGGAGGGTGTTCCTATCCTACTTCCTGCTTTTCTTACTCTCACGCTCGGCAAGTGGTGCCTGCTATGAACATTAATGGATAATAACCAAAATGTGTTTTACCGACGACATAGCACCTTCATTTGAAGAGTGGGACTATGGGTGCAGTAAGCAAATACTTTGAAATCTGCCGAATGGTTTGCACAAAGGCGCAAAAAAACACACGGTGGTGAGCCGTGTGCTTTTTCTGCTGTTAGTGTTTTTTGGTGAAGCCAAATCATAAGGAGTGCAACGCATTTCCCGCTTGCGTTGTTCTGGAATAAGAATAGCGTATATTACGGGGTTTGTCAATAGGAAATTCGAGAAAAATTGTGAACAAAAAGAAAATTTGCCGCCCCCGGAGCGGGGACGGCGGGAAATGGGGCATCAAAGCAGCAGCTCGGCGATCTGGACGGCGTTGGTCGCGGCGCCCTTGCGGATCTGATCGCCGCAGCACCACAGGCAAAGCCCGTTGGGATCGGTGAGGTCGGGACGGATCCGCCCGACATAGACGAGATCCTGATCGCTGGTATCCAGTGGCATGGGGTAGATATTATTCGGGAGGTCATCGACCAGACGGCAGCCCGCAGCCGAGGCGACGGCTTCCCTCGCCTCCTGTACCGAGATGGGACGGGCAAAGCGGGCGGTGACGGCGATGGAATGAGAACGCACGACCGGCACCCGCACACAGGTGCAGGAGACCTGCATTTCCGGTAGGTGGAGGATCTTTCTGCCCTCGTTCTGGAGCTTCATTTCCTCGGAGGTGTAGCCGTTTTCGGTGGGGCTGCCGATTTTGGGAATGAGGTTATAGGCGATCTGGTACGGGAACACATGGGGCTGTACCGGCTCGCCCCGATAAAGCGCGTCGACCTCCTGCTCCAGCTCGATGGGTCCGCCCGCCCCCGCGCCGGACACCGCCTGATAGGTAGCGGCATTCATGGTGACTATGGGCGACAGACGGCGCAGCGCCGCAACCGCGACGACGGTGATGATGGTGGAGCAGTTGGGATTGGCGATGATGCCGTGATGGCGCAGGGCATCCTCCGGATTGATCTCCGGTACGACGAGGGGCACCTCCGGCTCCAGACGGAATGCGCTGGAATTATCGATAAACACGGCGCCCGCGGCCTTGATGGCGGGAGCAAAGCGGCGGGCGATATCGTTTTCCGCCGCGCCCAGCACGATATCGGCACCGGCAAAGGCGGCATCGGTCGCTTCCTCAACGACGATGTACCGACCGGCAAAGGGCAGCAGCTTGCCGACACTGCGGGCGCTGGCCAGGCAGCGCAGCTCCCCGACCGGAAAATTCCGTTCCTCCAGAACCTTGAGCATTTCCCGACCGACGGCGCCGGTCGCGCCCAGTATGGTGACATTGGGTTTCTTCATGATCTCTCTCCTCTCGGTCATCTGACAAAGCTCTCGTAAAGCACACGCACCGTTTTTTCAAAGTCGGCATTATCCACGCCCACGATGATATTCAGCTCCTCCGGTCCCTGACTGATCATGCGGATACTGATACCGTTTTCGCCCAGCGCCGCGAAGATCTTGCCGGAAATGCCGGGGCGGAACGCCATCTTACGACCGACCGCCGCCACGATGGAGATATTCTCCGCCACCTGTAATTTATCGGGGCGGAACTCCTTTTGCAGCTCGCCCAAGATGGAATAAAGGCAGGAGGCGGCTTTGCCGCTTTGCACCACCAGCGAGACGCTGTCGATGCCGGAGGGGGTGTACTCTACATTCAGATTATGCCGCTCAAAGACCTCCAATACCCGACGGAGACTGCCGATGGAGGAGGACAGACCGTTTTTTGCCATGGTGATGATGGAAAAATTGCGGCGTCCGGCGATGCCGGTAATAAAGCGGTTCTTTTCGCTTTCCAACTCGTCCTCGAAGTGCTCCCGAATGAGGGTGCCGGGGTGATCGGGGTCATTGGTATTGCGGATATTGAGCGGGATATCCGCCTGACGGACGGGGAAAACGCTGGCTTCGTGCAGCACCTGCGCGCCCATATAGCTGAGCTCCCGCAGCTCGTTATAGGTAATGCGTTCGATGGGGCGGGGATTTTCCACGATGCGGGGATCCGCCATGAGGATACCGGAAACATCGGTCCAGTTTTCGTACACATCGGCGCCGAGCGCCGCTGCCGCCAGCGCGCCGGTGACATCGCTGCCGCCCCGACTGAGCACCCGAATGTGCCCATCCGGCATGACGCCGTAGAACCCCGGAATGACGACGCTGCGATCCTCCGCGATGCGGCGGAGCGCTTCGTAGGAATGTTCCCGATCGATCTGACCATCAAAGGTGAATTGCAGCCAGTCGGCGGCATCGAGGAAATCGAAGCCGAGGTATTCCGCCATGAGGCGGGCGGCAAAGTATTCGCCGCGGGAGACCAGTTCATCCTGACTGATGCCCTGCTGCATTTTTTCGTATAAAGCGGCAAGCTCCGCATCGACGGGGAGGGTCAGACCGCAATCGGCGGCAATGGAGCGGTAGCGCTCCGCCACCATGCCGAACACGCCCTCGGCGCTGACGCCGTACTGAAGATGGGCATAGCAGAGGTAGAGAAGATCGGTGATCTTATGATCGCCGGAAAAGCGCTTACCGGGAGCGGAAACGACCACGACCCGACGGGACGGCTCCGCCTGAACGATCTGACGGACTTTTTCGAACTGAGCGGCATCCGCCAGAGAGGAGCCGCCGAATTTAACGACCTTGAACATATCGCAAGAATTCCTTTCCTTTAGCCCTGCAGCGCGGCGAAGAAGATGCCGGGATCATTGCGACGGGCTTCCACATACCACGAGTGCATCTGTGCCGGTGAGACGGGACGGGTAAGCACGCCGTTGCCCCAGCGCTTTTCCACGCAGCCATCCATGAACCAGGTATCGACGATGTAGCGGACATAGTAACGGCGTTCCTCGCACATATTGTTGGAGGGCATCGGCTGGGCGGTCTGCGTATAGAAGCCCTGCTTTTTCTCACAGAGATCGAGGAGATCCTGCACGACGGCGGCAGCGGTGGGCAGACGACCCGCGCCCTCGCCGAAGAAGCTTTGCCGACCGGCGTATTCCGAGACGGCGGTGATGAGATTGTAGTTGGCAGGCACGGCGGCTTCCAGCGTTTCCGCCTTGAAAAGGGTGGGTTCCACAACGGCGAGAACGGCACCCTCGGCAACCCGCTTGGCGGTGGCGTACAGCTTGCAGACATAGCCCATCTCATTGAAGCCGGCGATGTCCTCCCGCGTGACGCCGGCGATGCCTGCCGCCGGAACCTGCTGCTCGGTGAGGCTGGTATCAAAGGCGATGTTGGCGCTGAGCAGGAGCTTGCGCTGGACATCGAGCCCCTCGATATCGGCGGTGGGGTCGGCCTCGGCATAGCCGAAGCTCTGCGCGTCGCGGAGGACGCTTTCGTAATCGTAGCCCTTTTTGTGCATCATGCTGAGGATATAGTTGGTGGTGCCGTTCATGATGCCGCAGACCTCATTGACGGCGCCGATGCGCTTGAGCCGCTGCAGATTGGGCAGCCACGGGATACCGCCGCCGACCGCGGCGGAGGAGCGGAAGCCCACGCCGGTCTCCCACGCGAGGGCAGTCAGCTCATCATAACGGGCGGCAAGAAGCTGCTTATTGGCGGTGACGATATTTTTGCCGGCGCGCATGGCAGCGGTGATGTAATCGAACGCGGGCTCCAGACCACCCATGACCTCCACGACGGTATCCACCTCGCCGTCCTCCAGAATGACGGAAAAATCGGTGACGGAAACGGCGCCCAGCTCCGCGATGGGGGCTTTATCCAGTACATATTTAACGGTGATATCGGGGCGGTCTTTTAGAAGCTGGTACACGCCGCCGCCGACGGTGCCGTGACCGAGGATCGCTACATTCATTCTATCCATTCCTCCTGTAAAGGTGTCGTTTGGAGAAACACGATTGTTTCTCCGTAAAAAGCACTTGTTTTTCGTCCGGAAACAGTATATCATAGGAAGCAGTCAAAAACAAGCCTTGCGGCGTGTTCTTTGTCCGATTTCCACGAAAGAGAGAAGGAGACCCCTTGATGCAATATAACAGTACCCGTGACCATAAGCTGACCGCCAGCCCCGCAGAGGCGGTACTGCGCGGCATAGCGCCCGACGGCGGGCTGTACCTGTGTGACCCTGCCGCCCTGCCGCTGGACCCCGCCGAGATGCTGCAAAAGGACTTTGCGGGCATGGCGGAGGCGGTGCTGGGGCGGCTGCTGCCCGACTACCCTGCCGGGCTGCTGCGCCCGATGATAACGGCAGCTTACGGGAAATTTAACACCCCTGAGGTGACGCCGCTGGTGCAGGCGGGCGGATACGGCGTGCTGGAGCTGTTCCACGGTCCGACCTGTGCCTTCAAAGACGTGGCGCTCTCGCTGCTGCCGTATCTTATCACCGGCGCGAAAAAGCTGCTGAATGATAAGACCGAGACGGTGATCCTGACCGCGACGAGCGGCGACACCGGCAAGGCGGCGCTGGAGGGCTTCTGCGATGTGGATGGCACCTCCATCGTGGTATTTTACCCCAAGGACGGCGTGAGCAAAATACAGGAGCGGCAGATGGTGACGCAGCGCGGAAAAAACACCCGCGTGGCGGCGGTGCGCGGCAACTTTGACGACGCGCAGACCGGTGTGAAGCACATCTTTGCCGAGGTGAAGCCGACCGGAAAGGCGGCGCTTTCCAGCGCGAATTCCATCAATATCGGGCGGCTGGCGCCGCAGATCATCTACTACTGGCACGCATGGGCAGCACTGTGCCGCGCGGGGAAAATAAGCCCGACCGAGCCGGTGAATTTCTCGGTGCCGACGGGGAACTTCGGGGATATTCTGGCGGGATACTTTGCGAAGTGCATGGGGCTGCCGGTGGGCAAGCTGCTGTGCGCGAGCAACGCCAATAATGTACTGACCGAGTTCCTGACGACGGGACGCTATGACCGGCAGAGACCCTTCTATAAGACCACCTCCCCCTCGATGGATATTCTGGTCTCCAGCAATCTGGAGCGGCTGTTATATCTGGCGAGCGGCGGCGATGCCGAGATGGTGGCGGAGAAGATGCGGGAGCTGAACGGGCAGGGGTGGTACCGGATCAGCGAGCCGCTGCTGAAAAAGATACAGGAGACCTTCCTGTGCGGGTGCTGTGACGACGCGATGACCGCCGAGACGATAAAGACGGTGTGGGAACGGGACAACTACCTGCTTGACCCGCACACGGCGGTGGCATGGGCGGTGGCGGAGCAGCACAAGACCGGACTTTGCGGACAGACGGTGGTGCTGAGCACCGCTTCGCCGTATAAATTTGCGCCGGCGGTACTGGCGGCGCTGGGGAAAGCGGTGCCGGAGGACGCCTTTGACGCGATGGACGAGCTGCAGGCGCTGACCGGCGTGCCGGTGCCCGCCCCCTTAGCGGAGCTGAAAACGCTGCCGGTGCTGCACCGGGACTGCATAGAAATAAGCGAAATGGCGGACTATGTGCGCCGTGAGATGGAGGGCTGAGATGAAGAAGATCACCGTGCGGGTGCCTGCCACGACCGCCAATATCGGTCCGGGCTTTGACAGCATGGGCTGCGCGCTGGCGCTGTATGACCGCTTGACCTGCGAGGTGCTGCCCGCGGGCGAGCTGCGCATTACCGGCTGCCCCGCGGAGTACCGAAACGAGGAAAACCTTGCCGTGCGGGGCTACCGTGCCGTACTGAAGCGGCTGGGACTGCCCGACGAGGGACTGGCGCTGGACATTGCAGCCGAGATACCGGTATGCCGTGGGCTGGGCAGCAGCGCCGCGATGATCGCCGGAGGAGCGGCGGCGGCAAACCTTTTACACGGGGCTGTCCTCTCCCCTGACGAGCTGCTGGAGATAACGAATGAGATAGAGGGGCACCCCGATAATCTGGCGCCTGCCATATACGGCGGGCTGACGGCGAGCCTTGTGGAGGACGGCGTGCCCCGCACGGTGCGGCTGCCGCTTTCCCCCGCGCTGCGCTGGGTGGCGGCAGTACCGGACTTTGAACTGAGCACCCATCTGGCGCGCAGCGTGCTGCCGGAGCAGGTAGCCTTTACTGATGCCGTCTATAATGCCTCCCATGCAGCGGTACTGGCGGGAGCGCTGGGCAGCGGTGACCGAGAGCTGATTGCCATGGCGCTGCGCGACCGGCTGCACCAGCCCTATCGGGAAAGCCTGATCCCCGAATACGGCAGAGTAAAGCAAGCCGCGGAGCAATGCGGGGCGATCGCCTTCTGCATCAGCGGGGCGGGCCCCACACTGCTGGCGCTGACCGATGAAGCGGGCTTTGCCGCGCGGTTTGCCGAGGCGTGCCAAGGCTTTGAACACCGCTGGCAGGTGATGGAGCTGGCGGTGGATACCGAGGGGATCGCAGCGGAGTGAAAGTAAGGCGGCGAGGAAAAATCGGGAGGCGGCAAGGAGCCGCCGAAAACAGGCTGGCGCCCGACAAAAGGCGGGCTGGCGCCTGTTGAGGAGAGCGACACAGCCGGAACCGATTTTTGCCGCCGCCGGAATGAGACAGGAAAACAGAAAAGCGGCTCCCTGCCCTGTGACGGGTAAGGAGCCGTTTTTTTCTGTTTATTCCCTGGTGATCTCTACTTCGACCGTTTCGGTCACTTCGACGACCTCCGCCGGTTCGGCGTGAAGCTCGCCGCGCGCCCGCAGATCGCTGATGATGCGGTCGTACATTTCTTTATTGATCTTAAATTTAGCACGATAGATAATATAGCCTGCCAAAATAAAGATTACAGGCAGAACGATCATCATGAGCTTGACAGTGAGCTGACCACCTGCGGAGATGCTTTCGGCAGCGGTTTCGCCAACCTTAATGCCCGACCAAACCAGCATAAGGCTGGTGATGCCCATAGAAACGGCGCCGCCGATCTTATTGATGAGGGGCTGCACCGAGAGGGTGATACTCTCGCTGCGCTTGCCGTTCTTCCACTGACCGTACTCGATGGTATCCTCGAGGAACATGAGCATGAGCAGCTGAATGAACGCCTGACCGATAAAGATGAACAAAGCGCCTACGGCGATGAGGATAATGCTGACCTCGGCAAAGAAGAAGATGGCATAGCCGACCATGACAAGGACGGTGGCGAGCAGATACAGCTTTTCGCGCGGCATGCACTTGGAGAAGGACTGGAAGATGACCAGCGCCAGCAGCTGCGCCACGCCGACGACCGCCGCCAGCACCGCGTACATATCCTTATTGCCATAGACATACTGCATATAGTAGATCGCCATGGTGGTGGTGCTCATGTAGCCGATATTGAAAAGCGACATGGCAAGGGTCGTCCAGAGGAGCTGATCGTTTTTGGTGAGGACTTCCCACATACCGCGCAGGGTGGTCTTTTCCTCCTCGCGGCGGAACATATCCTTGCGCTCCTTGACGCCGAACAGCGTAAAGAGCTGGAACAGCAGCATGAGAATGGTGACGGCGAGCGCCACGGTGAACCATGCCTTGGGCGTATTGCCCATGCCGGAGGTGATGGGCTCCCAGCCGACCATGATGGAGAACATACCGATATTGGCGCAGATACGGGCGAAAGCGCCCATCTTTTCACGGGTCTTTTGCTCCACTGAAAGGGAGGGCAGCATAGACCAGTAGGCGATATCATTCAAGCCGTAGAAGATATCCCACAGGATATAGGCAATGGCGAATACCGCGACAAACCAGTAATCCCGCAGACCGAAATCGGCAAAAAGGACCAGGTAGCAGGCGCCGCCCGCCAAGGCGCCCAGCGCCATCGGAGGCTTAAAGCGTCCGTGGCGGGAGCGGGTGTTATCCACCAAAAGCCCCATAAGCGGGTCGTTGAGGGCATCGAACACGCGCAGCACGGTAAAGACCATGCTGGTGGCGACGAATACGCCCAGCGGCAGGCTGAGGACATTGGAAAGGTAGTAGATGAGAGCATTGGCTTCAAAGGCGTAGAACATATCCCGCCCGATGGTGCCAAGCCCGAAGAAAACCATATTTCTTCTGTCAAGTTTGTTCATTTGGTGTGATCCTCCTTATTTTCGCCGAGCTGTTCGACGAGATATAGCTGGGAACCGAAATCCCCCCAAAGGCGCAGTTCCTCGTGATAGCCGGTGCCGAGGAACTGATCGTTGAGCGGGATACCGGCGGCAAGCGCCGCGCCGGAAGCCACGGCGGTAAAGCTGCCATCGGGCAGAGCGTAGTGGCGGTTGACGGTGCGCAGCACCAGACCGTCGGCGGAGAGCTTGACCGGTGCGATGTGCTTGACCAAGCCCCCGAAGCGGGCGACCGCCACCTGCTGCGGCACCGCCGTGACACGGTAGCGCGCCGTGGGCAGCAGCGCGGGAACGGTGAGATGATCCGCCGGAGGCGCCGCCGTACAGAGCCGCTGCGCCAGCAAGACGACCGCCTGCTTTTTATCCGGTGCGACCGCCGCCCAGCTGACAAGCCCCTGACGGCGGATGGGGACACGGAAGAAATCGCCGTATTGCAGGGTGGGACGGTATTGTTTGTACCATTCTATCTGCGCGGCGACCTGCTTTTTCTCCTGCGGGGAAAGCTCGCCCAGATCCAACTCGTACCCCAAAACGCCGAAAGCGGCGACATTGAAGCGGGTGGAAAGGGGCGTCTGCCGCAGCGTCTGCTGGTGGGGCGACTGTGAAACATGGGCGCCCATGGTGCAGGGCGGGTAGAAATAGCTGAGTCCCTCCTGAATGGAAAGACGCTCGATGGGGTCGGTATCATCGCTCGACCAGATCTGCGGCGAATAACACAGCAGTCCGAGATCGAACCGGTTGCCGCCGGAGGAACAGGTCTCCAAGAGAATATGGGGGCGCGGGGTGAAGATGCGCTCCAGCACCTCGTAAAGCCCCAGCATATAGCGGTGGGGCAGCTCCCCGCCCGCCGTGACCGCGGAATAAAGGTCGCTCATGTGGCGGTTCATATCCCACTTGACATAGGTGATGGGGCTATGATCCAAAAGGTGCGTGATGTGGTGAACGATGTAGTCCCGCACCTCGGGTCGGGTAAGATCGAGCAGGAGCTGGTGGCGCCCCATGGAGGGCTGCCGCCCCGCCTGCCGCAGCGCCCATTCGGGGTGGGTGCGGTACAGGTCGCTATCGGGGTTGACCGCTTCCGGCTCGAACCACAGTCCGAAGCGCAGCCCCATGGCAGTGACCTTCTGCGCCAGCCCCTCGATGCCGCCGGGGAGCTTTTTGCGGTTGACGGTGTAATCGCCAAGCCCCGCGGTATCGCTGTTGCGCGCCCCGAACCAGCCGTCATCGAGGACGAACAGCTCGGCGCCGGCGGTCTTTGCCTGCTTTGCTAAGGTGAGGAGCTTTGATTCGGTAAAATCAAAGAAGTGCGCCTCCCAGTTATTGAGGAGAACGGGACGGGGCTTTTCCTTCCAATCCCCGCGCAGAATGTGCTGCCGTACAAAACGGTGGAAGTTGCCGCTGACGCCGTTGAAGCCCACACCGGAGACGGTCATGACCGCTTCCGGCGTGCGGAACATCTCACCCGCGGGGAGCCGCCAGCAGAAGCCCTGCGGCTGGATACCGGAGACGACACGGACAAAATCACGCGGGGAGCGCTCCACGGCGGTGTAATGGCTGCCGCTGTAAAGCAGATTGAAGCCGTAGGCAAGCCCGTGATCCTCCCCTGTTCCCTGCCGGTACAGCAGGACGCCCGCATTGTGGCGGTTGGAGGAGGAGCCGGTGGTGCTTTCGTTGACAAGGCAGCCGTACCGCACGGGGCGGGTGTGGCAATGCGTTTCGCTGATCCAGTCGCCGTCGAGGGTGAGCAGTTCGTACTCCTGCTGAGGGAGATCGATCTGCTGGCTCATCAGGCGGCGAATGGTAACGGGAACCGCCTCGTCATTATAAAGGACGGTGCGGCGGGTGATGGCATCTGCCGCGGGGAACACAGTGAAGATCAGCTCCAGCCGCAGGGCGAATTTCTTTTCTTTGAGAGAAAGCACCAGCGTTTCCGCCGCGCCGCTTTCATCGTAGGCGGCAGGCAGACCTACTGCGGGCAGTGTCCCCGCGCGGAGAGTGCTGCCCTCGTAGATAAAATCGGTGGTGAGGGTGCCGTCCGGCAGCTCCAGCTCGATGGCGGGAACGCGGAAATCACCCTTGCCCACCCCTGACCAAAGCAGCGGGATATTATCGAGGCAATAGGTGGGGGCTTCCTCGGTGTACATCACCTGACTGCCGTAGGGCATGGTGCGGCGTGCCGCCAGCGCGTCGGCATCTTCAATAGATACTGGTGCGCCGTAATGCAGCAGCTCGATGTGGCCGTACTTTGTCACGCGCAGCAGTAGGGCGGTATGTTCGGTGGAGAGGAGAAAGGTATTCCCCTGCCCTGTGATATATTTCATGGTTTATCCCTCCCGCAGAATGAGCGCCTCATAGGGGGCAAGGCGCTGCGGGGCTTCCGTCCTATCGTAATTGGAGAGGACGACGGCGCCCGAGACGGGGTTCGGGCGCTCCGCCGCCACAAGGCTGACAACGACGGTAAGACTTTCGCCGTTTAATTCCCGACGGTAGGCGTAAACGCCGTTCCCGAGGAAAAGCTGGGTAAAGCTGCCCGTCTGCAGCACCTTGCTGCCGTTGCGGAAGGCGATGAGCCGCCGGTAGAAGGACAGGACAGAGGCGGGGTCATTTTCCTGACGGGCGGCATTGATGCGGGGATAGTTGCCATTGACCGAGAGCCACGGCGTACCGGTGGTAAAGCCCGCGTTGGGGCTGTCGTCCCACTGCATGGGGGTGCGGGCGTTATCGCGGCTTTTGGTCTTTATCATGCGCCAGCGCAGCGAGCGCGGCAGGTGCAGCCGCTTGCCGATGTTCCAGATATTGATGGATTCGACATCGCGCACCTTTTGCATATCGGTGTAATCGAAATTGGTCATGCCGATCTCCTGACCCTCGTACAGAAAGGGCGTTCCCCGCAGGGTGAGCACCAGTGTTGCCAGCGCCTTGGCGCTTTCATCGTGGTATTCGGCATCATTGCCGTAGCGGGAAACGGAGCGGGGCTGATCGTGATTTTCGAGATAGACGGTGTTCCATGGGAGCGCCCGCTGCCACTTGGTAAGGCAGGCAAAGAAGCGGTCGGGGCTGAACCGGCGCAGGAACCATTTGATCTTATAGCAATCGGTCTCCATATGCTCGAAGGCGAACACGGTGGAAAGCTCACCGCGGGCGGGATTTACCAAACCGTCTGCCATCTTGGGCGTGACAAAGACCGTCTCGCCCACTGTAAAGGCATCATACTTGGCAAGCACATCTTCATGGAGGCGGTGCAGGACACGGTGACAGCCGGGGGTGGATAAATAGTATTCGCTGCCGGTAAGGGCGGGGCGCCACTTGCCGTTTTTAATGGTTTCCTTATAGATAATATTGATGACATCGCAGCGGAAGCCCGCGACGCCGCGATCCAGCCAGAAACGCATGACATTCTCAATGGCTTCGATGACCGCCTCGTTATGGTAATTGAGGTCGGGCTGCTCCTTGGCGAAAAGGTGGAGATAGTACTCCCCGCGTACTTCATCGAGCTCCCAGCAGTCGCCGCCGAAGAAATTGCCCCAGTTGGTAGGCTTTTTGCCGTTTTCGCCCTTGCGCCAGATGTAAAAATCGGCGTACGGCTCGATGCGGCGGCGGCTTTTCTGGAACCATTCGTGCTGATCGCTGGTGTGGTTAATAACGAGATCCATGATGATGCGGATATCCCGCTTTTTCGCTTCGGCGATGAGGATGTCCATCTGCTCCAGCGTGCCGTAATTGGGGTGGATATTGCAGTAATCGCTGATATCGTAGCCGTTATCCTTATTGGGAGAGGGATAGACCGGTGAAAGCCACAATGCACCGACACCGAGCTTTTGCAGATAATCCAAGCGGGAAATGATGCCGGCGAGATCGCCGATGCCGTCGCCGTTGCTATCGCAGAAGCTCATGGGGTAGATCTGGTAAATGATCTTTTGCTGCCACCACGGAGTTTCAGCCATTGGGATAGACCTCCTTTTCGACTTCCGCCGCCATCTCCCCGGTGACACCGTGCTCGGCGATCATGCGGGAATAGAATTCGCCGCTCTTTTTGACGGTGCGGGCATGGGTCGTGGTATCGAAATGCACAAGACCGAAACGGGCGGTAAAGCCCTCCAGCCACTCGAAGTTATCGACAAAGCACCAGTGATAGTAGCGGGTGACGGGCAGACCGCTTTCCGAAAGGGCTTTGAGATGCTCGTAAAGATAGCGACGGCGGAAGGCATCGCTATTATCGGCGGTGCCGTTTTCGGTAATATAGATGGGCAGCTCCGGCAGAAGCGCGTGGAGCTTTGCGGCACACTCCACAATGCCGACAGGGTAGATCTCCCAGCCGAGATCATTGACCGGAACATGAGGCAGGGTGCCGTCCCCCAAGCCTGAGGTGGCGGTACGGGCATAATAATTCAGCCCAAGGAAATCGGCATAGCGGCAGTCCCTGCCCAGCATATAGGTTTTATTCAGCTTGGTCTGGAAATTGTATTCGGAGATGCGGCAGGCGATGCGGTGCCACGGATTTTTGGCATTGTACGGCACAAAGGCGCGCATATGGACAGCAAGACCGACCTTCGGTTCGGCATAGCCCAGCTCCCTGTGAATATCGTGAATGAGACGGTAGGTGCGGCGGTGGCACTCGCCCAGCACCTTCATGACCCGCAGGGCGTGGGGCATATTGAACTCTCCGGGCGGGAAGCCGGCTCCCAGATAGCCGCAGACGGCGTAGACATTCGGCTCGTTGACGGTGACATATTCATCGACCAGATCGCCGAGATGACGGACGGCGAATTCCACCATGGCAAGGTACTGCTCCACAGCGTTTTTATTTAAGAAGCCGCCCGTGCGCTCGAACCACATGGGATTGGAGAAATGGTGCAGCGTGAGGAGAACATGGATATTATTCCGATGAAGCAGCTCGATCTCCTGCCGCACCTTGCCGATCTCCTCCATGGAGAACGCGCCCTGCTGCGGCTCCAGCCGTGCCCATTCCAGCCCGAAGCGGTAGTGGCGGATCCCCATTTCCGCCATCAGGCGGGTGTCCTCCTCCAGATGACCGCGGTGGTCGGTGGCGATATCGGGGTCGCTGTTATCCTTTATTTTTCCTTTTTGATACCAGTCGTACCAGTTGCTCTCCTTGCAGTCGCCGTCGATCTGGGTCGCGGCGGAGGCGGCGCCCAAGGCGAAATCCGGCGGGAAGCGAAACGCGCTCATTCGGTCTCCTCCTCTCGGTGGGCGGTGTGGGTGCCGATAATGATATGCAGAGCGTAGTTATTCCGCTCCGCCTCGAAAAAGGTCATTAGCAGGCGGCAGCCGTATTCCCGCAGGGCGGAAAGCATTGCCCCCGGGTGGCGGACGGTGATGGCGGTCTCCTGCGAGATCTCGGTCAGGCAATCCCACAAAGCGTCCAGATTGGCGCCGTAGTATTCCGGCAGGGACAGCTTTTCCCTGATCTCGGCGTGCGCCGCCGCGCGGTCGGTCATGCACCGACCCTCCAGATAAATCTCTCTCATGGTGTTTCCTCCTCCCCGTAGATGGGGGTAAAGCTCTCATAGTGGTCGTTGGTGTAATAGATCAAGCCGTCGCTGGAATAAAGCAGACGCTCCGCGCCGCGGAAGCCGCCCGCGTAATTCACATCACATTCGTACCAGGTGCGCCCCTCGGCTTCCGGCAGGAGGCCCTCCCGATTGCTGAAGTGGTCGCCGCCGATGGACATGCCCTCGGCGACCTCCCACAGATTGCCGAGCGAGGCGTCCCAGCCCAGCTCCTTTGCCTCCTGCTTAGTGAGGTAATTCTGCGGCAGGTGCCCGTAGAAATGCAGGTATTCCGCGACCGCCTCCGGCGTGGAATAGACGCCGTCTTCCGCCAGCAGCGTGCCGTTTTGCTGCACAGGCGGGTCGCTTTCGTCCATGGGCAGGGTGGTCACGCCGCCGCAGGCGGACAGCAGGAGCAGGAAAGCCGTGAGCAGCACGAGCAGCAATGCCGGCAGACGGCGGGTAAACAGGTTTTTCTTCACAGGGGTACCTCCTTTGGGTTATACAATTAAATTGTACCATAAAAGGGTGCGAAATAATAGGCGCAGAGTAACAGAGATTTGGACGGAAAAGATGTGAAATTTGACCGCGCTGGCGTTCACAAATTGTTTGCAAAGACGCTACATTCTTGTAAAGTTTGACGGTTGCATTTATATAATGTCCGCGCTATAATTGTTAGCATCCTAACAAAAAAGGAGGCTGTTCCCCAAGAGATGAACCGACTGGAAAAATCGGTATGCACCGAGATAAAATGCATCTCCAACCTTATTCATCAGGAGCTGAACGGCGCGACCTGCCGCGGCACGATGATGCAGAAAATGTTTTTGGGGTATCTGGACGCCCACGACGGGCAGCCGGTGTACCAAAAAGACCTGGAGGCGGCGTTCCACATGCGTCGCAGCACCGCGACCGGCATTTTGCAGATCATGGTGCGGGACGGACTGCTGGTGCGCGAACCGGTGGAGGGCGACGCCCGCCTGAAGCGGCTGGTACTGACCCCCATCGCCATGGAGCAGCTTGCCGAGATGCAGCAGGATATTGTGTGTGTGGAGCGGAAAGCGACCGCCGGACTGAGCGCCGAGGAACGGGAAACACTTTTTGCCCTGCTGGATAGAGTAATGGAAAACCTGACCCCAAGTAAGGAGGAATGAACCGTTGATAAAACGACTTGCCCAATGTGTAAGGGAGTATAAAAAAGACTCGATCCTCTCCCCTCTTTATGTGCTGGTGGAGGCGCTGCTGGACGTCGCCATTCCCTTTGTAATGGCAGACCTCATTGATAAGGGCATAGAATCCGGCAACATGAGCATGACCCTGCGGTACGGCGCGATCCTGGTGGGCTTTGCGCTGGTGGCGCTTGCCTTCGGCGCGCTGAGCGGCAGGAGCTGCGCCCGTGCCACGGCGGGCTTTGCCCGCAACCTGCGGCATGATATGTTCCATCATTTGCAGGTATATTCTTTCTCCAATATCGATAAGTTCAGCAGCGCCGGTCTGGTAACGCGCCTGACCACCGATGTGAGCAATGTGCAGAATGCCTTTATGATGATCATTCGCACGCTGATCCGCTGCCCCGCCATGCTGATCTTTGCCATGGTAATGTCCTTCCGCATCAACCATGATATTTCACTGATCTTCCTTGCTGTTATCCCCATTCTAGGCATCGGGCTGTACCTTATTATCCGCCATGTGCATCCGGTGTTTGAGCGGGTATTTAAGACCTATGACCGCTTGAACGGGGTGGTGCAGGAGAATCTTTCCGGTATCCGTGTGGTAAAGAACTTTGTGCGGGAAGACCACGAGATCGAGAAATTCGACGCCATTTCCGGTACCATCTATAAGGACTTTTCGCTGGCGGAGCGTATTCTGGCGCTGAACAGCCCACTGATGCAGGGCTGCGTGTATGCCTGTATGATCCTGGTCTCCTGGCTGGGTGCCAAGCAGATCGTCATCGGCAACATGAGCACCGGCAACCTGATGAGCTTCTTTACCTACATCATGCAGATCCTTTCCAGCCTGATGATGCTCTCGATGGTATTCGTGATGATCACCATGTCCCGTGCCTCCGCCGAGCGTATCGTGGAAGTGCTGGACGAGGAAAGCGACATCACCAACGGCGATGACCCCGTGTACGAAGTGAACGACGGCAGCGTGGAATTCACCGATGTGTGCTTCAGCTATGCCAAGCGCCCCGATAAAACGGTGCTGGACGATATAGACCTTGTGATTCCCTCCGGTCAGACGGTGGGCATCATCGGCGGTACCGGCTCCTCCAAGAGCAGCCTGGTGCAGCTGATCCCCCGCCTGTACGATGTGACCGGCGGCTGTGTAAAGGTGGGCGGCGTAGATGTGCGCCGCTATGACCTGCAGACACTGCGGCACAATGTGGCGATGGTACTCCAGAAGAATACCCTGTTCAGCGGGACGATAAAGGAAAACCTGCGCTGGGGCAACCCCGACGCGACCGATGAGGAGCTGGTACACGCCTGCCGGCTGGCGCAGGCAGATGACTTTATCTGCACCTTCCCCGATGGGTATGATACCTATATCGAGCAGGGCGGCACCAATGTTTCCGGCGGGCAGAAGCAGCGCCTGTGCATTGCCCGCGCGATCCTGCGTAAGCCGAAGATCCTGATACTGGACGACAGCACCAGCGCGGTGGATACCAAGACCGATGCGCTGATCCGCAAGGCGTTCCGCGAGGAGATACCGGATACCACCAAGATCATCATCGCCCAGCGCATCAGCTCGGTGATGGACGCCGACCAGATCATTGTAATGGATAACGGCAGAATAAACGCCTGCGGTACCCATGAAGAATTGATGGCAACCAATGAAATCTACCGTGAGGTTTACGAATCGCAGCAGAAAGGAGGTCTGGAGGAATGAGCGGACCCAGAAGAGGTTTTACCGGCGGCAAGCGGGCAAAGGACGCGAAGGGAACACTGAAGCGCCTGATCGGCTACATCGCCAAGGGAAACAAAGCACGGCTGGCGATCGTATTTGTTCTGCTGCTTATCAGTACAATTGCCAGCGTTGCCTCCTCCCTGTTTCTCAAATCGCTGATCGACGACTACATTGCCCCGCTGATCGGGCAATCCGCGCCGGATTTTTCGCCGCTTTTCGGCGCATTGACCATGATGGCGTGCATTTATCTGGCGGGCATGCTGGCTTCCTATTTGCAGACCCGACTGATGATCCCCGTGGCGCAGGGCACCCTGAAAACCATAAGGGACGATATGTTTGCCCATATGCAGACACTACCCATCAAATACTTTGATACCCACACCCACGGCAATGTGATGAGCTACTACACCAACGATACCGATACCCTGCGGCAGATGATAAGCCAGAGTCTACCAAACGCGGTCAGCTCCATCATCAGCATTACGGCGGTATTCATTGCCATGCTGGGCACCAGCGTATGGCTGACGCTGCTGATGTTCGTCTTTTTGGGGCTGATGCTGTGGGTCGTAAAAAATATAGGCGGCGGCAGCGCCAAGTACTTTGTAAAGCAGCAGCAGTCGCTGGGTAAGGTAAACGGCTTTATCGAGGAAATGATCGGCGGGCAGAAGGTGGTAAAGGTATTCTGCCACGAGGAGCAGAACCAGAAGGACTTTGATGCACTCAATGACGAATTCTGTGAAAACGCTACCAAAGCGAACACCTACGCCAATATCATGATGCCCATTATGGGCAATCTGGGACATTTGCAGTATGTGCTGGTCGCCATTGTGGGCGGACTGCTCGCCATCGCAGCCGTGCCCAACCTGACCCTGACCGGCATGGGTGTAATGACGCTGGGCGGAATCGCCTCCTTTTTGCAGCTGAGCCGCAGCTTTACCATGCCTATCAGCATGGTCTCGCAGCAGATCAACTCGGTGGTGATGGCGCTGGCGGGCGCGGAGCGTATCTTTGAGCTGATGGACGAACCCAGCGAGGAGGACCACGGTGAAGTGACGCTGGTGAATGCCGAGGAAACGGACGGCGCCCTGACCGAGACCGACCACCATACCGGTGTGTGGGCATGGAAAAAGCCCCTGCCGGAGGGCGGCTATGAGCTGATAAGGCAGCACGGCGATGTACGCATGAAAGATGTGGACTTTGCCTATGTGGAGGGAAAGCCCGTACTGCATGATATCACCCTGTACGCCGAGCCCGGTCAGAAGGTCGCCTTTGTGGGCGCGACGGGCGCAGGCAAGACCACCATTACCAACCTCATCAACCGCTTTTATGATATTGCCGACGGCAAGATCCGCTACGACGGCATCAATATCAACAAGATAAAGAAAAGCGACCTGCGCCGCAGCCTTGGCGTGGTATTGCAGGACGTGAACCTCTTTACCGGCACCGTGATGGATAATATCCGCTACGGACGGCTGGACGCAACCGACGAGGAGTGCATCGCGGCGGCGAAGCTTGCCAACGCGCATGACTTTATCTCCCGCCTGCCGGAGGGCTACCAGACCGTACTTTCCGGCGACGGCGGCAGCCTTTCGCAGGGGCAGCGGCAGCTGATCTCCATCGCGCGGGCAGCGGTCGCCGACCCGCCTGTAATGATCCTGGACGAGGCGACCTCCAGCATTGATACCCGCACCGAGGCGATCGTGCAGCGGGGCATGGACCGGCTAATGCACGGACGGACGGTATTCGTCATCGCGCACCGGCTCTCCACCGTGCAGAACGCCGATGTTATCATGGTACTGGAGCATGGGCGCATCATTGAGCGCGGCACCCACGAAATGCTGATCGCCCAAAAAGGGAAATACTATCAGTTGTATACCGGTGCCTTTGAACTGGAATAAAGGCAGGACAGAAAATTCGGGTAAAGCAAAAACTTTACCCGAATTTTTTTGCAAAAAAGGCTTTACAAACCCGCCGCGATATGCTATTATAGTCAAGCAGTCCAAAAACACATGGGGGCGTAGCTCACTTGGGAGAGCGCTTGACTGGCAGTCAAGAGGTAGAGAGTTCGATCCTCTTCGTCTCCACCAAAAGAGATCCGCAGGAACACAGTTTCTGCGGTCTTTTTGTATAATCGACCGACTGTTTTTGTTCCCGTTCCTCATCGACAAAGGAGACACCATGAAAAAGAAACTGACCGTAAAAGAGTACGTCTATGTTGCCAGCATGCTGTTTGGCTTGTTCTTCGGCGCAGGTAACCTCATCTTCCCCACTGCAGTGGGTCAGCTTGCCGGCCGCAATATGTGGAGCGCCATTCTGGGACTGCTGATTACCGGTGTTGGACTGCCGCTGTTGGGTGTTGCAGCCCTGGGTCTTTCCCGCAGCGATGGTCTGTTTTCCCTCAGCAGCAAGGTAAACCGTCCCTATGCCTATTTCTTTACCTGTGCGCTGTATCTCACCATTGGTCCATTCTTTGCTATTCCCCGCTGCGCTACCGTTTCCTTCACCGTCGGTCTGGAACAAATTCTTCCCCAGAACGGCAATATGAAGCTGTATCTCCTGCTGTTCACGCTGGTGTTCTTTATTGCGGCGCTGTTGTTCTCGCTGCGTCCCGGTAAGATCCTTACATGGGTCGGCAAGATCCTCAACCCCTTCTTCCTGCTGTTCCTCGGCATTCTGGTCGTGGTAACGCTGCTCTCCCCTGCCGCCGTTTCTGTTGCCAGTGTGGAGCCTATGGGCAGCTACATCGAGCAGCCCTTCTTCACCGGTTTTTTGGAGGGCTATAACACCATGGACGCCCTTGCCAGTCTCGCCTTCGGCATCATTGTGGTACAGGTAATCCGGGAGCTTGGCGTTGATGAGCCCGGCGCAGTAGCAAGCAATACCGCAAAAGCCGGTATCTTCAGCTGCCTGTTCATGGGACTTATTTATATTGCCGTTACCGCTATGAGCGCCAAAAGCCGCGGCGTACTGCCCGCAGCCGAAAACGGTGGTGTTGCATTGGCACAGATCTCCCAAACTTTCCTTGGTCGGATCGGTCTCTTGATTCTTGCGGTGACTGTAACCCTTGCCTGCCTGAAAACGGCAGTCGGGTTGATCACCAGCTGTGCCGAAACCTTCAGCGGACTGTTCCCCAAGGGCCCTGCCTATCGGGTCTGGGCGGTCATCTTCACGCTGATTTCCCTCATCATTGCCAATTTCGGTCTTTCCGCCATCATCGAATACTCTGTGCCGGTGCTGATGTTCCTGTACCCCCTTTCCATCACCCTTATCCTGCTTGCATTGTTCGGCAAGTTCTTTGAGCATGACAGGGCGGTATATAACTGGGTCATCGGGCTCACGCTGGTTGCCTCTCTCTATGACCTGCTGCGCACCCTGCCTGTTGCACTGCGTGCTTCCTGCCATCTGGACGGAATCATTGACGCTGTCGGCAGCGTGCTGCCGCTTTCCGGACTGGGACTGGGCTGGATATGTCCTGCTGCGCTGGGGCTTCTGATCGGTCTGGCCGTGCATTATGCCGGAAGAAACAAGAAGAAAGTAACTGCCTGATAATAATTAAAAAGGGATTAGAGAAAGACCTCCGGAGGAAACCTTCGGAGGTCTGATTGTTTTTGTGATGAAATCGGGAATTATGATGAAAGCTGACTGCTTTCCCGCAGGGCTTCGGCATCTGCGGCGCGCTGCTCCATGATCGCCTCCTTGAGGATCATATCCTTGACCTTCATCAGGCGAATGGTATTGGCACGCTCGTTTTCGTCCAGCTTCATGGTGATGTATCGAATGCTCTCCTGCATCTGAGGGATCTTGACATACTCCAGCGCGTTGACGCGGCGGCGGGTCTTTTCAATTTCCTCCGCCAAAAGCTGTGTTGCCTTTTCAATCTCTGCAAGACGCAGCATATCCTGAAACACCCCGGAAAGTGCCGAGACGGCATCGTCCAGTTCTCCGCTGGTCTGCGCATAGCCATAGGGATATGCACTGCCGCCCTGCTTTTCGGTAAAATGATAGCGGGGCACCTCCACCGACATAACATTCTCAAAGCTCATATCCAGTTCTACACTGCGGCTGGGGATAAGCAAAGATTGCCCGAGCATCTCCGGTGTCATGAGAGCGGCGGCAACAGTAAAGGAGGCATGTGCCTGCATAAGACCCTCCTCAACCCGCTGACGCAAAGCGCGATTTTCCCGAACGGTCTCCATAAACTGCTTCATCAGCTCATCGCGCTTATCCCGCAGCAACTTATGACCCCGTTGGGCGGTGCGGAGCTGTCGCTTGAGGCGGGTCAGCTCCATGCGGGTGGGATTGATGATGGTTCCCGTCAAGTTGCTCCCTCCTTACTGCTTGGGCAGGTATTTTTCGATATGCTCCGGTTTGATGCGCTTCAGCTCACTTTTGGGCAGCAGGCTGAGAAGCTGCCAGCCCAGATCCAAGGTCTCCTCGACAGATCGGTTTTCCTCGCTGCCCTGCGAAACATAGCGCCGCTCAAATTCATCGGCAAAACGGGCATACTGCAAATCGACCTCGGAAAGCGCCGCTTCACCCAAAATGGACATCAGTTCCTTGTTCTCCTTGCCGGTGGCATAGGCGGCAAAAAGCTGGTTCATGGTGCCGGAGTGATCCTCGCGGGTCTTCCCTGCCCCGATGCCCTTATCCTTGAGACGGGAAAGGGAGGGCAGTACATCGACCGGCGGCGTGATGCCGCGGCGGAACAGCTCGCGGGAGAGAATGATCTGCCCCTCGGTGATATAACCGGTGAGATCGGGAATGGGGTGGGTCTTATCGTCCTCCGGCATGGTAAGAATGGGGATCATGGTGATGGAGCCCTCCTTGCCCACCTGACGACCGGCACGCTCGTACATCGTGGCAAGGTCGGTATAAAGGTAGCCGGGGTAGCCGCGGCGCCCGGGGACTTCCTTTTTAGCAGCGGAGATTTCCCGCAGTGCCTCGGCATAGTTGGTGATATCGGTGAGAATGACCAGTACATGCATACCAAGGTCAAAGGCAAGGTACTCGGCGGCGGTGAGTGCCATACGCGGGGTGGCGATTCGCTCGACCGCCGGATCATTCGCCAGATTGGTAAACAGCACGGTGCGGTCGATAGCGCCGGTGCGGCGGAATTCGTTAACAAAGAACTCGGATTCTTCGTAGGTGATGCCGATAGCGGCGAACACCACGGCGAAGTTGCTTTCGCCATCCAGTACCCGCGCCTGACGCGCGATCTGCGCCGCGAGCTGCGCGTGCGGCAGACCGGAGCCGGAGAAGATGGGCAGCTTCTGTCCCCTGACCAGCGTGTTCAGACCGTCGATGGTGGAGATGCCGGTCTGGATAAACTCGTTGGGATAGTTGCGGGCGGCGGGGTTCATGGCAAGACCGTTGATATCACGGTATTCATCTGCCAGAATGGCGGGACCGTCATCGATGGGCTGACCCATGCCGTTAAAGACCCGCCCCAGCATATCGCCGGAGACGGCAAGCTGCAGGGGGTGCCCCAAAAAGCGGATCTTGGATTCCGCCAGATTGATGCCAGCGGAAGCTTCGAAAAGCTGCACCACGGCGGTATCGCCGTTGACCTCCAACACCTTGCAGCGGCGCAGGGAGCCATCGGTCAGCTCGATCTCCGCCAGTTCATCATAGGTGACGCCCTGTACATGGTCGACTACCATCAGCGGTCCGGAGATCTCCCGTATCGTTTTATATTCACGGATCACAGTGCTTCCTCTCCTTTCTGCGCCAGCGCTTCCAGCTCCTCCTCCATCTGGGTCAGGAGCTTATCGTATTCCACGGCGTAGCAATCGGCAGGGACGCTCTTGGCACGCCCCAGCTTTTCCCGCGAGGGGGTCATAAACAGCTCCGCGACACGACAGCCGCGCTCGGCGGCACTGCGACACAGGGCATCGTACCGGCGGATCATCGAGAGCATCTTTGCCTGCCGGTCGTACTCCGAGAAGGCATCGATCTCCACAAAGGAATTCTGCTGCAGGAAGTCCTCCCGCACCATGCGGGCAGTCTCCAGCGTGATCTGATCCTTGGCGGAAAGGGAATCCTTGCCGACGAGCTGGACGATCTCATTGAGGCTTGCCTCCTCCTGCAGGACGGACATTGCCCACTCGCGGTTCTGCAAAAACGCTTTGCCGAAGTGCTGCTCGTACCACGGACGGAGACTATCAATGTAAAGCGAATAGGAATTGAGCCAGTTGATAGCCGGGAAATGACGGCGGTAGGCAAGGCTGGCATCTAGCGCCCAGAAGACCTTGACGATGCGCATGGTCGCCTGAGAGACCGGCTCCGAAAGGTCGCCGCCGGGAGGCGACACCGCGCCTACGGCAGTCAGGGAGCCGCGGCGTTCCTCATCGCTGCCGATGCAGGCGACGGAACCGGCACGCTCGTAGAACTGCGCCAGACGGGAGGAAAGGTAGGCGGGGTAGCCCTCCTCGCCGGGCATTTCCTCCAGACGACCGCTCATCTCGCGCAGGGCTTCCGCCCAGCGGGAGGTGGAATCGGCAATGACGGCAACGGCATAGCCCATATCGCGGTAATACTCCGCGATGGTGATGCCGGTGTAAATGGACGCTTCGCGCGCCGCGACCGGCATATCGGAGGTGTTGGCGATGAGGACGGTGCGCTTCATCAGGGATTCACCGGTGCGGGGGTCGATCAGCTCGGGGAATTCCCGCAGAACATCGGTCATCTCGTTGCCGCGCTCACCGCAGCCGATATAAACCACAAGGTCCACATCTGACCACTTGGCAAGGGCGTGCTGCATGACCGTTTTACCGGAGCCGAAGGGTCCCGGAATGGCAGCGGTGCCGCCCTTTGCTACGGGGAAGAAGGTATCCACGATGCGCTGACCGGACTGCAGCGGCACACTGGGCGGGAATTTGCGCCGGTAAGGGCGTCCCACACGGACGGGCCACTTCTGCATCATGGTAAGCTCCGTGCGGGTGCCGTCGGGCTGTTCCAGCACGGCGACCGTCTCGGTAACGGTGTAGCTGCCGGACTGAACGGAAATGAGCTTGCCCTTCATTTTGGGCGGGATCATGATCTTATGCAGAATGGAGGGGGTCTCCTGCACCGTGCCGATGATATCGCCGCCGATGACGTCATCGCCGGCGTGGGCGGTGGCAGTAAAATCCCATTTCTTTTCCCTGTCCAGTGCGGGCACTTCCACGCCGCGGGGCAGGTTGTTGCCGCCTGTTTTTTTCATAATGGCATCCAGCGGGCGCTGAATTCCATCGTAGATATTTTCGATAAGCCCGGGGCCCAGCTCGACCGAGAGGGGCGAACCGGTGGTAACGACCTCGGCGCCGGGTCCCAGTCCGGAGGTCTCCTCGTAGACCTGAATGGAGGCGGAGCCGCTGTTCATGGTAAGGATCTCTCCGATGAGGCGCTGCTCCCCTACCCGAACCACATCTGCCATATTGGCTTCCTCCAGACCGGTGGCGACTACCAACGGACCGGAGACTTTAACGATTTTTCCCATGGGGCGTTTTCTTCCTTTCCTCAGATGATATCAGCGCCGACCGCGCGCTCCACTGTTGTTTTGATCTCGCTCATTCCCAGACCGAGGCTGCCCTCTTTGCCCGGAATGAGGATAATGGCGGGGGTGGCTGCCCTGCGGTAACGCGCAAGCTCCGGCGCAAGCCCTGCCGCCAGCTGCTCGGTGATATAAATGATGGCGGTATCCTCCTTTGCCAGACGGTGCAGAATGGCGCGTGCCTGCTCAGGCGTTTCGGCGGGGCAGGTCTCAAGACCCAGCGCCGCAAAGCCCTGTACACTTTGGGCATCGCCTAAAACAGCTATTTTATACATACGGCACACCTCCTCAGTCCGCGTTCCGGCGCAGGCGGCTGCGGATCATTTCCGGCGAAAGCCCCGCCGCGCGCCCTGCCATGATAATACGGATCGCGGTGATCTCGTTTTCCACGGCGGCAAGAAAGCACAGCACCGTTTCCTCCCCGAAGGGAGTACGGCGTGCCGCCGAAAGATAGGCGTCGGTCGCTTCATCACACGCTTTTTCAAAAGCGGTGAGAGAACCGCCGCCCGCTGCCGCCGCACCCGGCTGTGCCGCGCGGGAAAGCGCGCCCGCACCGAACAGCTCGCCTAACTTGGCAGGTTCCGCCGCTGCAATGGCGTGGGGCGATACACTGCCGCCCTCCAGAAGCGCCTGCGGCAAAACCTCGCCGCTGCCGCTGCGGGCGGCCCGCACCGCCGTGCGCAGGTTGGCGGCATCAATAAGCTGCCGCACATAGCCGCGCAGAAAATCACTTTTCATTCCCTCGGCAAGGGCAGTCATTTCGGCATAGCAGGCGGCATCCAGCCGCAGATCGGCACCCTGCGGATCGTTTTCCCGCAGCAGTGCCGCCGCTTCCTGCGCCGCGCAGCGGGCAGGCTCGCTCACCGGCAGGGTATGCTCCTGCTGCCACGCGCTTTGCAGGCGCTCGGCATCATAACGCCCGCCGGAAAGGAAATAGCTTTCCGGCGAGATACCGCGGCGCTCCGCCTTAAGGATCGCTTTGATATTGTGATAATCGTATTTGAGCCGGAACAGATCCAGCAATTTAGGCTCCGGCACAGCGGAGGAAAGCTCCTTATACAGGCTTTCTCTGCGCTGCCGCAGCGCTTCCTCCAGCGGGAGGCTTTCGGCATAGCCGCACTCCGCCAGCAGCTTGCGGGCTTCCGTCTCGCTTGCCGCCTCCAGCAGACGCTCCTGCTTTTCCGGCGTCAGCAGGCGAGTCTCCATGGCGTGCAGCCGCGCGGAGACCGCCAGATAATCGGTATCCTTGATGGGGGTCATCACAGCCCCTCCTTACTGTTTGGGAAAGAGGATATCCGCAGCCTCTTTCTCCAGCTTTTCCCGCTGCAGCCGCACCAGTGTCTCAAAGGTGCAGTTCAGCTCCACATCGCCGTGGCTGAGGATAAACCCGCCCGTAATGGGGCGCCTTTCGGCGCTGAGGGTCAGTCCGCCCCGCTTGCCGGCGGCGCGCAGCGCGGTATTGGACAGCAGTACGGCTTCCGCGCCGAATTCCTCGGCGTCCCGCGGGGACAGGATCATCTCCTCCCCGCCCTCAGCGGCTTCCGCCGCCAAAGAAGCGATAAGAGCAAGATATTCCTCCCGCGGCAGCCGGCAGAGCCGCTCCACCGCCGCAGCGAAGGTCTCCTCGAGCAGCTCCTGCTTGGCGGCAAGCTCCAGCTTACGGCACTCCACCGCCGCCGAGGAGGACAGGCGTTCCCGCCGTTCCTCCGCCGCGCGGCGACCGCGCGAAAGCAGCTCCAGGCTTTCCTGCTCCGCCGCCGACTGCGCTTCCGCTGTGAGGGCTGCGATCTTTTCCTCATTTTCCCGCTGTATTTCGGCGATCTCCCGCTCGGCATCTGCGATGATGCGCGCGGTGATCTTTTCAATTCCTTCCATGGGAACTCCTTTCTACTGCCCTGCTTACGCGAGGAACAGGAAGTACAGCATCAGCATAGAAGCCAGCAGCGACAGAATGGCGTAGAACTCCACGATGCCGCACAGCACCAGTCCCTTAGACCAGTCGGAGGGCTTTTTCGCCAGAATGTTGATGGAGGAGGCGGCTACACGCCCCTGCGCAATAGCGGAAAGCAGACCGCCCAGCGCCATGGGCAAACAGGCGGCAAAGCAACGCAGACCCTCCATGACGCTCAGGTCGGTATTGCCGTTCAAAAGACCGATGGCGTAGATGGAGAAGAACCATACGACCGTGCCGTACAGACCCTGCGTACCGGGCAGTACCTGCAGGATCATTGCCTTACCGAACTTGCCGGGGTCCTCACACATCAGACCGGCGGCGGCTTCGCCCGCCATACCGGTGCCCTTAGCCGAGCCGACACAGCTCAGTCCCGCTGCCAGACCGCCGCCCAGCAGTGCCAGTGCCAATCCGCCGAAAGATTCCAGAAAACTCATATTCCTTACGCTCCTTTTTTAGTGTTCTGCTATTCTGTAATATTTGGGTTCTGCCGCAACGGGGCGGAAAGCACGCCCGCCATCGTGGTAGAAATACTTGAAAAACTCCAGACACTGAAGCCGCATATCGTGCACATAGCAGCCCAGCAGGTTCAGGGCAAAGTTGAGGGCGTTGCCCAGCATGGATATGATGAAAAAGACGATAACATTGCCGGGGATCGCCGCCAGCGTATTGAATACCTGCGCAATAACGGCTCCTGCCAACATCAGCGCCATCAGACGCACATAAGAGAGGATATCGCCAAAATAACCGGTAATATGGTTGTACACCGAGCCGCCGATGCCGACCAGTTTGCCGCCGATGCCCTTTTTGCCGTAGCTTTGGCTGATGACCAGCACTGCCAGCAGAATCCACAGGAACACCTTGTTGCCCGTGACGCCCAGCGCAATGCCGCAGCCGATGATGACCCACCACGCGGTTTCCTCGCACAGGGCGCTTGCCGCCTCGCCGTGCTTCAGCTTGTAAATAAAGCCGATGACCATACCGACGAGGATCTGCACACAGCCCAGCGCCAGCGACCCCAGCATAATGATGATAATATCATTGATGGGAGAGAACAGCGGCTGCCAGAACCATGTAAAGGTACTTTCGGGATTAAAGAGCTTAATAAGCTGCGGGATAAAATCCCCGAAAAAGCCGCCGGTCATGGCGCCCATAAGGAAAGTGGAGACACCGCACAGCCCCAAAAGGGCAAAGAAATTGTGACTGCCGCCGGTGGGCTGCTTCTTTTTCAGCACAATAAGCGACGCCGCCATCATCAGGAGTCCGTAGCCCATATCCGCCATCATAATGCCGTAGAACAAAATGAAGAACGGCGCCATGTAGGGGTTGGGATCCAGCGTACCGTAGGCGGGCAGCGAGTACATCTCCGTGACCATATTAAGCGGCTGGGTAAAGCGGTTATTCTTCAGCTTGACCGGCACCCGCGGGTAATCCTCCGGCGCGGGGTCTGTCATCTGCCACGCGCAGGTGCAGCCCTCCAGCAGCATTTCCAGTTCCTTGGTATTCTCCGCGGGGAACCAGCCCTCCAGCAGGAAGGTATCGGCGGTCTCCCGCGTGCGGCCTTTCGCCTCTCCCCTGTCCACCTCGATGCGGGAGGCATCGGAGAGCTGGCGCAGCTCCGGCTTTTGATCGGCGCACCCTGCTATTTCATGTTCCAGCTCGACCCTGCGCGCTGCCAGCGCCGCCTGTTCCTGACGCAGAGCGGCAAGGTTTTCCGCGGCGGTGCCATGGCGCTCACCCAGTGAGATACGGCTCCAGCCCAGTGCTTTCACCGCCGCCACATGGTCCTCCGCCTGCGAGATATGTACCGTCAATACGGCGTACCGGCGCTCGCGGTCGGCACTGACTTCACGGAATTCATACAGCTCACCCGCCGCATCCAGTGCCTCCCGTATCCGTTCCGGCGCTGCCGCCGCGGGCAGCGTGCCCAGCTGGATCAGCACCTTTTCGGTGGTGGCGCATTCCAGCGGCATGGTCAGTGGCTCCCACGGCAGAAGCTGCGCTTCCTCCGACGCCAGCTTTTCGCCGCGTGCCTGCAAAGAAGCCAGCTCCTCACGGCAGCGGTTCAGCCGCTGCGCCGTGGTTTTGCCGCCGGTCAGCCGGTTTTCATCGGTCAGTGCCTGCTCCGCAATAGTCGGCAGCGGCGCCAGACCATTTTTCTCCTTGGGGGTATGCTCTGTCAGCGTTTGCAGTGCCTGCTCCGCCGCTGTGTACTGTTCCTGTGCCCTTTGCAGCTCCGCTGCCTCCGGCACCCGCAGCTTTTCCAGCAGCGGGTCGTCTGCTTCCGGCTCCGGCTCGGTGATCTCCAGACAGCCGAGATGCTGTAACCGCCGCAGCATTTCCTCTCGCTCCGCCTGCAGCCCGATGAGCCGCAGGTGACGCATTGCAACAATCGCCATCAGTGATTCACAACCTTTTCCACGATCCACCCGACCGCCTGCGGCATTCTTTGTCGGGCTTCCTCTTTTTTATGCTCCCATTCCGCGGAAGCCGCCTCCAGCGCCTTGTAGGTCTCCTGCGCCGCCTGCCGCTCCGCTTCGGACATCATTTCCCGTACCTCCGCTTCGGCATCTGCCCTTGCCTGCTCCCGCAGGTGCTCGGCGCTGCGCTGGGCATTGAGCAGCTTCTGCCGGCACTCGGTGACGGCGCGCTCCCGCCTGGAATTCATTTCTTCCTCGGTTTTCAGCACCTCCATGATGGGTTCCATCGGCACCGTTTTCGCCTCCTTGTTATGTATTTATCACCAATTTATTATAATTATATAACGCAAAAAGAATGATGTAAAGGAAAAATTTACGGACAATTTATACTTTTTGTGGTATGTGAATAGTACACAATCCGATAATTTGGTAAAAATTAAAAAAATATAAGACAGAACACCTTTTTCGTGGTATTCTGCCTTTTTCGCACCATCTGACCATCTCACAACCGTTCCTCTGCAATCCGGGATGAACGAACTGTTATAAGTCGTATTCATTTTTCTTTTGTAATAAGCAACAGGGCGCCGACCCTACATCGACGCCCTGCTATTTCTATCCACTTTTGGGAGGTATATGCGGGAGATTACTCCATGTGCTCACGATCGGTCGCCATCAGAATGGTCCAATACTGATCGGCAACAACCTCGTTCTTCTGGTTGATGGTCTCGATGTGGAAACGGATAATGCCGCGGCCGGGCTTTCTGCTCAGACGCTTCTCAACGGGGGTCAGCACGCAGGTGATGGTATCCTGGAAGCGGACGGGATTGGTGAACTTCATCTCGCAGCCCAGCAGACCGATGTAGCTACCATCAAACATACCAGTCTGGCATACCAGACCAGTGCTGATGATGTAGGTGAGGGCGCCATAGGCGATACGCGTGCCATAGATGGACTTCTTGGCATACTCTTCGTTGATGTGCAGCGCACTGAAGTCGCCGGAAAGACCCGCAAAGTTGACAACGTCCGCTTCGGTAATGGTACGAGCAGAGGTATAGTACTGCTTGTTCATCTCAAATTCATCGTAAAGTTTTCCTACAAATTCGTAAGCCATTTTCAATTTCCTTCTTTCTTGATATGTAAGCTTTTATTTGATTTATCAGATCACGCCATGCTCCTTAAGAGCGGCGATCTCTTCCTCAGTACGACCCAGCTCTTTCAGGATATCGTTGTTATCCTGCCCGCAGACAGGAGCGCTGGTGCGAACTTCGCCGGGTGTTGCCATCATCTTGATGGGGATCCCCTGCATCTTATACTTGCCGACATCGGGACCTTCCATATCCACGATCATATCGCGGGCAAGGAACTGCTCGTTCTCGATGACCTCGCTGACGCGCAGCACGGGACTATATGCCTGACGGAATTCATCGGCAATGATCTTTTCAATCTCGGCACGGGTGCGCTGCTTCGTCCAGTCATTGATATAAACGAACAGCTCGTCCGCATTTTCCACACGGTGCTCATTGGTATCAAAGCGGGGATCATCGATCAGCTCGGGGTGACCGATCGCCTCAGCAAAGGGGTCCCACTTATTGACGGTAGTGTTGCCCAAAATACAGTAGCCGTCCTTCGCCTCAAAGATGTCATAAGGATAGGCAGAAAGGTCGCGGCAGCCGATACGACCGGGCTCAACGCCGGTCATGGTGTACTGCACAATGCCCTGCATGATCATATGCAGCATAGCGTCAGACATGGAAACCTCGAGGTACTGACCCTCGCCGGTGCGCTGACGATGGAACAGGGCGTACATGATGCCCAAAGCAGTAAACAGACCGCCGATGCTGTCGCCGAAGGCAACACCGGAGCCGGTGGGCTTACCATCGGGATAACCGGTCACGCTCATGACGCCGCTGAGTGCCTCTGCCAAATTGGAGTA
>CAKSYU010000007.1 GCA_934524965.1 uncultured Angelakisella sp.
AAATTCTCCCCGAAATCATGGGCTGAAACTCGCAGGTCGATGTGCGACCATAGGGATGCGAACGCGGCGCTCTCCCAACTGAGCCACGGGCCCATCTTCTGCGGTTCTCTTTGAAACCGCTCACCTATAATAGCACGATTGCCCGCCGGTGTCAAGCCGCAAAACACGGGGAACACGCATTTTTGTGGCGGGGCATAAACTGGTATCGGGGGAACTGCGCCTGTCATCTGCGCGGCGCGCGTTCCCCGAATGAGAACCAAGGAGGGAATAAGACTTATGGCTGCTTTTTATAATACCGCCACCCTTTCCTACCGTGATACCTCCACCAATTCCAATACCGTGGAGGGGCAGCTCGTCAAGGTGCTTTCTGCCGAAAAGACTGCCGTGCTGCCCACCTACGGCAGCACCGATACCATCACCTATGTCATCAGTATCCGCAACAGCGGCACCGTCGCCTACACCGACCTTACCATCACCGATGATCTGGGCGAATACGATTTCGGCGAGCAGACGCGGGTGCCGCTCACCTATGTGGCAGGCTCGGTAAGATATTACAGCAACGGCACACTCCAGAGTACGCCCACTGTCACCGGCGGCGCGCCGCTCGTCATCAGCGGCATTACCGTACCGGCAGGCGGCAGCGTCCTGCTGCTTTACGAGGCGGAGACCAACGGCTACGCCCCACCCGCGGCGGGCAGCACCATTACCAATACCGCCGTTATCAGCGGCGGGGGAACGACCCCCATCACCACGCAGGCGACCGTCACCGCAGGGGAAACGCTGCGCCTGACCATCAGCAAGTGCATGTCCCCCACCAGCGTGGTGGAAAACGGCACCGTCACCTACACCTTCTATGTGCAGAACAGCGGCAATACCGCCACCGCCGCCTCCGACTTCGTCATCGTCACCGATACCTTCGATCCGATCCTCAATAACCTGACCGCGACCCTGGATGGCACGCCGCTCACCCTCGGCACCGGCTACACCTACAATGCCGCGACCGGCGAATTTGCCACCCGCGCGGGTGGCATCACCGTCCCTGCCGCCACCATGACGCAGGATCCCGTGACCGGTCAGTGGATCATTACCCCCGGCGTGGCAAAGCTCGTCATCACCGGCACCCTGTAAGATCTCCGCAAGGGGGCAGTTACGGCGGAGCCGCGGCGGGCTGCGCCCACCTGCGCCAAGCACAGCTTGGCGCCCTCCCGCCGCAGGCGGGAGGCGGCTCCGCCGCTTACCCCCACATTCCGCCGTTAGCCCCATATAGAACGGGGAGACCGCCCACCGGCAGTCTCCCCGTTCTATATTACATGCTTTCCAGTATCTCGCGGATCGCTTCCTCCACCTGCCGCACTTCCTCCCGGAACTGCCGCGCAGGTACCCGCACCGCACCGTGACCCAGTATGATGATCTGCTCCAGCCCGTCGGAGGTCGCCACCCGCACCCGATGCTGCTTCGCCAGGGTGTGCGTCACCTTTTCGATGTACATATCGGCGGTCTCGGCTTCCTTGGTGTACACCACGCTGATGCCGTGGTGCCGCTCGATGCTACCGGGGTTGCCCTTTACCTTGTAGGCGTCAAAAACCAGGATCAGCTCGCAGCGGCGGTAGCCCTGATAGTTGCACAGGATCTGGATCAGCCGGTGGCGCGCGGCGTCCAGGTCGGTCTTTGCCAGTTCGTTCAGGTCGTCCCACGCAAAGATGATGTTGTAGCCGTCCACCAGCAGGTATTCGGGACCCTCCGGTACCGCGGCAGCCTTTGCCGGCTTGGGATCGGCACGCTGCGGCTTCGGGGTGTGCAGCGCCTCGGTGCCCTTGTGCTTGATGGGGCCGTACACCATCTCAAAAATACGGATCAGCTCTTTATCCTGCAAAAGGGAGCCGCGGTAGGCATCGCTCCGCTGACGGCTCACCGCCGGTTCGGGCGGCGCCTCCTCGGTTTTCAGCACATTTGTCTGGAGATGCGCCATCTGCGGCACCTCGTCCCAGCGCACGGTGTGACCCGCCCCGTGGCTGCAAAAGACCGAATTCGCCGTGTTTTCGGTGTCGGCGTCACAGTCGTAGCCGCAGGCGGCAATCACCGCCTCGGCATGGCGGCAGGGGGCGTAACCGTCCGGCTCCCATGTCAGATGTCCCCGTCCGCGGGTGTACCGCAGCACCTCGGCAGGGTAGTCCCGCAGCGTGGAAAGCGCCGCCGTCCCCCGCAGCAGGGCGGTCTCCGTCGCTGTCTCCGGCGGTTCCACATCAGCCTCCCGCTGTTGTAAATCGTTCAGCGCCCGTCCCAGCTGCTCCGCCGGCACGGTAAGGGTAAAGCGGCACTGCGGCTCCAGCAGGATACTTTCCGCCATGCGCAGTCCCTGCCGCACCGCGCGGTAGGTCGCCTCCCGAAAGTCTCCGCCCTCGGTGTGCTTCTGGTGGGCGCGTCCGGCGATCAGCGTCAGCTTCATATCGGTGATGGGGGAGCCGGTCAGCACCCCCTTGTGGGTCTTTTCGGTCAGGTGGGTCAAAATCAGCCGCTGCCAGTTCAGGTCGAGCTTATCAGCGGGGCAGTCAGCGGCAAATTGCAGTCCGCTTCCGCGCGGCAGCGGCTCCATCAGCAGATGCACCTCGGCATAGTGACGCAGCGGCTCATAGTGCCCAATGCCCTCCACCGGCGCGGCGATGGTCTCCTTGTAGAGGATACTCCCCTCCTCAAAGCCGAGGACAAGCCCGAAGCGCTCCAGCGCCACACTCTGCAAAATTTCCCGCTGAATGTCTCCCATCAGCCGCACCCGTATCTCCCGCTTCTGCTCCTCCCATTCCAGGTGGAGCTGCGGGTCCTCCTGCTCCAGCTGCCGCAGCTGGGTCAGCGCCGTGTGGGGGTCGGTGCCCTCCGGCAGCGTCAGGCGGCAGCTCACTACCGGCTCCAGCAGCGGGGCGCCGTTGTCCGCCGCCGCGCCCAGACCCTCTCCGGCATAGCTGCGGCTCAGCCCCGTCACAGCGGCAACGGTTCCGGCAGGCGCCTCCTCCGTCGTTTGATACTTAGCGCCGTTATACAGTCTTATCTGGGTGATTTTTTCCCCGTCCGGCAGCGCCATGCGCACCCTCAGCACGCCGCCGGTCACCTTCAGGTGGGTCAGCCGGTTCCCCTGCGCGTCGGTCGAAATTTTATACACCCGCGCCGCAAAGTCCGGCAGACAGGCAGGGGCAAGCGTCAGCTCGTCCAGCCCCTCCAGCAGCTCGGCAATGCCCTGCTGCCGCAGCGCCGCCCCAAACCAGCAGGGGAAAAGCTCCCGCCGCGCGATGGCGGCGGCAAGGCTCGTCTTTGCCAGCGTTCCGCCCTCCAAATATTCCTGCATCAGCCGTTCATCGCACAGCGCCAGCGTCTCCTCATCGGCGTCATAAGGCAGGCAGGCGGGGGAGAGCTTCCGCTGCAGCTCCGCCAGCACCGCCGCGCGGTCGGCGCCGGGCTGGTCCATCTTGTTCACAAAGATCATTGTCGGGATCCGATAGCGCTCCAGCAGCCGCCACAGTGTCTCGGTGTGCGCCTGCACTCCGTCCGTCCCGCTGATGATGAGTACCGCGTAGTCCAGCACCGCCAGCGTCCGCTCCATCTCCGCCCCAAAGTCGGCGTGTCCGGGGGTATCCAGCAGCGTCAGGGCGGTGTGGGGCAGCGTCAGCCGCGCTTCCTTGGCAAAAATGGTGATGCCCCGGCTGCGCTCCAGCGTGTGGGTATCCAAAAAGGCATCGCCGTGGTCTACCCGCCCCGCCTGCCGCAGCACACCGGCAGCCAGCAGCATCGCCTCGGTCAGGGTGGTTTTGCCGCTGTCCACATGCGCTACCAGCCCCAGTGTGATATTCTTTTGTGCCATGCCGTCTGCCTCCTTTCCGCCGGTGAGTTGCCGCATTCAGCTTTCTTTTTGCTTCTGCGCCGCCGTGCCGATCTCCCGCAGGTAGCCGATCCCCTCGCTCAGGAACGTTTCCCGATCAAAGGCGGTGTTGCCGATGGCTTCCTGCACGATGATGCCGTCGCAGACCAGCAGAAGCAGCCAGGTCAAAAAATCGGCGGGCAGCTCGGTGCGCTCCGCTATTTTTCCGCGGATCAGCCCGTGGAAATTCCGGTAAAGGGTGGAAAGCCCCGTTTGCAGGGTATCGTTGCCCATCTGCGCTTCGGCAAGCAGTTGGATCCGCAGCCCCGCCGAGGCAATATCGCGCTCCGCCACATACCGCACCAGCCGGTTCAGGGAGGTATCCTTCTCTTTGTTTTCAGTCCACAGGATCAGATCCGCCCACTGCCCGTCCAGAAAGTGCTGGGTGATATCCAGAAAAACCTCGTTCTTGGTCTTGTAGTGGTAGTACAGCGTCCCTTTGGAGATCCCCGCCGCTGCGGCGATATCCGCCAGCGAAATATCCGCCAGCGCCTTGGTCTGCAGCAGCCCCACGGTCGCCTCCTGTATTTTTTCCTTGATGTTATCTTTTCTCGGTGCCGCCATCTGCGTGCTCCTTTCGCTTTTCTGCCAGAATTGTACCATGAAAGCGCGCCGCTGTCTATCCCGCGCGGCAGCCGCCGCCAAGGTTCCGCAAAATAATTCCCCTGCGACGCGGCGGTGTATTGACAATGCCGCCGCCGCGCGGTAAGATAAAATCATAGCAAGTCGGTCGTTCGACCGACAATATCAAGGGGGCGTTTCCGGCGTGAACATCACGGCGATCAACAGGCGGCTGCAAAAGCGTTTTTCCGGTGCGGTCTCGGCACAGCTTGCCGATGGCTGCATCGTGGTATCCGGCTCTTTGCCGACATGGCAGGAGACGGTGGAGGCGTGCGCCATGGCTGCCGAAAAATACAGCACCACCCATGTGGTCAACCGGATCCGCTGCGCGGAGGTCACCCCGCAGCCCATGCGCCTGCCCAGCCTGAACGATCAGGCGCTGGAGGGGCAGCACCCCGATGTGCTTATCATCGGCGGCGGCATTTCCGGCGCTTCCATCGCCCGCGAGCTTTCCAAGTGGAAGCTGGATATCCTGCTGGTGGAAAAGGAAGCGGATCTGGCGCTTCAGGCGTCGGGGCGCAATGACGGCGAGGTACACCCCGGTATCGATCTTTCCAAAGGCTCCCTGAAGCATGCCTATGTCCGCCGCGGCAACGCCATGTACGATCAGGTCTGTCGGGAGCTGGGCGTCCCGTTCCGGCGGGTGGGGCAGTATGTCTGCTTTGAAAAGGCATATCTCAAGCCCCTTATCGCCCTTTATTGCCTGATCCGCAAAAAGCGCGACGGCATTGCGGATACCGAGCTGATCTCCGGTGAGGAGCTGCGCCGCAGGGAACCGAACCTGCGCTTTTCCTTTGCTATCTCCAATCCCTCCTCCGGCTGTGTCTGCCCCTACGGGCTTACCATCGCCTATGCCGAAAATGCCGTGCAGAACGGCGCGCGGGTCTCCCTCAATACCGCCGTTCTGGATATGAAGGTGGAAAATGGCAGCATCGTCAGCGTCACCACCAACCGCGGCACCGTCTATCCCGCGCTGGTCATCAATGCCGCCGGTGTCTTTGCCGAGGATATCGCGGCGATGGCGGGCGACCGCTTCTTCTCCATTCACCCCCGCCGCGGTACCAATTCCATTCTGGATAAAAAAGCCGGCGTTTATATGCATACCATCGCCTCGGTCAAGGATCTGACCCTGCAAAAGCAGCATTCCAAGGGCGGCGGTATCCTGCATACCGTCCACGATAACCTGCTGGTAGGGCCCGACGCGGTGGAGACCTATGAAAAAGAAAATACCGCGACCCGCAGGGAGAGCATTGATACGGTGTTCCGCAAGCAGCAGCGCACCATGAAGGAGCTGTCCCGCGGGGATATCATCACCTATTTTACCGGTGTGCGCGCCCCCACCTTCGAGGAGGATTTCATCATCGAAATGGGCAGAAAGACCGCCAATATCCTGCACTGCGCCGGTATCCAGTCGCCGGGGCTTACCACCGCCCCCGCCGTGGCGCTGGATATCGAAAAAATGGCGGTGGAATTCCTTTCCCGCCAAAAGACGGTCGAAAAGAACGCGGACTTCGATCCCGTCCGTCCCGCCCCGCCCGTCCTGCGGGAAATGAGCGATGAGGAGCGGGCGGCGCTCATTCGTCAGAACCCCGATTACGGCGAGATCGTCTGCCGCTGTGAGGAGATCAGCAAGGGCGAGATATTAGATGCCCTGCGCGCGCCCATCTGTGTCCCCACCGTCGATGGTGTCAAAAAGCGGGTACGCCCCGGCATGGGACGCTGTCAGGGCGGCTTCTGCTCTCCGCTGGTGACAAAGATCATCGCGGAATACCTCGGTGAACCGCTCTCGGAGGTGCGCAAATCCTCCGCGGAGGCGGTCATCACCTACGGCGAGACAAAGTAACAGAGGAGGGAAAGGATGCGTACAGTAGATGTTCTGGTCATCGGCGGCGGACCCGCCGGGTTGGCGGCGGCGCTTTCGGCGCATAAAAACGGTGCCGAAACACTGCTGATCGAGCGGGAAGCCCGTCTGGGCGGGATCCTCAAGCAGTGTATCCACGATGGCTTTGGTCTGGTGCGGTTTCGGGAAAAACTCTCAGGTCCCGAATACGCCGGACGATTTATTGATGAATTCCGTGCGGCGGGAATCAAGGCGCTGACCCTCACCTTTGTCACCCGCATCGAAAAGACCCCCGAGGGTTTTACGGTCACGCTGGTCGGTCGGGAGGGACTGCGGCAGGTCTCGGCGCGGGCGCTGGTGCTTGCCACCGGCTGTCGGGAGCGCACCGCCAAGCAGGTCGCCATTCACGGCACCCGACCGGCGGGCGTCTTTACGGCGGGCACCGCCCAGCATTTTACCAATCTGCTGGGGCAGCTCCCCACCAGACGCTGCGTGATCCTCGGCAGCGGCGATATCGGTCTTATCATGGCGCGTCGCCTTACGCTGGAGGGCGCCGAGGTGCTGGGCGTTTATGAGGCAAAGTCCACCCCCTCCGGTCTGACCCGCAATATCCACCAGTGCCTGCACGATTACGGGATCCCCCTGCACCTTTCCCACACCGTCACCCGTGTGTTCGGCGAGGACCGCCTGACGGCGGTGGAGGTCGCCGCCGTCGATGCCGCCATGAACCCCATTGCCGGCACCGAGGAGCGTGTGGAATGTGACGCACTCATTCTCTCGGTCGGGCTGATCCCCGAAAACGAGCTGGCGGAGGGGCTTGGCGCCGCCCTCGACCCCAAAACGAAGGGACCGTTCTGCGACGCCCAGCTGATGACCGATGTGGACGGCGTCTTTTGCTGCGGCAACGCCCTGCATGTCAATGACCTTGTGGATTATGTTTCGGAAAGCGGCGAGACTGCCGGAGAAAACGCCGCGAAATACAGGGCGGGAACGTCCCGCCGCCGGATCTCCGTTACGGCGGGGGAGGGGCTGCTGTATGCCGTTCCGCAGCGGCTGACGCTCGGTGCCGATAACAGTGCCGTGACGCTGTACTTCCGCAGTCGGGAGAACCTCTCGGTCTGCCGCCTTGTCCTTACGGTAGACGGCAGGGAAGTGCTCAGCCGCCGCTACCCGTTCCTGCGTCCGCCGGAGATGGAACGGCTGGTCGTCGATTTTTCCGGCTATGACCTTAGCGAACAGTCACAGGTCGGTTTAAGGATCGAGGTGATGGAGAATGTGTGAGCTGGTCTGCATCGTGTGCCCGCGCGGGTGTACCCTGCATATTGAGGAACAGGAGGGCGGCTATGCCGTTACTGGCAATGCCTGCCGCCGCGGCGAGCAGTTCGCCGTCTCGGAGATGACCTGCCCGCAGCGCACCATCTGCACCACGGTACGCACCGTATTTCCGGAGGTGCCGGTCATCAGCGTCCGTGTCTCGTCGGAGATCCCCAAGGAGCGGACCTTCGATGTCATGCGGGAGATCAACAAGGTGCGGGTGCAGGTCCCCCTGCGCCGCGGCGATGCCGTGATCCGCGATGTACTGGGGCTGGGCGTTGATGTCATTGTGACCTCCGACCTGCTGGAGGATAAGATAAACCGAAAAGGAGAGACAGGCTATGAGCAATAAACCGTACAAAGGCTTTGAACCCAAGTGGCTGCTGACCCCCGCGCCGGAGGGGAGCTACCGCTCCATCTTCCGCTGGGGCGATCCCGAGTTTTTCAAATACCCCAAGGAAGCGCTGTACAAGCTGATGAAAGAGACCTTCCACATGACCGATGACGATTTTCGGGATTACACCGATGATATCGGCTTTGACAAGGTAGAGCTGCCCGACCACCCCTCCCGCCTTGCGCCGGAGCATCTGGCGGCGCTGCGGCAGATCGCCGGCGAGGAATATGTCACCACCGAGGATTACCCGCGGCTTTCGGTCGCCTACGGCTGCACCGGCTACGACCTGCTGCGCCTGCGCCATAAGCAGATCGACAGCCTGCCCGATGTCGTTGTTTACCCCGATACCACCGAGCAGGTGGAGGAGATCGTCCGCTACGCGGCACAGCATAAGATCCCGCTGTATGTCTACGGCGGCGGCAGCTCCGTCACCCGCGGCGTGGAGCCCATTAAGGGCGGCATCTCGCTGGATATGAGAAAGCGCTTCAACAAGATCCTCAGCTTCAATGAGGTCGATCAGACCATCACCGTGCAGGCGGGACTTTCCGGCCCCGCGCTGGAGGAAGCGCTGCAGGCGGCGCCGGAGCGCTTCGGCGCCAAGCGTCAGTACACCTGCGGTCACTTCCCGCAGTCCTTCGAGTACAGCAGCGTGGGCGGCTGGGTCGTTACCCGCGGCGCCGGACAGAACAGCACCTACTACGGCACCATTGCCGATATCGTCCTTTCCCAGAAATACGCCACCCCCATCGGGCGCATCGTCACCCCCCACTACCCGCGGGAAGCCACCGGTCCCGACCTGAACCAGATCATGATGGGCTCCGAGGGCACCTTCGGCGTCCTTACCGAAGTGACCCTCAAGGTATTCCGCTGGCAGCCGGAAAATCGAAAGCGCTTCTCCTACATGTTCCGGGATTGGGAGACCGCCATGGCGGCAGCGCGGGAAATGATGCAGTGCGAATGCGGCTATTCCTCGGTGTTCCGCCTTTCCGATCCCGAGGAGACCCACCTGATGCTCAAGCTGTACAATGTCGATGAGACCCCGCTGGCGCCGCTTTTGGGCAAGCTGGGCTACAAGGATATGGAACGCTGTATGTTTCTTGGCTTTACCGACGGCGAAAAGGGCTTTTCCAAAAATGTGGCGAAGAATATCGCCCGCATCGCCCGCCGCTTCGGTGCCATGCCCATGACCGGCTATGTCACCAAGAGCTGGGAGAAGGGCCGCTTCAACGATCCCTACCTGCGCGATACTCTCATGGATTTCAGCGTCATCACCGATACGCTGGAGTGCAGCGTCAACTGGTCGAATATGGCGCAGGTGCACCGTGATGTCCGCGCGGTCTGCCACGCTCTGCCCAATACCATCGTCACCACCCATATGTCCCACTGCTACCCGCAGGGCGCCAACCTCTACTTCATCTTCATCACCAAGATGAACGATGCCGCTGAGTTCAAGCGCTACCACACCACCATTCTCGATGCGATCCAGAAGTCCGGCGCCGCCATTTCCCACCATCACGGCATCGGCAAGATGTTTGCCCCGTGGCTGGAGGGCTACATCGGGGAAAAGGAATACGGCGTGTTCCGTGTCCTCAAGGATTACTTTGACCCCGATTATACCATGAACCCCGGCGGCACCATCGGTCTGGATCTTGAGCCGGAGGAGAAAAAGCACCTCAACGAGCGCCGCGACTACCGCTGAAACCGAATGATCTGTTCCACACAGTCCGGAGAACTACGGTTCTTCGGGCTGCTTTTTTATTTTCTCGATTTTCCCGAAAAAATTGAAAATATCTGTTGACAATAACATATGAGCGTGCTATCATATGAACAATGAAACATATGAATGGAGGTCGAAATGATGCCCAAGCATGATCACACCGCACTGCTGCAAACGGTGCGGCGGGAGCTTCCGTCTGAGGAACTGCTCTGCGATCTCTCGGATCTTTTTAAGGTATTTGGCGATACCACCCGCATGCGGATCCTGTATTCGCTGTTTGAGAGCGAGCTTTGCGTCTGCGCCATCGCGGAGCTTTTGGGTATGACGCAATCCGCCATCTCCCATCAGCTCAAGGTGCTGCGGGAAAATAAGCTGGTCGCCTCCCGTCGGGAGGGCAAGACCATCTATTATTTTCTGGCAGATGATCATGTCCGCACCATCATCGGGCAGGGCTTTGAGCACCTGACCGAGCACGACCGCCACGAAACCCATCAACACAATATTTCCAAGGAGGAAAAATAACATGAAAAAGACCTACATGCTGGAAGACCTGGACTGTGCCAACTGCGCCGCTAAAATGGAGGAAGCCATCTCCAAGATCGACGGTGTGACCTACGCCCGTGTCAGCTACCTCGCGCAGAAGCTCACGCTGGAAGCCGATGACGCCCGCTACGATGACGTTCTGGCGGAGGTCGTAAAGACCTGCAAGCGTGTCGAGCCTGACTGCCGTATCCTGCTGAAGTAACTTAAGTAATTTTTTCTTCACCACCCATGACAGATAGGGAAAGGGGAATACCGAAATGACAAGAAAACAGAAAAAGCATCTGGCACGCATCATCGTCGCGGCGGTGCTGCTGGCGCTGGTGTGGCTCGTCCTCCCGCTGGAGGGCGTCTGGCAGCTCCTCGCTTACTGTGTGCCGTATTTCATCGTCGGCTGGGACGTCCTGTGGGGTGCGCTCCGCAAGATCCTGCACGGTGACCTGATGGACGAGGAATTCCTCATGTCCATCGCCACCATCGGCGCCTTTGTGCTGGGCGATTACCGTGAAGCCGTTGCCGTTATGCTGTTCTACCAGATCGGCGAGTGGTTCCAGGGTGTCGCGGTCGGCAAGACCCGCCGCAACATCACCCAGCTGATGGATCTCCGCCCCGACTACGCCAATGTAGTGCGAAACGGCGAGGAGGAAAAGGTAGACCCCGAGGAAGTAGAGGTGGGCGAGACCATCATCGTCCGTCCCGGCGAAAAGATCCCGCTGGACGGCGTGATCCTCGAAGGCTCCACCGCCGTGAATACCGCCGCCCTGACCGGCGAAAGCCTGCCGCAGGATAAGGCGGAGGGCGATGCCGTCGTCAGCGGCACGGTGAACCTCACCGGCGTCATCACGGTCAAGACCCAGAGCGCCTACGGCGAATCCACCGCCGCCAAGATACTGGAGCTGGTGGAAAACGCCGCCGAACAGAAGGCGAAGGTCGAGGGCTTCATCACCCGCTTTGCCCACTGGTACACCCCCTGTGTCGTGGTCGGCGCGGCGCTGCTTGCCGTCATTCCGCCCCTGTTCTTCTCCCAGCAGTGGAGCGTCTGGGTGGAGCGTGCTTTGGTATTCCTGGTCGTTTCCTGCCCCTGCGCTCTGGTCGTCAGCGTGCCGCTTACCTTCTTCGGCGGCATCGGCGGGGCTTCCCGCTGCGGTATCCTTGTTAAGGGTGCCGGCTATATGGAGACCCTTGCCAAGGCGAAAACCGTTGTGTTCGATAAGACCGGCACCCTTACCAAGGGCAGCTTTACCGTGACCCACATTGTCCCCTCCGTCGGGACAAAGGAGGAGCTGCTGGCGACCGCTGCGGCGGCGGAGAGCTTCTCCCATCACCCCATCGCGCAGTCGGTGGTCGCCGCCTACGGCAAGCCCATCGAAAAAGAGATCGAGGACGCCAAGGATCACACCGGACGCGGCATCGAAGCCGTTATCGAGGGCAAGCACATCTTTGCCGGCAACGAGCGTCTGATGAACGAGATCGGCGTCACCCCCGCCCCTGTTACCGAGGTCGGCACCGTCATTCACATGGCGGCGGATCAGGATTATCTCGGCTATCTGGTCATTGCCGATACCCCGAAGCCCGACGCGGCGGAGGCGATCCGAGCCCTGAAGGCGGAGGGCGTCGAAAAGACCGTCATGCTCACCGGCGATAAGACCGCCGTGGCACAGGCAGTCGCCGGCGAACTGGGACTGGACGAGTACCGTGCCGAGCTGCTGCCTGCCGATAAGGTCTCGGCGGTGGAGGAAATGCTGCAAACCGGTTCTCCCCTGGTATTCGTCGGGGACGGCATCAATGATGCCCCTGTCCTTGCCCGTGCCGATGTCGGCGTGGCAATGGGCGCTCTCGGCAGCGATGCCGCCATTGAAGCGGCGGATATCGTCCTGATGGACGATGCCCCCAGCAAGCTGGCGCTTGCCGTCCGGCTTTCCCGCCGCACCATGCGCATCGTCTGGCAGAATGTCATCTTCGCGCTGGCGGTCAAGGCGATCGTGCTGGTCATGGGCGCCACCGGCGACGCGAATATGTGGATCGCCGTCTTTGCCGATGTCGGCGTGCTGGTGCTGGCGATCCTCAACGCCATGCGGGCACTGCTGGTTCCCAAAAACTAAAACCGAATTCTCCTTAATCGACATAGAATTTACCTCCTCGGGCGATCTGCTGCAAACAGCAGACCGCCCTGCCCGTTTTCTTCCGCTCCCAGTGAAAAACACTCTTTCTCCCGCCCCGAAGCTCTCTGCTTCGGGGCGCTTTGCTGCCCCGCGCGGCGGTCGGATTTGCCTTTTTCGGCAGGCTATGGTAGAATATCCACAACTTACCGAATGGGAGAATTGTATGCTGAAACGAATTACCGCGCTGCTGCTGGCGGTCATGATGATCCTGCTGACTGCCTGCGGCGCCAAGGAATATGACCTTTCCGCCGTGTTTGCCGCCGAGGAGGCGGAGCGTGCCGGCTGGCTTGCCGACCCCGATAACGCGGCGCTGTGGGAGGAACTGGGGCTTTCCGGCTCGGTGGTCTCGGCAGGGGAGCCTGCCGCCATGACCATCGGGGCGCAGCAGTGGCTGCTGCAGCCCGCCACGGTGAATGGCGAAGCCGTTACCCTGTGCTACTGCCTTGATGAACAGAACCGTCCGCTTCTGGATCTGCGGGCTTCCTTCGGGCTGAATGTTCTGCCGCCGGAGGAATGGTATGCCTGTGAGGATCTTTTCACAGTGCGGGTGTGGGCGACCCTCGGCGGTGAGCTGCCGGAGGGCTACCTTGCCGAGGAGGACGCGGGGCTGACCCGCTATGCCGTACAGCTTACCGACCCCGCCACCGGCGAGACGGTAACAGCCGTTGCCGCCGACAGCACCCTTTCGGCGCTGCTTGCCGATGGCGAGCGCCATGCCCTGTGCCTGCGGCTGCGTGCCATGCAGCAGGGCGAGCCGCTGCTGCGGGTCATCACGGTGCTGTGCGAGGGCTGGCTGGAGCCGCAGTCGGTGCTGCGGGCACAGTCGGAGCAGCTTTTGTGGGCAGCGCGCCACGGCGAAAACGAGACGCTGCGCCTGCTGCTTTCGGAAGCCAATGTCACCGTTACCGACCGTAACGGCGACGGGCTGCTGTTTGCCGCCCTGCAAAGCGGCAATGCCGATACCGTGGAGCAGGTGGTAAAAGCCGGCGTCACCTCGGAAAATCACAATCTCTACTGGGTCGACCCCATCACGCTGACCATTGCCGAGCGGCAGGACTGGCAGCAGCTGCTGGCGGCGCTGGAGGAACAGAACACCGATACCGGCTGCACCGCCCCCTCCATTGCCCACTACTACACCGCCGCCGGTGATGCCGAGCGCCTTGCGCTGTACCTTGCCCACTTCAGCCTGACGGCGGAGAAGATCCCGCTCTCCGAGGCGGAAAGCACCACCGCCGCGCTGCGCTACGATATCGAAAGCGCCCAGACCGGCAACCTGCTGGATCTTGCCGTGACCGCCGATGACACCGAGACCGCCGCCGTGCTGCTGCAGAACGGCGTTACTGCCTCGCCCCTGCTGCTCAAGAAATTGCAGGCTTCGCCCACCACCCTTTCCGATGAAATGCTGGCGCTGCTGGGCAAATACCGCTACTTCGGCGTGCTGGACGAGGTGCTGGAGGACTACCGCAGCTTCCGGCAGAGCTACGAGGAGGTAGCGGGGGAGAGCTGCCGCCGCTTTGAGAAGGACTACGCCGCCTACTGCGAGGCGATGGAAAAGGGCGACAGCTTTGCCGCCGCCGGCATTATGGATAGCGGGCTGTTAGATGAGATCGTCGGTCAGCTGGAGGCGGTGCAGAATGTGGCAAAGCCCGAGACCGAAGCCATCAACGCCCTGTGGGACCTGATGTTTGAATACGCCGATATGATGGATACCGCCGGTTATTATTACAAGCGCATCTCCCTCAGCACCTATGTGGTCACCCGCCGCTACTACCGTGCCCTGTTTGAAAACCGTCTCGGTCGGGCGCATGATCTTTACGAGGAATTCAAGCGCCAGACCGCCGTTTACGATCACCTGCTGGAAAACTGGGCACCCAGCCCCGTCCAATAAATCTTCCGTTTTCCCCGCGCGTGCGGGCGCGCACCCGCGTACCCCAAAAGGATTTTACCGAAAACAATAAATAAGCAGAAAGAAGGCGCCTGCCATGATCTTTTACCTTACCGGCACCGGCAACAGCCGCTGGGCGGCACAGCTTCTGGCGGATCACCTGCACGATACCGCCGAAAACGCCGCCCCGTTCCTCAAAAGCGGGCTGAACCCCTCGTTCCATTCCGACCTGCCGTGGGTCTTTGTCTGCCCCACCTACGGCTGGCAGATCCCCCACATCTTTGCCGATCTGCTGCGGCGCACCGGCTTTGACGGCAGCAGGCAAGCCTATTTTGTTCTCACCTGCGGCAGCGATATCGGCGCTGCGGCGCCCCGACTGGAAAAGCTGTGCGGGGAGCTGGGGCTGGAATACCGCGGGACGTTGGGACTGGTGATGCCGGAAAACTATGTCGCCATGTTCCCCGTGCCGGAGGAGGACGAGGCGAAGAACATCATTGATGCCGCGCGGGAGCCGCTTTTGGAGACTGCCGCCCTCATCGCGGCGGGCAAGCCTCTTGCCGGGCGGCGCGTCACCCTTACCGACCGGCTGAAAAGCGGCATCATCAACCGCTTTTTCTACCGCTTCTGCATCAAAAGCAAGCCCTTTTACACCACCGCCGCCTGCACGGGCTGCGGACGCTGCGCCAAAATGTGCTTTACCAACTGCATCGTGATGCAGCAGGGCAGACCCCGCTGGGGAGAGGGCTGCACCCACTGCATGGCGTGCATCTGCGGCTGTCCGCAGCATGCCATCGAATACGGCAAAAAGAGCAAGGGCAAGCCCCGCTACCGCTGCGAGGAGTATACCGGCTGATTTTTGGCGGGGGAAACGCCTGTTTGGGCGTTAAAACAGCCTTTTTTGTGCAAAATAGTGCTTGCAAAGCCCCGCCCTTTGTGGTATAGTCATATTTGTAATAGTTAGTAGAAAGGAAAGAGTGGGGCGACCCGCTCTTTCCTTTATGTTAGGGGAGGCAAGTCAATGGCGAAAAAGAACACCGCGGCGGTCGCGGAGGAGCTGGCACAGCCCATACTCGATGAAATGGGACTGCTGCTGTGGGACGTCGTCTACGAAAAGGAGGGCAGCGGCTGGTATCTGCGCTACTATGTCGATAAAGAGGGCGGCATTGATATCAACGATTGCGAGGCGTTTTCCCGCGCCGTGGAAAAGGCGCTGGACGCCGCCGATCCCATCGAGGGCAGCTACACGCTGGAGGTGTCCTCCCCGGGCATCGAGCGGCAGCTTACCCGTGACTGGCACTTCGAGTCGCTGATGGGCGAGCAGTTGCTGGTGCGGCTCATTCGTCCGGTGGAGGGCGTGCGGGATTTCATCGGCACCCTGACCGCCTACGCCGATGGCGTGCTGACCCTGCTGCTGGACGAGGAGACCGAAATGAATGTGGAACGCGGCGAGACTGCGTTTATCCGTTTGTATAATGATTTTAGTGGAGGAATAGGAAAATGAGCGCTGCAAGAGCCAAGAAGAAACAGCAGGAGGAATTCAACCTCTTTGATGCCCTGAAGCTGCTGGAAAAGGAAAAGGGCATACCGGTGGATTACATGATCGAAAAGATCCAGACCGCCATTGCGCAGGCGATCAAGAAAGACCCCTTCAACAGCGAAAACAGCGTCGTGGAGATCGACCCCGAGACCGGTCGCTTCTATGTGGCGCTGCGCAAGGACGTTGTGGAGGAGGTCGAGGACCCCACCACCCAGATCAGCGTGGCAGATGCCGCCAAGTATCAGTCCGGCATCACCGCCGGTCAGGTGCTGGAGGTCGCACTGGACCCAAAAAAGTTCGGACGCATCGCGGCGCAGGCGGCAAAGTCCTCGATCCATCAGGGGATCCGTGAGGCGGAAAAGGGACTGCTGCTGAAGGAGTACGAGAGCCGTCAGCACGATATCGTCTCCGCCAAGGTGCTGCGGGTCGATCCCGTCCGCGGCAATGTCACGCTGGAGATCGGCAACAGCGAAGCCGTGCTGCCCAAGACCGAGCAGATCCCCGATGAGACCTTCACCGAGGGTCAGCGCATCAAGGTGTATGTGGTCGATGTGCAGAATACCGAAAAGGGTCCCCGCCTGATGATCTCCCGCACCCACCCCGGACTGGTCAAGAGACTGTTCGAGATGAATGTCCCCGAAATTTACGACGGCACCGTCGAGATCCGCTCCATCTCCCGCGAGGCGGGTTCCCGTAGCAAGCTGGCGGTCTCCAGCCGCGATGAGAATGTGGACGCCATCGGCGCCTGCATCGGTCCCAAGGGCGCCCGTGTCAATGCTATCGTGGAGGAGCTGGGCGGCGAAAAGATCGATGTCGTCAATTACAGCGATGACCCCACCGCCTACATTTCCGCGGCGCTGTCTCCCGCCACCGTGCTCGGTGTCGAGATCCTCGATGCCGATATCCACAGCTGCCGTGTCACCGTGCCGGATCATCAGCTTTCCCTCGCCATCGGTAATAAGGGTCAGAATGCCCGCCTTGCCGCGCGGCTCACCGGCTGGAAGATCGATATCCGTCCCGAAAGCGGCTTCTACGGCGAAGAAGAACCCCTCCCTCGTGAGGAAGCATAACTGAGAAAAGAAAGGAGGCACCCACCGTGCAGCAAAAGAAAATACCGGTAAGAATGTGCGCCGGCTGCGGCGAGCATTTCCCCAAAAAGGAGCTGGTACGCATCGTCCATACTCCGCAGGGAGAGATCCATGTGGACCTCACCGGAAGAATGGCGGGACGCGGCGCTTATCTCTGCCGCAATGCCGAGTGCCTCCGCAAGGCGCAGAAGGCAAAAAGGCTGGAACGCGCCTTCCAATGCCCCGTACCCGATGAGGTGATGGCAAAACTGGAAGAGGAGCTGAATGCCGCCCATGAATGAAGCGACCGTCAAAAAGACGCTGGGAATGCTTTCGCTGTGCCGCCGCGCCGGTAAACTGTGTACCGGCATGGAGGCGGTGCTGGAAAAGGCGGGCAGGGGCGAAGCCGCCCTTATCCTGCTGGCGGAGGACTTATCGCCCCGCAGCGCCGAGCGTTTGAGGAACCGGCTGCCGGAGGACATACCGGTACGCTCCCTTCCCTGTACGATGCAGACCCTATCCGCCGTGACCGGCAAAGCCGCCGGAATCGCGGCGGTCTGCGATGAGAATTTCGCCTGTGGTATCCGGGCAATGTTAAGTGACGATGAGGAGGATCTGGATAGATGATAGAAAAAGTTAAACTGCACGAGGTCGCCCGCGACCTGAACCTGAACGGCAAAGAGCTGATGACGCTGCTGCAGGAGCGCTTCGGCGGCGAGGCACGCAAGTCCCAGACCGTGCTTTCCGGCGATGAATTGAATTTTGTGTTCGAGCACTTTACCAAGCAGCACGCCGTTGCCGATTTCGGTGAATACTTCAAGCTGGGCGAAAAGATGCAGAAGCCCGCGGAAAAACCGGCGGAAAAGCCGGTGGAAAAGGCTGCGGAAAAGCCCGCCGCCCCCGCTCCCAAACCTGTGGAAAAGCCCGCCGCCCCCGCTCCCAAGCCTGTGGAGAAGCCCGCTGCCCCCGCGCCGGCGCCGAAGCCTGCTGCCTCCCAGCAGCCCGCCCGTCCCCAGCAGGGCGGCAATAACCAAAGCCGTCCGCAGGGCGACCGCCGCTTTGATAATCGTGATAATAACCGCCCCCAGCAGGGCAATAATAACCGTCCTCAGGGAGATCGCCGCTTTGACGGCAACCGTCCGCAGGGCGACCGCCGGTTCGACAATCGCGATAATAACCGCGATAACAACCGTCCGCAGGGCAACGGTCTGCGTCCCAACCTGAACCAGAAGCCCGCCGCCCCCGCTCCCAAGCCTGCCGAGAAGCCCGCTGCTTCCCAGCAGCCCGCCGCCCCCCGCAAGCCCATCGAGATCCGCCAGCAGGCGCCCAAGCAGAAGGGCCCCAAGGGCGAGAATACCTTTACCGCCAATACCGTGACCCGCACCACCGTGGATATGCGTACCAGCGAGGTCAACCTGGATAAATACAACGAGCGCTACGAGCAGATCGCGCCCGCCGGCAACATGAAGGACAACTTCGCCAAAAAGCAGAAGCTCAACCAGAAATCCGCCCGCCGCGGCAAGCCTGTCCTCAGCCGCAAGGAGCGGGAGGAGGAAAAGATGCGCCGTCTGGAGCTGGAGCGTCAGCGCCGCCAGCGTCTGGAGGTCGCCCTGCCCGAGGAAATGACCGTCGGCGAGCTGGCGCTCACCCTCAAGGTGCAGGCAAGCGAGATCGTCAAGAAGCTGATGGGTCTGGGCGTTATGGCTTCCATCAGCGATGTCATCGACTTTGATACCGCTTCCCTTGTCGCCATGGAGATCGGCGCCAAGGTCACCAAGCAGGTCGTCGTCACCATCGAGGACCGCCTGTTTGAGGTGGAGGATAAGGAGGAGGCGCAGGAGCCCCGTCCCCCCATCGTCGTGGTCATGGGCCATGTCGACCACGGCAAGACCTCTATCCTCGATGCCATTCGTAAAACCAGCGTCGTCTCCGGCGAAGCGGGCGGCATCACCCAGCACATCGGTGCTTATCAGGTGCAGGTGGACGGTCGTCCCATCACCTTCCTGGATACCCCCGGTCACGCCGCCTTTACCTCGATGAGAGCCCGCGGTGCGCAGGTCACCGATATTGCCGTACTGGTCGTTGCCGCCGATGACGGCATCATGCCCCAGACGGTAGAAGCCATCAACCACGCCAAGGAAGCTGGCGTTTCCATCATCGTCGCCATCAACAAGATGGATAAACCCGAAGCGAACCCCGAGCGGATCAAGCAGCAGCTTACCGAATACGAGCTGGTTCCCGAGGAGTGGGGCGGCGATACCATCTGCGTCCCCGTTTCCGCCAAGACCGGCATGGGGCTGGATAACCTGCTGGAGATGATCCTGCTGGTCGCCGATACCATGGAGCTGACCGCCAACCCCAACCGTATGGCAAAGGGTACGGTCATCGAAGCCAAGCTGGATACCGGTCGCGGTCCCGTCGCTACCGTCCTCATTCAGACCGGTACGCTGCATTCCGGCGAAGCCATCATTGCTGGTACGGCTGTCGGCCGTGTGCGCGTGATGACCAACGATAAGGGTCAGAAGGTCGAGGAGGCGGGTCCCTCCTGCCCCGTGGAGATCACCGGTCTTGCCGAAGTGCCTGCCGCCGGCGATATCTTCAATGCCGTTGAAGATGAAAAGCTGGCGCGTGAGCTGGTAGAAAAGCGCCGCATGGAGCAGAAAGAGGAAGAATTCAAGCGCTACCAGAAGGTCACACTGGATAACCTCTTTGAGCATATCAGCGAGGGCGAGGTGCTGGAGCTGCCCGTCATCGTCAAGGGCGATGTACAGGGCTCGGTGGAGGCTGTCCGTCAGTCCCTTGAAAAGCTCTCCAACGATGAAGTCCGCGTCCGCGTTATTCACGGCGCCGTTGGTGCCGTCAGCGAAAGCGATGTCATGCTGGCAAACGCCTCCCACGCCATCATCGTCGGCTTTAATGTCCGCCCCGACCCCACCGCCAAGGCGAATGCCGAGCGGGACGGCGTCGAGATCCGCCTCTACCGCATCATCTACGATGCCATCGAGGAGATCGAGGCAGCCATGAAGGGTATGCTGAAGCCCAAGACCGAGGAGGTCGATCTGGGCCGTGCCGAGATCCGCAATGTCTACAAGATCACCGGTGTTGGCGCCGTTGCCGGCTGCTATGTGCTGGACGGCAAGATGGTTCGCTCCGCCAATATCCGTGTCGTCCGTGATGGCATTATTATCGCCGATGATAAGATGGCGTCGCTGCGCCGCTTTAAGGACGATGTCAAGGAAGTGGCACAGGGCTACGAGTGCGGCATCACGCTGGAGAAGTTCAGCGACCTGAAAAACGGCGATATCTTTGAAGCCTACGAGATCCGTGAGATCAAGCAATAACCCCCAAAAGGCACTGTCGGCGGTCGGATAACAGCATTATCCGGCTGCCCCTTGCCGTTTACAGAAAAAACAAAAGGAGGGCGCATCATGCCGAATTATAAAAACGCTCGTCACGGCGAGGATATCCATCGGGAGCTGACTGCCATTTTCCGGTCGCTCAAAGATCCCCGCATCGACCCTATGCTTTCCATCGTCCGCACCGAGCTTTCCCGCGACGGCTCCTGCTGCAAGGTCTATGTCAGCTCACTGTCGGGGCTGGAAAAGGCACAGGAATCGGTCAAGGGCTTAAAAAGTGCGGCGGGCTATATCCGTCGGGAGATCGGCAGCCGGCTGGCAATGCGCCACACGCCGGAATTCCAGTTCATCGCCGATGATTCCATCGAATACGGTGTGCATATCAGCCACCTGCTGCGGGAGATCGTGCCGGAGGAGGACGAAGCGAAAGGGGAGACCGAGGAATGAAGGAGAACCTTTCCGTTTCCCGTGCCGCGGAGCTTTTGATGCAGCGGGATAATATCACCCTGCTGTGCCACCGCCGCCCCGATGGGGATACGGTGGGCAGTGCCTTTGCCCTGTACTATGCCCTGAAAACGCTGGGCAAGGAGGTACGGGTGCTGTGTGCCGATCCGCTGCCGAAAATGTACGAATACCTTTACCCCGACTATACCCCCAGCCATGTGCTGTTTGTTCCGGCGGAATATGTCGTTGCCGTAGATGTGGCGACTGCCTGTATGCTGGGCGGTCTGGAGGAAAAATACGGGAAAATGGTGGATCTTTGCATTGACCACCACCCCAGCAACAGTGACTACGCCGCCCAGACCTGTCTGTGGGGCGAAGCCGGCGCCTGCGCCGAGCCGGTGGCAGCGATCATCAAAGCCATCGGGCTGCCCGTTTCCGGCAGGATCGCCGAGTGCATCTACACCGGTCTTGCCACCGATACCGGCGGCTTCCGGTACAGCAATACCTCTGCCGGCAGTATGCGGCTGGCGGCGGAGATCATGGAAAGCGGCGTGGATACCGCCCGGCTCAATACCCGCATTTTTGAAAGCGAAAGCAAGGCAAAGGTGCTGGCGGAGGCGGCAATGATGTCCGCCCTGCAGTTTTATGCCGATGACCGCATTGCCGTAATGCCGGTGACGCTTGCCGTCCGTGCCGCCACCGGCGTGACCGGCGAGGAGCTGGAGGACGTAGCGGGCATTCCCCGTAAGATAGAGGGGGTGCTGTTGGGTATCACCATCAAGGAGCATGAGGACGAATGTCATGTCTCGCTGCGCAGCAAGGAACCGGTGAATGCCGATGAGATCGCCAAGGTGTTTGGCGGCGGCGGACACCGTTTTGCTGCCGGCTGCACCATCAAAGCGTCGGTGGAGGAAGCCGCCGGACTACTGGTGGCGGAAGCCATAAAACACCTGCCGAAGGAGACTGCATGAAAAAAACACACCATTCCCGCCAGTTGGAAGGGATCCTCTGCGTCGATAAGCCGCAGGACTGGACCTCCTTTGACGTGGTGGCGAAGATGCGCGGTATTGCCGACTGCCACAAGATCGGGCACGGCGGCACCCTTGACCCCATGGCGACCGGCGTTCTGCCGCTGTTTTTCGGACGGAGCGCCAAGGCAATGGAGCTGATGCCGGTGCAGGATAAGCGCTACACGGCGACCATTTGCTTTGGGGTGACCACCGATACCCAGGACTGCACCGGCAATATCCTTGCCACCAGCGAAAAGCCGGTGACGAGGGAAGCGCTGGAGGCGGCACTGGTGCCGCTGCGGGGAACGATAGACCAGCTGCCCCCGATGTATTCTGCCGTCTGGGTGGACGGGCAGCGGCTGTACAAGCTGGCAAGAGCCGGCAAAGAGGTGGAGCGCCCCACCCGTCAGGTGACCATTCACCGGCTGGAGCTGCTGGAATTTGATGAAGCGGAAAGAACCTGCGTCATTGATGTTGCCTGCTCCAAGGGGACTTATATCCGCACCCTTTGCCACGATATCGGCGAGGCGCTGGGCTGCGGCGGTATGCTGACAGCACTGCGCCGTACCGAAACGCTGGGCTTTACCACAGCGGATTGTCACACCTTGGAGGAGCTGAAAGCCGCCGCCGATGAGGGACGCTTTGAGGAGCTGCTGATGCCGGTAGACTCGGCGTTCCGGCAGTACAAAAGCATCTTCCTTTCCCCGAAGCAGACCAAGATGTTCCTGGACGGGATAAGACTGGATACCAACCGCATCAAGATCCCTGCCGAGGGAGACACCGTAAGGGTCTACGGCGAGGACCGCTTTTTAGCCCTGGCACACATTGAACGCAGCATCGCAGAGTTGCAGATCATCAAGCTGTTTTACACAAAGGAGAATCCGAATTGCTGATCTTCCACGACCTTTCCCGCCGCAGCGAGCAGCCCACCGTGGCAGCGCTGGGTTTTTTTGACGGGGTTCATCGCGGGCACCGCGCCGTGATAGCCGAAGCGCGCGCACAGGCGCACGCGCAGGGCGCCAAATGTGCGGTTTTCACCTTTGAGCCGCCGCACCATACCGACCGGACGGTGAGCAAAAGCGATGTAAAGCTGCTGCAAAGCGCCGAGGAGCGTTACCGTGTGATGGAGGAGCTGGGGGTGGAGCTGGTGCTTTGCCCGCCGTTTGAGAGCTTCTATAACCTTTCGCCGGAGGGGTTTGTAGAGGAGATACTGCGGAAGGTACTGAACTGCCGCGGCGTAGTGTGCGGCGAGGACTACCGCTTTGGCAAAAAGGGCGCGGGAAATGTGACCCTGCTGCGGGAGCTGGCGGAGCCGAGAGGAATAACAGTGACGGCGCTGGCGCCGGTGCTGTGGCAAAATGAGCCGGTCAGCTCCAGCCGAATCCGGCGCTGCCTTGCCGAGGGCGATACCGAACAGGCGGCGGCGCTGCTGGGGACGCCCTACACCGTAGGCGGCAAACCTGTGCGGCAGGGGGAATTCCTGAGCCTGCGGCTGCCGCCGGAGATGGCAGTGCCGGCGGACGGCGCCTATCACGGCGAGGAACTGACTCATGGGGACAAGCCGCTGCTGCTCACCGTGCAGCAGGGCGAGATCCGCTGGGCGAGTGAGAGACCGGCGGACGAGCCGGTGAAGATCGCCTTTGGGGGAAGGGAGTAAAAAGCCTCCCCCGATCCGGACAAAACCCGCTGAAACAGCGGAAAAACCGCGCAAAACCGTTTGACAAGCCGTGTGGGATATGCTAAAATATCAAGTGCCGCATGCGACGGGCTTTTTTAAGTGTGTCCCCGCGAGGGTCGCCGCCTGTTTTTCGCAGCGAGATTAAAGAAAGAGGCTACACAATATGTACGCAATCTTTGAAACCGGTGGCAAACAGTACACCGCAAAGGTCGGCGATGTGCTGTTCATCGAAAAGCTGAACGCCGAAGTCGACGAGACCGTGACCTTCGAGAAGGTTCTTGCAGTCGGCGATGACACCGTAACCTTCGGCACCCCCTATGTAGAGGGCATGACCGTAAGCGGCAAGGTGCTCAAGAACGGCAAGGCGAAGAAGATCACCGTGATGACCTACCGTCCCAAGAAGGACAGCAAGCGCAAGATGGGTCATCGTCAGCCCTACACCAAGGTAGAGATCACTGCCGTAGGCGCTGCCGGCGAGGAAAAGCCCGCCGAGAAGAAGCCCGCCGCCAAGAAGGCTGCCGCTCCCAAGGCTGAGGGTGAGAAGAAGCCCGCCGCCAAGAAAGCCGCTGCCCCCAAGGCTGAGGGTGAGAAGAAGACCACTGCCAAGAAGGCTGCCGCTCCCAAGGCGGAGGGCGAGAAGAAGCCCGCTGCCAAGAAGACCGCAGCAAAGAAAACTGAGGAGAAAGGTGAGGTGTAATTTATGGCTCATAAAAAAGGTATGGGTTCTACCAAGAACGGCCGTGATTCTGAGTCCAAGCGTCTGGGCGTAAAGCGTGCTGACGGTCAGGCTGTCCTGGCTGGCAACATTCTGGTCCGCCAGAGAGGCACTCACATTCATCCCGGTGAGAACGTAGGGATCGGCAGCGACGATACTCTGTTCGCTCTGGTTGACGGTCGCGTCAAGTTTGAGCGCATGGGTAAAGAGCGCAAGAAGGTTTCCGTTTACCCTGCTGAATAATTTGGCACAAAGACAAGGTCCCGGAGTGTGAAAACCCCGGGATTTGTTCTTGTAAGGGATAACTGCCGCGCCTTTGGGGGAAAATCCCCATAACGGCAGAGAAGATAAAAGCGAGGAACAAGATGTTTGTAGATAAAGCGAAAATTTCCATTAAGGCGGGGGACGGCGGCAACGGCGCAGTCTCCTTCCACAGGGAAAAGTTTGTGGCGGCGGGCGGCCCCGATGGCGGCGACGGTGGACGCGGGGGAGATGTCATCTTCCAGGCGGATACCAATATGAGCAGCCTGATCGGCTTCCGCTACAAAAAGAAATACGCCGCCGAAAACGGACAGAACGGCAGTGGCGCACGGTGCAGCGGCAGAACCGGCGAAAGCCTTGTCATTAAGGTGCCCAAGGGCACTGTGGTGCGGGAGGCGGAAAGCGGTCGTGTACTGGCGGATCTTTCCGGCGATGAGCCGGTGGTGGTGGCACGCGGCGGCAAGGGCGGCTGGGGCAACCAGCACTTTGCCACGGCGACCAGACAGATCCCGCGGTTTGCGCGCCCCGGCTATCCCGGCGAACGCTTTGAAGTGGAGCTGGAATTAAAGCTCCTTGCCGATGTGGGGCTGTGCGGCTTCCCCAATGTGGGCAAGTCCACTTTGATCTCGGTGGTAAGCGCCGCCAAGCCCGAAATCGCCAATTACCACTTCACCACCCTGACCCCCGTGCTGGGCGTGGTGCGGGTAGATGCCGAGACCAGCTTTGTCATGGCGGATATCCCCGGACTTATTGAGGGCGCCAGCGAGGGACTGGGGCTGGGACATGAGTTCCTGCGCCATGTAGACCGTTGCCGACTCATCGTTCATGTGGTGGACATATCCGGTATCGAGGGGCGCGATCCCATCGAGGACTTCAAAACCATCAATACCGAGCTGCGGCGCTTTAACCCCGAGCTGGCGGAGCGCCCCATGCTGGTGGCGGGCAACAAGTGCGACATGGCAACCGAGGAGCAGATAAAGACCTTCCGCGACTATGTGGAGGGGGAGGGCTACCGATTCTTCCCCATCAGTGCCGCCACCCGCCAGGGCACCGAGGAGCTGGTACAGGCGATTGCGGCGGAGCTTGCCAAGCTGCCGCCCATTGTGCGGTACGAGCCGCAGCCCATCACCGAGGAGGAACGCATGAAGTCCGCCCGACGCAACCAGTTTACCATCGAGGTGGTGGACGGCGTGTATGTGGTAAAGGCAGATTGGCTTGCCAATGCGCTTGCCGGTGTAAATATGGAGGACTACGAATCGCTGCAATACTTCCAGCGGGTGCTGATCCAAAGCGGCATCATCAAAAAGCTGGAGGAGATGGGCGTGCAGGAGGGCGATACCGTTAGTATCCTCGACTTTGAATTTGAATATGTGAAGTGACGATATGACCGAGAACAAAAACTTTGACCCGCGGCAGCTTGCCGCCCTTGATCTTGCCTTTGTGGGGGACGGGGTGTACGGCCTGCTGGTGCGGGAGCGGCTGGCACACGGCGGCAGCCGACCGGTGGGGGAGCTGCACCGCATGGCGGTGGAATATGTAAATGCTGCGGCGCAGGCGGCCGCCTACGACCGCATAGCCCCGCTGCTGACCGAGACCGAGCAGGCGATATACCGGCGCGGCAGGAACGGCGGCGCGCACCCGCCGAAGAACGCCAAAGCGAGCGATTACGCCAAGGCGACCGGTCTGGAGGCGCTGTTTGGCTACCTGTACCTGAACGGCGAACGGGAGCGCCTGCGGGAGCTTTTTGAGACGATAGCGGCACAGAAGGAACAGAACTGAAAACGGAGGACGGGACGATGAAGAACCGTGAATGGCTGCGACGGCTGCCGATGGATCTCCTGATGGATATAGTGGGCGGCTTGATCTACGCGGTAGGTCTTAACTGCTTTGCGAACCCCAATGACATTGCGCCCGGCGGAATGTCCGGTGTGGCGGTCATTCTGAATTACCTGTTTGAAATTCCGATGGGTACCACCATCTTTTGCGTCAATATTCCGCTGCTGCTGTTGGCGTGGCGCTTTTTGGGGCATGAATTTACCCTGCACAGCCTGAAAACCATACTGGTGTGGTCGGTGCTGGTGGATCTGGTGGCGCCCTACCTGCCCGCCTACGCCGGAGATAAGATACTGGCGGCGCTGTTCGGCGGTGTGTGCATCGGCATTGCGGTGGCGCTGGTTTTCCTGCGCGGTTCCACCACCGGCGGCACCGATATCGTCAGCCGGCTGCTGCAGCGGCGCTGGCCCTTTATGCCCATCGGCAAGACGATGATCGCGGTGGACGCGGTGATCGTCGCGGCTTCGATGGTGGTCTTTAAGAACATCGAGACCGGTCTTTACGCGCTGATCGCCATTTATGTCAGCGGAAGCGTGATCGATACCGTTATGGGCGGTCAGAACACCGGACGCATGGTGCTGATCGTCAGCGATGAGCACACCGCCATTGCCAAGGGCATTATGGAAAAGATGGGGCGCGGCGCCACCCTGCTGAACGCCACCGGTGCCTACAGCGGCGCGGAGCGCCATGTGGTGCTGTGCGCGGTGCGCAACAATGAATACCCCCGCCTGCGGGAGCTGATCCGGCAGTACGACCCCAAGGCATTCCTGATAACGACCAATGTAAACGAGGTGCTGGGCGAGGGCTTTGCCTCGCTGAACGCCAAGAACCTGACCTGACCGCGGAGACGAAAAACAATGCGTATTCGATATAACCCCGAAGCCCGCCCCGAGCTGGCGGCATGGGAATACTATATAGACGAGCCGGAAAAGCTGCGCGGTCACTGGGCGGAGCGCTTCTCCCGACGGCAGCCGATGGCGCTGGAGCTGGGCTGCGGCAAGGGCGGCTTTCTGGCGCAGATGGCGCCTGCCCACCCCGAAAAAAACTATGTGGCGCTGGACCTGAAAAGCGAGATGCTGGTGCTGGCAAAGCGCAAGGCGGAGGAAGCCTACGCCGCGGCGGGGCTGCCGATGGATAACCTGCTGATGACGGCGGTGGATATCGAGCGGATTCTGCTGATCATGGACGAGAACGACCGCTTTGACGAGGTGTACATCAACTTTTGCCCGCCCTGCCCCAAGTGCCGCCAGCACAAGCACCGGCTGACCCACCCGCGCCAGCTGGAGCGCTACCAGAAGCTGATGACCCCCGAAGCGAAGCTCTACTTTAAGACCGATGACGACGACCTGTTTATGGCGTCGCTGAGCTACCTGGAGGAGGCGGGCTGGACGCTGGATTACTGCACCCACGACCTGCACCGCGAGGGCACGCCGGCGGAAAGTCCCCGCACCGAGCACGAGGAGATGTTCAGCAGTCAGGGGATCCTCATCAAATATCTTATTGCAAGTCCCCCAAAAGCTGAATGACCAAAGCTGAATAACCGAAAAAGAACCCCCGAACACCGGAGAAATGGCGCTCGGGGGCTTTTTGCGGGATTTTTCAGGCAGTGGGGTTCAGGGAACGCTCCAGCCAGATAGAGGCAATATTCAGCGCCTCGTACAGACCGTTCTTTTCGGTCTTTTTGATCATGCGATCCTTGGGGGGCAGCGTCTCATCGGTGGAGAGGATCTGCACCAGCACACGGTCGGCGGTCTTTTCGGCGTCGTCCTTGGTGGTCAGGATCTTGAGCATGGCGACGCAGCTTTCCGCGGGGTCGCCGTAGTAGAGGGTATTGCCGCTGCGCACCAGCGGCTTGCCCTTATATTCCAGCATGTTTTCCATGGGGCTGGACCTCCTTTTTGGTAGGATAGGGGAGAGGCGCTTAACGCTCCAGATAGCTGCGCAGCAGGATCTGCAGCAGCTCGTCACGGTCGATGTGGCGGATCAGCCCACGGGCGTTATTGTGGGTGGTGATGTAGGTGGGGTCTTCGCTGAGGATATAGCCGACCAGCTGGTTGATGGGATTGTAGCCCTTTTCCAGCAGCGCCTCATACACGGTGGTCAGCGTCTTTTTCAGCTCCTTTTCCCGATCCTCCTTGATGGAAAAGGAAATGGTCGGTTCGGTATTTGCCATATGGTCACTCTCCCTTCGGTATGGGCTTTTTCGCAAAGCACTTACCTATATTGTAGCGTAAAGCGCGGGGGAATACAAGGAGAAAAACCGCAAAGGGGCGGTTTTCTCCCTGCAATATTTTTAGGCGCGCAGCGTGATGCCGTACTGGGAAAGGGCGTTCAGTGCCTTTTCGATGGCTTTGTCACATTCCTCCACGGTCAGGGTACGGTCGGCGGCACGCAGCACCAGCGAATAGGCAACGCTCTTTTTGCCGGCGGGGACGGGGGCGCCGCGGTACACATCAAACAGCTTGATCTGCTCCAGAATATTGCCCACAGCGCCGGTGATGGTCTTTTCGATGACCGCGACGGGCAGGCTGTCATCGCAGATGACGGCAAGATCGCGGGTGGAGGCGGGGAAGCGGGGCAGGGCGTGATAGGTCGCCTCCGGCAGACGCGCGGCGAAGAGACGGGCGATATCCAATCGTGCGACCCAGGCACGGCAGCCGATGCCGAAGTTCTCCAGCACCTTGGGGTGAACCTCGCCCACCGAGCCGATCTCCACATCACCGACCGTCAGCACAGCATAGCGACCGGGGTGGTAGCTGGGGTGGGTGGAAACGGCGGTATAATCGGCACGGGGCAGGTTAAGGCGGGAAAGCAGGCTTTCCACGGTGCCCTTGAGGGTGAAGAAATCCGACTCGCCGCCGTAGCAGCCGATCATAAGGACAGCCTTTTCATCCGGCAGATCCTCGCCCTCACGGGGCAGGTACTCGCTGGAGATCTCGTACAGCCAGGCTTCCGGATTGCGGTTATTGTAGTTGCGCGCCAGTGTATCCAGCATGCTGGGCAGACCGGTGGTGCGCATGATGGAGGTATCCTCGCCCAAGGGGTTGGTGATGACGACGGACTTGCGCATGGGGCTTTCCGCCGGCAGGCAGATCTTATCGTACATCTTGGGGCTCATAAAGGAGTAGGTGACGATCTCATCGTAGCCCATGGCGATCATGGCGCTGTTGATACGGCGCTCGAAGTCCTGCTCCGGCGTGACGACCGCCTCCGCCGAACCGCGCAGCGCAGTGGTGGGGATCTTGTCGTAGCCGTACATACGGGCGACTTCCTCGGCGATATCCGCCTTTTGCTCCAGATCGGCGCGGTAGCTGGGGACGATGCACTCGTCGCCCACCACGGCGATCTCCAAAGGACGCAGGTAGTTCACCATTTCCTCACGGGTGATATCAATGCCGAGGAAGCGGTTCATCCAGTCGGCATCAAAGGGAACACGGCGCAGGGTGTGGTCGGCGTGGTCGATATCAATAACGCCGGAGACGACCTCGCCAGCGCCCAGCTGCTCCACCAGCTCCAGAGCGCGCAGCAGGGCGCCCTCGCAGTTCATGGGGTCCAGCCCTTTCTCGAAGCGACCGGAGGATTCGGTGCGCATCCCCAGCTTTTTGGCGGTCAGGCGCACGCTGCTGCCCTTAAAGCAGGCGGATTCAAAAACGATGGTATTGGTGTCATCGTGGATACCGCTGTACTCACCGCCCATAACGCCCGCTACGGCGCTAGGTTTTTCGGCATCGGCAATGACCAGCATTTCGGGGGAAAGCTCCCGCACGGTGCCGTCCAGCGTGGTGATGGTCTCGCCCGCGGCGGCATTGCGCACGACGATCTGACCGTCCTTGACATACTTGAGGTCAAAGGCATGCATGGGCTGACCGTATTCCAGCATGACATAGTTGGTGATATCCACGATATTATTGATGGGGCGGACGCCGCAGGCACGCAGGCGCTCCCGCAGCCAGCGGGGAGAAGGCTCCACCTTGATGTTGCGGACGACTGCCGCCATATAGCGCTGGCACAGCTCGGTGTTTTCCACGCGGACACGCAGCAGCTCGTTTACATCGCCGCCGGCGCCCTGTACCGCGGGGGTGTGCAGATGCAGCGGCAGGCGGTAGGTCGCGGCGGTCTCCCGCGCCAGACCGATGATGGAAAGGCAATCGGGGCGGTTGGAGGTGATCTCAAACTCCACGACGGTATCGTTAAGGCCGATAGCGGTGCGGATATCCTCGCCGACGGCGCAGGCTTCCTGCAGAATGAAGATGCCGTCCTCGATGGCATAGGGGAAATCGTGGGTGGTCAGCCCCAGCTCCTTCAGCGAGCAGAGCATACCGTTGGATTCCTCGCCGCGCAGCTTGCCCTTGGTGATGGTCACGCCGCCGGGCAGGTGGGATTTGTGCAGGGCGGCGGGCACCAGATCGCCCACATGGACATTCTGCGCGCCGGTGACGATCTGTACCGGCTCCGCCTTGCCCACATCGACCTGACAGACCCACATATGGTCGCTGTTGGGGTGGCGCTCCATCGCCAGCACCTTGCCGACCACTACATTCTCTATCTCAGCGCCCTCGGTTTCGTAGCCCTCTACCTTGGAGCCGGACATGGTAAGCGCTTCGCAAAAATCATGGATAGGGGTATCCACATGGACAAACTCGTCCAGCCATCTCATCGAAAGATTCATAATTCCTTGCCCTCCTTTCCCTTAAAACTGCTCCAGAAAACGGGTATCGTTTTCATAGAACAGACGCATATCATCTACGGCAAAGCGGCGCATGACAATGCGCTCCAGACCGATGCCGAAGGCAAAGCCGCTGTACTTTTCGGGATCCAGCCCGCAGCCGGCAAGCACCTTGGGGTGTACCATGCCGCAGCCGAGGATCTCGATCCAGCCCTCGCCCTTGCAGATGCGGCAGCCCTTGCCGTGGCAGGCAAAGCACTGCACGTCCACCTCGGCGGAGGGCTCGGTGAAGGGGAAGTGGTGCGGACGGAAGCGCACGACGGAATCCTCGCCGTACAGGCGCTTGATGACCGTTTCCAGACAGCCCTTGAGGTCGCTCATGGTGATGCCCTCATCGACCACCAGACCCTCGATCTGATGGAAGATGGGGGAATGGGTGGCGTCTACGGCGTCGCTGCGGTACACGCGTCCCGGCGCAATGATGCGAATGGGGGGCTTGCGCTGCTCCATGGTGCGGATCTGCACCGGAGAGGTCTGGGTGCGCAGCAGCACCTTATCAGTGATGTAAAAGGTATCCTGCGTGTCGCGGGCGGGGTGGTCGGGCGGCAGGTTAAGCGCCTCAAAGTTGTAATAATCCAGCTCCACCTCGGGACCGGAAACCACATCGAAGCCCATGCCGAGGAAGATCTCCTTGATCTCGTCCAGCACGAGGTTTAAGGGGTGACGGTGACCCTCCCGCACGGGCTTGCCGGGCAGGGTCACATCAAGGGTCTCCATTTTGAGCTTCTGCTCCGCCAGTGCGGTTTTCAGCGCGGCGCCGCGGTCAGCCAGTTTTTCTTCTATGGCGGCACGGACTTCGTTTGCCATCTGACCCATCATGGGGCGTTCCTCCGGCGAAAGCTGCCCCATCGTTTTCAGAATGGCGGTCAGTTCGCCCTTTTTGCCGAGAAGCTGTACCCGCGCCTCCTCCAGCGCGGCAAGGTCTTCGGCATTTTGCAGGCGTTCCAGCGCGCGTGCGCGGATCGCTTCCAGTGCGGATTTCATAGTGATCCCTCCGTTTAGAAATGAAATAGTTTGGCGGGCGGGCAGAAAAAAAGACCCCGTCCCGCAACAGGGACGAAGCCGCATATGCTCCGTGGTACCACCCAGCTTTACGTCCCGCAGGGGACGCACACTTTACTGCCCGCTAACGAGGGCAAACCCGTCGCCGCCTACTTTTTGGTTCAGCGGCGCTGCTCCCCGGGGAACTTCCCGCATCTTTCCCTGTGCGCCCTCGCAGCCATGGGACGCTTCTCTGTACCGGAGAAAAGACGGGTACTTTACCGGATCACGGCATTTCAATGCATTTATTCTACCACGGCAGGGGGGCTTTTGCAAGGGGGAGTTTTATGCTATCATAGAAAAAAAGGAAATGGGAGGAAAGCGTGATGGAGCTGCGTAACGGTGTGGATATTACCGATGTGAGCCGCATGGAAAAAAGCCTGCAAAGAGAGGGCTTTTGGGAAAAATGCTTTGCCCCTGCAGAGCAGGAATATATCCGCCGTCAGGCACAGCCCGCCCAAACGGCGGCGGCGCTTTGGGCGGCAAAGGAGGCATTCGGCAAGGCGATGGGGACAGGACTTTCCGGCTGGTCGCTGCCGGAGGCTGCGGTTGCCCACACGCCGGAGGGCGCTCCGTATTTTAACCTGAGCGGTGCGGCAGCGGCACTGGCGGCGGGCTGGCAGCTTTCGCTTTCCCTTTCGCACGAGGGCGGCTTTGCCATTGCCATGGTAACGGCGCTGCGGAGATAAAATCTACCCGCGCAGAGTGCGCAGCAGCCACAGACCTGCAAACCACACCGGCTGATGAAACAGATACAGCGCCAGCGTGTGTCGTCCCAGCCGAGCCATGCCGGTGGAACGGCTCTGCCGCAGGCGGTCAAGACAGGGCGAGGAAAACAGATATCGTGCCAGAGCGCACCCTGCCCAGAACAGCCCGCCCCATGGCAGCAGCGGAAAATAATCCGCCGAAAGAACGCGGCGGCAGGGCAGCCCCAGCCACAAAAGCCACGGGTGATCCCACCACGCTGCCGGCAGGGGAATGCCGGCAAAAGTGCCCTGCTCCAGTCGAAAGGCGAGCCAAAACACCACCGCCCCGCACAGAATCCCCACCCATGGCGGCAGCCTGCCCAAAAGCGGGTGCAGCGGCACCCACAGCAGCAGGCACAGCGCCAGCAGGTGCAGGATCCCGAAGCGAATGGGGCACGCCGGACTGACCCAGCCGCTGATCAGCCGAATCACCAATGCCAGTGCAGCGCAGCACAGCCCCCGCCGCAGGTTGCTGCGGCTGAGGCGGGTACACACCCCGCACAGCAGGATAAAAAAAGCCGGCACCACCGCCCGCAGCAGCCGGAAGCGATCGGTCAGAAGCCACAGGTGTGGCAGCGCCGCCGGGAAGAACAGCCCGATATCGTAAATGAGATGATAAAAAAGCACCAGCAGGATAAGCATGCCCCGCACTTCATCAATGCGGGCGATGCGGCTGCTGCAAGGGGCGGGGGAGGACATCATAACACCTCACTGCAAAGCAGGATCATTCTAAAAGAATATCAATAGTATGGGCAGAAATTTGCAAAAAGTTCATGTCCTGCGGGTTGCGATTTCCCGCCGGAGGGACTATACTATATCCATTATCCCATGATTCCATGACCCGCCTCAAATTCATTCACCCGTAAAGGAAGGTTCCGATATGGACTATAAGCGCTGCTGGGCGGCAGTCGATCTTTCCGCCCTTTCACACAATTATCACAGCATTCGCCGCTTTTTGTCGGAGGGCTGCCGTTACCTTGCCATTGTTAAGGCGGACGGCTACGGACACGGGGCGGGCACCGTTGCCGCACGGCTGCAAAAAGAGGGTGCCGACTGGTTCGGCGTCGCCACCATGGAGGAGGCGCTGAAGCTGCGCCGACAGGGGATCTACCGCCCCATTCTGGTGCTGGGCTATACCGACCCTGCCGCAGCCCCCATTCTGGCGAGCAACACCATTACGCAGACGCTGTTCAGCGAGGAATACGCCCTGCAATTGGCTGCCGAAGCCGCTCGCGCAGGCTGTACGGTGGATTGCCATGTTAAGATCGACACCGGCATGAGCCGTCTGGGGTTTGATGCCGAGAACGAGAATACCGTCCCCTTAGTGGAGCGGTTGGCGCAAAGCGGCAGCCTGCACCTCACCGGCATCTTTACCCACTTTGCTGTTGCCGATGAGGATACCGAGGTAAGCCGCGATTTTACCGAGCGGCAGTTCACGCTGTTTATGCAGGTGTGCAACCGTCTGCAGGCGGCGGGCGTCAATGTAGGGCTGCGGCACTGCTGCAATTCCGCCGGTACGCTGCTGCACCCCGCCTATCATCTGGATATGTGCCGGCTGGGGCTTTCGCAATACGGCTTGGATCCGGACCCCTGCATGAAGGATCTTTTGGATATCCGCCCTGCCATGTCGCTTTATACCGTCGTTTCCATGGTCAAGGAGATCCCCGCCGGCGCCACGGTAAGCTACGGACGGGTGTACACCGCCCCGGCCCCCCGCCGCATCGCCACCGTAGCCATCGGCTATGCCGACGGCTATCCCCGATCCCTCAGCAACCGCGCCGAGATGCTGCTGCATGGCAGGCGGGCGCCGGTCATCGGGCGGGTGTGCATGGATCAGCTGATGCTGGACGTGACCGATATCCCCGAGGCACGCATGGGGGATATTGCAGTTGCCGCAGGCAGCGAAAACGGCGAAAGCGTTACCTTTGATGATCTGGCACGCTGGGCAGGCACCGTCAATTACGAGATCATCTGCGGCATCTCCAAGCGTGTGCCGCGTGTAATTGCCGAAGGCGGAAATTAACCGGATATACAGCAGGACTCCCCGATCGTGAATGGTCGGGGAGTCGTTTTATGCCAAGCACCGGCTTTACTTATTGACTGCGCTGGTCTCCTTTTCCCGCAGGTAGGTTGCCTCCAGATCGGCAAGATGCAGCTTGACGGCGATGGGGTATTTATCATACGCCACGCTGATGGAAAAATTCCCGCCCCTTGCCGCATCGTCAAAGCCGCCCATATGCCAGCGGATCGCCGTTGCCTCGGCGGGCTTCAGCCGCACAAAACGCTCGATGAGGAACACGCTCTTTTCGCCGTGTCCGTAGGGAAAGGCGTCCTCAATGGTGTAATAGGGAACCTTTTCCCATTGTCCGGTCTGCTCGTTTTTCACATTGCGGGTGCTCACCTTATAGAATTGCGCCTTGCAGACATCGTGCAGCAGGGCGCACAGTGCAAAGCTCTCCGCATTGTCGCAGGCGGGGTCAAAGTGCTTTTCCATCATCACCTCATAGACATTCACGCTGTGCTGTACCAGACCGCCGGCACAGGCGCAGTGGTAGCGGGTGCTGGCGGGCGCAGTGAAAAAGTCAGTGGTCTGCAGCCATTCCAGCAGACGGTCGGCGCCCTCGCGGCGGATATTGCTCTGGTAATATTCAATGAATTTCTGCTTATAGTCCATGCGGCAGCTCCTTTTCGAGTTTCTTTTTTCCGCTTCTATCATAGCATAAGGCGGCACGGCTGTGCAATCAGTTTTCCCGTCTCTTTTTCCGGTAGCCACCCTGTTTCGGGTATCTTTTTCCGCTGTGCGGCATAGAATAAGAAAGTTGACCGGAGAAAGGAAGTGAAGCAATGGAAGATGAGACTGTAAACGCCGTCGAGCAGGAAGGGCGCTGGTTCGCCGTTGCAGGCGATGTAGATGACTTTATTTTTTATGAGACGCCGGCAAAAAGCTCCTCCGAGCGCTGAGCCATCGGAGGAGTCTTTCTCATATTCCGGCTTACGGCAGCTCCTCCGGCGGCAGCAGGTCGCCCAGCCGCAGCCGGTGCGGTTCCATCATCAGGCTGCCGATGCGGTACTGCTCCCAGCCGCCGGTGTGGGCAAACAGCCCGTGGTCATCGCTGCCGCTGGTGATCAGCAGCCCTTTTTTCTCACAGAACAGCGCCGTCTGCGCCGCAAAGGTCTTGCTGTGGGTGGGGTAGTAGGTCTCTATCCCGCCCAAGCCCGTGGCGCACAGCTCGTTGTAAATGCCGAAAAGCGCTGCCAGCTCCAGCTTGCCAAAGTAATTATAGGGGTGCGCCAGCACCGGCACGCCCTCCGCCCGCTGGATCGCGGCAATGATCTCCTCCGCCCGCGGGAACGGGTAGGCGGTGTAATCCAGCCCGTAGCGGGCATACAGCGGCATGCCGTCGCTTAGGGATCGGGTCACGCCCTTTTCCCACAGGTAGTGCAGCCCCGCCCAGCCGCCCTGCAGGGCATCGTAGCGGTAGTCGCGGTATTCCGCGGGGTCCAGCTGCGGGTATTCCGGCGCCATCTTTTCGATGAGATCGACGCTCATCTGCAGCAGCAGCTCGCGGCTGCGGTGGGCAAGCGCCGCCAGCTCCGGCGTGGGGGTAAAGCCGTACCCCAGAATATGCAGGTGATACCCCTGCCAGCGGCAGTCAAATTCCGCCCCTCTTATTGTTTGGACGCCCAGCTCATGGCAGGCGGCGGCAAAGCGCTCGCAGCCCAGCCAGCTGTTGTGGTCGCACAGCGCCGCCAGCCCCACGGCGTTATCGCGGCAGGTCAGCGCTGCCTGTTCCGGCGTCTGTGCGCCGTCGGAAAAATAGCTGTGAATATGCAGATCGACAAACATGGTCGGTTTCTCCTTGGGTAAAGTGTTTTTGCTCCCTGTTAGTGTACCATTTTGCCGGTAAAATGGCAAGCCGCGGCTTTGCTCCCGCCGCTATTTGGCAGGCTTCATCAAAATGTACCAAAACGGCGGAAAAATGTATGATATCTGTAAAATTGAACAAAGAAGCCCGTAAATACCTTGCCCGCTTTGGGTAGGAATGTTATAATACCATGTGGGGGAAAAGGACTTTATTTTTCGCCCTCAGGCAGTTATCCCTTTTGAAAAGGAGACGATGCAGGTATCATGAACAGGATCACCAAATCAAAGGAAATGCCGGTCTACCTCTTCCATCAGGGCACCAATGCCCATGCTTGGGAGCTTTTGGGCGCGCACCGGCAGCAAAATGGAAAAACCTCATTCTGCACTTGGGCGCCGCATGCGGCGGCGGTCAGCGTAGTGGGGGATTTTAACGGCTGGGACGCCTCTGCCCACCCCATGATCCGGCTGAATGAGCAGGGCTTGTGGGGCGTTACGGTGGAGCAGACTGCCGACTATGACTGCTACAAGTATCAGATCACTGCGGCGGACGGGCGCACGCTCTATAAGGCGGATCCTTACGCCTTCCATACCCAGACTCCGCCGGAAAACGCCAGCAAGGTCTACCGGCTGGCGGGATACCGCTGGCACGATGCCGAGTGGCTGGCACAGCGCGCCGATCAGGACGCACGCAGTCTGCCGGTCAATATATACGAGCTGCACATCGGCTCATGGCGGCGCAATGCCGATGGCAACCTCTACTCCTATCTGCAACTGGCGGAGGAACTGCCGCTTTATCTTACCGAAATGGGCTACACCCATGTGGAGCTGCTGCCCCCCACCGAGCACCCCTTTGACGGCTCGTGGGGCTATCAGGTGACGGGCTATTACGCCCCCAGCAGCCGCTACGGCACCCCGCACGATTTCATGGCGCTGGTAGATGCCCTGCATGAGGCAGGCATCGGCGTCATCATGGATTGGGTGCCGGCGCACTTCCCCAAAGATGAGTTCGGCCTTTACGAATATGACGGTGCGTGCTGCTACGAATACAGCGATCCCGCCAAGTGGGAGCACAAGGACTGGGGCACCCGCGTCTTTGATTTCGGACGCACCGAGGTGCAGAGCTTCCTTGTCTCCAGCGCCAACTTCTGGGCGCATACATACCACATCGACGGCATAAGAGTAGATGCCGTTGCCTCCATGCTGTACCTCGATTACGGCAGGCAGAACGGCGAGTGGACGCCCAATGTCAACGGCGGCCGCGAAAATCTGGAGGCGGTGGCGTTCCTGCGCAAGCTGAACAGCTCCCTGCTCAGCGAGCATCAGGGCTTTTTGATGATTGCGGAGGAATCCACGGCGTGGCCCTTGGTCACCCGCCCGCCGGAGGTCGGCGGCTTGGGCTTCAACTTCAAATGGAATATGGGCTGGATGAACGATACCCTGTTCTACACCTCGCTGGATCCCTATTTCCGCAGCTACAATCACGATAAGCTCACCTTCAGCATGATGTACGCCTTCAGCGAAAATTTCATTCTGCCCATCTCTCACGATGAGGTGGTGCATGGGAAAGGCTCGCTGCTGGGAAAAATGCCGGGAGATTACAATCAGAAATTTGCGGGGCTGCGCACCTTTATGGGCTACATGATGACCCACCCCGGCAAAAAGCTGCTCTTTATGGGCTGCGAATTCGCCCAGTTCATCGAGTGGGACTACCGCAAGGAGCTGGACTGGCTGCTGCTGGATTACGACAGCCACCGCAAAACCCGCGACTTCATTCGGGCGCTCAACCATTACTATCTTGCCCACCCCGCCCTGTGGCAGGTGGAGGATAACTGGGAGGGCTTCCGCTGGCTGAATGCCGATGACAACACCCGCAGCGTCATCACCTACTACCGCGCCGATGAAAAAGGCAGGCAGTCGCTGGTGCTGTGCAACTTTGCCGCCAGCCGCTGGGAGCAGTACCGCATGGGTGTACCGCAGGCAGGCAGCTACCGTGTGGCGCTGTGCAGCGAGGAGGAGCGCTACGGCGGCGCGGGCTTCGACTGTGAAACGGTCTACCGCAGCGAGGAGGCCCCGCTGGGGCAGTGGGCGGAAAGCATCACCCTTGATGTCCCGCCGCTGTGCTGCATCATACTGGAACCCATCAACACCGAGAAGGAGTGACAACAGATGTTTATGAAGAAAGAATGGGTCGCCATGCTGCTGGCGGGCGGTCAGGGCAGCCGGCTGTACGCCCTTACCAAAAAGCTGGCAAAGCCCGCGGTGCCCTTTGGCGGTAAATACCGCATCATTGATTTTCCGCTCTCCAACTGTGTCAATTCCGGCATAGATACCGTGGGCGTGCTCACCCAGTATCAGCCGCTGGTGCTCAATGAATACCTCGGCAACGGTCAGCCGTGGGATCTTGACCGTCTGAATGGCGGCGTATTCGTGCTGCCCCCCTACCAAAAAAGCAGCGGCAGCGACTGGTACACCGGCACCGCCAACGCCATCTGCCAGAATATCCCCTTTATTGAGCGCTACGACCCCGAATATGTCCTCATTCTCTCCGGCGACCACATCTACAAGATGGACTACACCAAGATGCTGGACCACCACAAAAAAATGGGCGCCGACTGCACCATTGCCGTCTTTGAGGTGCCGATGGAGGAGGCGTCCCGCTTCGGCATCATGAATACCCGCGAGGATACCACCGTCTATGAGTTCGAGGAGAAGCCCAAGCAGCCAAAGAGCAATCTTGCTTCCATGGGCGTTTATATTTTCACATGGAAAAAGCTGCGGGAGTATCTGCTGGCGGACGATGCCGATCCCGCCTCCGAAAAGGACTTCGGCAAGAACATCATTCCCAAGATGCTCGCCTCCGGCGAAAGACTGGTCGCCTACTCCTTTGAGGGCTACTGGAAAGATGTCGGTACCATCGACAGCCTGTGGGAGGCAAACATGGATCTTCTGGATCCCAAGGTGCCGATGGATCTTTACGATCCCAGCTGGAAAATATACAGCCGCAACCCCTGTATGCCGCCGCACTACATCGCTGCCGGCGCCACGGTGCAGAATTCGATGGTCTCCGAGGGCTGTGAGATCGCCGGTCAGGTGGATTTCTCCATTCTGTTCGCCGGCGTTCACGTGGCAAAGGGCGCCGTGGTGGATTCCAGCATTCTGATGCCGGGTGCCGTGGTAGAGGAGGGCGCCGAGGTACACTTCGCTATCGTGGCGGAAAACGCCGTGATCCGGCGCGGCGCCTATGTCGGGGAGCGCCCCGAGCTGATGACCGATAAGGACCAGTGGGGCGTCACCGTCATCGGTGCCGGTGTCACGGTCGGGGCGGGCGCTATCGTTCCGGCACGCAGCATGGTGGAAGAAGATGTTGAGGAGGTGCTGTAACATGGCAAACAACAAAATGACGGGCATTATCTTTTCCAATTCGCACGATGGTGCTCTGGGCGGCTTGACCGCGCGTCGCTCCATGGGCTCGGTACCGTTTGCCAGCCGTTACCGCCTTGTCGATCTGGTGCTTTCCCGCATGTCTCACGCCGGCGTTGATTCTGTCGCCGTGGTCATGCAGAATAATTATCACTCCCTGATGGAGCACATCGGCTCCGGCAAGGAGTGGGATCTTTCCCGCAAGCGGGGCGGCATCGCCTTTTTTCCGCCCTATTCCTCTGCGGGCAGCGTTGGGTACAGCCGCGGCACGCTGGAATCCATGGCAGGCATTTTAAGCTATCTGCAGGCGTCCAAGGCGGATTACATCGCCGTTTCGGATTGCGATGTGATCTGCGGAGTGGATCTTTCCGATGTACTGGAATACCACATTGCGCACGAGGCGGGTATCACCCTCATCTGCACCGAGAACAGCCACAGCTCGGTCATGGTCTCCGCCGGCGAGGACGGCAGGCTGCTGGAAGCCACCCGCGGCGGCGAGGGCGAATTGATGTTCAATAATATGTATATCATCAATCGTGAACTGCTTATTCAGCTTGTTACCGAGGCGGCAAGCCTCAACCAGTATTCCTTTGTGGATACCTGTCTGATCCAAAAGGGCAGAGAACTGCCCATCTACTGCTACCGTTACGATGGCTTCTGCCGTGCAGCGGATAGCATGCAGGCGTACTTCGAGATTTCCATGTGCCTGCTCGATCCTGCCGTCCGCAACTCGCTGTTCCCGATGGACCGTCCGGTTTTCACCCGCGTGCAGGACGAGGTTCCCGTCAAATACGGTCTTTCTGCTGCGGTCTCCAATTCTCTTGTGGCAGATGGCTGTATTATCGAAGGACGGGTGGAAAACTGCATCGTATTCCGCGGCGCACGCATCGGTCACGGCGCAGTGGTCAAAAATTCCATTATCATGCAGGGCAGCTACATCGGCAATGGCGCCGATCTCGATTATTGCATCTGTGATAAGAGCGTGCTGGTGGCAGATCACCGCCGGCTGGCGGGATATGCCAGCTATCCGCTGTATCTGCCGCGCGATACCCGTGTATAATATATAAATAGGAGGCTCGGTATGAAAATTCTGTTTGCCTGCAGCGAATGCAGCCCCTTTGCCGCCTCCGGCGGTCTTGCCGATGTCGCAGGCTCCCTGCCTGCCGCCCTGCAAAAGGAAGATGCGGAGTGCCGTGTGATTCTGCCGCTTTACGGCAGCATCGGTTTGCAGTGGCGCAGCAGTATGACCTTCCTTACCAGCTTTGGCGTGCCGCTTTCGTGGCGGGTGGCGCACTGCGGCGTCTTTACCATGCAGTACGGCGGCGTGCAGTATTATTTCCTCGATAACGAGCAGTACTTCAAACGGGAGGGCGGCATCTACGGCTACTTTGATGAAGCCGAGCGCTTCGCGTTCTTCTCCAAGGCGGTGCTGGAAACCCTGACCCATATCGATTACGAGCCCGATGTCATTCATTGTAACGATTGGCAGACAGCGCTCATTCCGGTCTATCTCAATGTCTACTACCGCGGTGTGCCCAAGCTCTCCGAAACGCACACCGTTTTCACCATTCACAATATCCAGTATCAGGGGCAGTTCGGCTTAGATGTCGCCCGTGATGTCTGCGGTCTGCCGGATTGGGCGGTGGGCAAGGTGGAATTCCACGGCGACCTGAATATGATGAAGGGTGCATTGGAGGAATGCGAGCGGATCTCCACCGTCAGCCCCACCTACGCGCGGGAGATCCTTGATCCCTACTTCGGGCATGGCTTAGATGAGATCCTGCGGCAAAAGCAGTGGAAGCTGTGCGGCATCTTAAACGGCATTGATACCGTCGGCTACAATCCTGCCAAGGATCGCGCACTGGCGGAAAACTTCTCCCTTCGCAAGCCGGAGGGCAAGGCGGTGTGCAAAGCCGCCCTGCAGCAGCAGATGCATCTGCCGGAGCAGCCCGATACCCCGGTGCTTGCCATGGTCAGCCGTCTGGTCACCCACAAGGGCTTCGATCTTGTGCGCTACGCCATGGAGGAAATGCTGCGCATGGGTATGCAGGTTGTCATTCTGGGCAGCGGCGAGCAGCAGTACGAGGACTTTTTTGCGGAGATGCAATGGCGGCACCCGCAGCAGGTGGCGTTCACCTGCGGCTTTAAGCCGGAGCTTTCCCGCTGCATTTATGCAGGCGCCGATCTTTTCCTCATGCCCAGCCAAAGCGAACCCTGCGGGCTTTCCCAAATGATCGCCCTGCGCTACGGTGCCGTTCCCATTGTTCGCAGCACCGGCGGCTTGGCGGATTCCATCATCGACTGGGATACCCCCGGCGGCGGCTGCGGCTTCACCTTCCAGAGCTACAATGCCGATGATATGCTGGGTGCGGTTCGCCGTGCGATGGGCCTTTATTACAGCGACTACCGCTCGGAAATGGTTCCCCGCGCCCTCAAGTGCGATTTCAGCTGGCGGCGCAGCGCCAAGCAGTACATGGCAATGTACCTCGGCATATAATACAAAGTCCCTGCCATCGGCGGGGACTTTCCCTTATCCGCAAATACGGCGCCGCCCCTCCGCTCCCTCGGGCTGACCCTTTCAGGGCAGCCCTGCGCCGCTCCGGTGCGGCGCCGCACCAACTTTCTCTGCGCAGCCGCTTGTAAAATCCTGTCGAGTGTGGTAATATGTGCATGGTGCGACCACACGGTCGGCGGTTGTTTTCCCCGTCCCGCAGGGAGGGGGTGATGCGCATGGTTACATACGAAGCGCTTTTTGCGTTCTGTTTGGTAATTATCGGCGTCATTGCTTTATTTCAAGGCAATAAAAAATAACCGCCTCACCTTCCACAGCTGACGGTTATTTTTTAACTATCATTCTGGGGGAGACAACCGCTGTCCGGTCGCACCCTCGTTATTATAGTACCATTTTGCATCGATACTGTCAAGCACAAAAATAACCGCCCACCCCTCACAAAGATAGCGGTTATTTTTTAACCTAAAACTTTTGCGGGGAGCCAACCGCTGTCCGGTCGCACCCTCGTTATGATAGTACCATGTTGCCCACATCTTGTCAAGCGCCGCCGCATTTTCCCGTCCCCGCCCCCAAAAGTTACACCTGTTACAACTTCGTAACCAAATTGTGTCCCTGATGCATACACATTTGTCTATCGCTGGAGGAATTCACGGATTATTTACAATTTACTCCCCTAAATATTGCAAAAAGGGGTTGCATTTGGTTACAATATGTAATACAATAACCATGGTAAGCGGCGGTGGAGACGCCGCACACCGAAACCAAAATAATTTAGGAGGATTTCACCATGAAGAAAGTACTCGCACTCGTACTCGCTGTTATGATGCTCTGCACCATGGCTCTGGCTGATGTCATCATTCTTGACCCCGCTAAGCCCGTAGAGACTCCCGACGGCCCCGCTGCTAACTATTCTGTTCTGAACCCCGGTCAGACCATCGCTATCAACCTCGATGGCGCTAAGGTCAACTATTATGTTGACAAGGACGGCAAGTTCGTTCCTGCTAACAACGTTGTTACCGTTACCTTTGCTAAGGGCGCTGAGCTCGTTAAGTCTCAGGGCTGGGTAAAGACCGATGACACCCACTATCAGTATCAGATCACCTTCAAAGAGGATCTGACCAAGGCTGCTGACACCAAGGTTGCTGATATCCAGATCTCCTCTATCTCCTTCAAGGCGACCGGCTACAACGCCGTTTCCGTCTTCAAGGCTGACAAGGCTGAGAAGTATATCTCCTATGCTTTCGGTTACCCCACCAACGAGCTGACCGTTGCTGAGGGCGACGACAAGATCGATGTTCTTGGCGGCAATATCAATGTTGTTAAGACTCTGACCAACAAGGCTGGCAAGGAAGTTGCTACTCTGGAAGTTGAGCTCAACGGCATGACCTACACCCTGACCAAGGGCATGAAGTTCTATGCTCTGGGCGATCCTATCACCTTCGACGCTAAGGATAAGGGCTACACCGGCACCTCCATCAAGGCTCTGTACAGCAACCTGTGGAACGTTGCTGCTAAGGTTACCCTGCCTCTGGGCACCGATGCTAACGAGACCTACAAGGTATATGCCAAGACCGCTGACGGCAAGGTTCTCTCTGTTGCTGCTACCACCACTGATGGTGTTATGAGCTTCACCGTTCCTGCTATGAGCACCGTTCTGGTTACCAAGGATACCATCACCGTTTCCGGTTCTACCGGCACCACCACCGGCACCACCACCAACCCCGGCACCGGCGCTAACGATGTTGTTGGCGTAGCTGCTGCTCTGGCTGTTGTTGCTCTGGTTTCCGGCGCTGCCATCTCCCTGAAGAAATAAGATAATCTCTTATTCTCCATTGAGAAAGTTCGCTAAGAACTAAAAAACACCCCCCGATTTCTCCAGTCGGGGGGCTTTCCTTATTTCATATAAAAGGGCGGCACTATGTAGTGCGGGCGGCACTATGTAGTGCCGCCGTGCGGTAAGCCAAAGCTGATGGAAAGCGCCGTATCGATCTCTGCCATGCTGGTATCGTCCAGCCTGCCCATGCGCTCCTTCAGCCGCTTTTTATCAATGGTGCGGATCTGCTCCAGCAGGACGATGGAATTGCGGGTCAAGCCGCTATCGTTGCCGTCCACATGGATATGGGTCGGCAGCTTCGCTTTATCCTGCTGGCTGGTGATCGCCGCCGCGATGACAGTGGGGCTGTAACGGTTGCCTACATCATTCTGCACAATAAGTACCGGACGCACCCCGCCCTGCTCGCTGCCCACCACGGGACTTAAATCGGCGTAATAAATATCGCCGCGCTTAATGGTCACATTTATCACTCCCCACGGGCAATTTGGTTTCGTCCGTAGTTTTGGCGCTTCGCGGGCAGTTTATACCGCCCATTTGCTGCCCAAGGCATCTTATGCCGCGGGGAGTGACGGCGTGCGCGGCGTTACAGCGTGCCGCCCGCCGGTGTGTAGTCGCTGATGAGAATTTCGATGGAAAGCTCCGGCACCGAGACGGCGGTGGGGTAGCCGGTCTCCTCCGATAAGATGACGGTGTAATGGAAAAAAGTACAGTCTGCCGTGGCAAGAATACTGCCGTTCTGCCGTGTGACGGTCAGCTCATCGGTGCCCGCAAAGGTGCGCTCCAGTATTGCGGCAAGCGCTTCCTCGTGAATGGTGTGGTCGTGCAGGTCAATGACGGTATCACCGTAGATCATCTGGCTGCCCTCCGGTCCCAGCACAAAGGCAAGCCCCGTCAGCACCTCCGGCTCGGTCAGCGTAATGCTGAATACCTCGCCGGCTTTTTCCACCGTGGCACAGCCCTCCACGGTATCGTAGGTAAATTCCGCCGTAAAGCTGCAATCGGCGGTCAGCGTCTTTTTGATTTGGGCGGCGGAGAGCGACGCTCCCCCTGCCCTGCCGCAGCCGACCAGCAGCAGGCAGCACAGCAAATACAGAAAGTATTTTTTCTTTGGCATATTACATTCGCCCCCTTGCCCAATGGGTATGCGGGCGGCAGGCAGGATATGTTACGAAGGTATATAGAAAAGCCCCCCGACTGGAGAAATCGGGGGGTGTTTTTAGTTCTTAGCGAACTTCTCGGTGAGAGATAAGATTAACTTATTTCTTCAGGGAGATAGCAGCGCCGGAAACCAGAGCAACAACAGCCAGAGCAGCAGCTACGCCAACAACATCGTTAGCGCCGGTGCCGGGGTTGGTGGTGGTGCCATCGGTGGTGCCAGTGGTGCCGGAAGTGGTGAGGGTACCCTCGGTGAGGATAACGGTGCTCAGAGCGGGAACGGTGAAGCTCATAACGCCGTCCTTCTCGGTAACAGCAACAGCCAGGATCTTGCCATCAGCGGTCTTGGCATAAGCCTTGTAAGCCTTGTCAGCGTTAACGCCCTTGGCATAGCTAACGGTAGCGGGCAGGTTCAGGGTGTTCTCATAGAGCTCCTTAACAACAGCATTGCCCAGCTCCTTGGTGGTGAACTCGGGAGCAGTAGCAGCAGCATAGAACTTGGTGCCCTTGTTCAGGGTGTAGGTCATGCTACCAACAGTAACTTCCAGAGCGGAAACTTCCTTGCCAGCCTTATCGGACAGCTTCTCAACAACGTTGATAGCGTCGGTAGCAACACCGATGGTGTTGTCGCCCTCTTTAACTTCAACGATGGCGTTCTTGACATAACCGAAAGCATAGGAGATATACTCCTCAGCCTTAGCAGCCTTCATAACGGAAACAGCATTGTAGCCGGTAGCCTTGAAGGAAACAGCGGAGATCTGGATGTCAGCAACCTTGGTGTCAGCGATCTTGGTCAGGTCGGACTTGAAGGTGATCTGATACTGATAAGCATCGGTATCCTTGTCGCCAGCATAAGCACCAGTGGTGCCCTTAGCAACCTTTACCCAGCCCTGAGACTTAACGAGCTCAGCGCCCTTAGCGAAGGAAACGGTAACAACGTTGTTAGCGGGAACGAACTTGCCGTCCTTAACATAAACGCTAACATCGCCCAGATCCAGAGCAACGGTGGTGCCGGGGTTCATAACAGTGTAGTTAGCAGCGGGATCGGTGGGATCAGTAACAGGATCGCCGGGCTTGATAACAACATCAACAGCCAGAGCCATGGTGCAAACCATAACAACAGCGAGTACCAGTGCGAGTACTTTCTTCATGGTGAAATCCTCCTATTATCACCAAAAAACCTGAAAAACCGCTGTTTCAAGTGGCTTTCCGCCGCAGCCCCTACACCAATCGCCGCAAAAATTGTGTGTGGAAAGTGGTGTAAACCCCGTTTTTTATCTTTTTTGCCGTGCGGATTTCCGCTTTGCTGAAAAGTACAAGTCACATGCTTTTTAAGGCACTTTTCAGCTATTTTATTCTACATTTACCCTTAATGAACCAAAAAGAAGAAAATACAAGAAAATTGATGTTACCGTTTTGTAACCTTTTTGTCATTCCTTAAAATTGCCCCTCTTTTCACCGTCCCAAAGTGGTGTAACCCTCCCAAAACCCCTCCCCGCCGTGTAGAATGGGGAATACGGGCGAAATTTGTCGTCCGGAAAGGAGTAAAACAGTATGGAAAATATCCAAAGTATCCAAAGAACTGAAGCAAAGGAGAAAGCCGCCAGCCGCAAGGATAGCCGCGGGCGGGTGCTGCGTACCGGCGAGGGACAGCGCGGCGACGGCAGCTACCAGTTCCGCTGGAGCGAAAACGGCAGCCGCCGCACCGTGTACGCCCCCACATTGGAGGGGCTTCGGCAAAAGGAGGACGACATCGCCCGCCAAAGGCTCCTCGGCAGACTGCCCGCGGAGGACAGCATCACCGTGGGGCAGCTGGCGGAGCGCCACCTGCAGCTCTGTTCCGGTCTGCGGGAGCGCACCAAGCGCTGCTACCGCAACACCCTCTCCCACCTGCGGCAGGATGAATTATGGAACCGCCACCTGCGCGATGTCACGGTGGGGGAGTGCAAGCTCTACCTTGTCCGTCTGCAAGCGGGCGGTCTGTGTTTTGAGACGATCCGCAACGAGCACGCTTTCCTTTCCTCGGTGTTCAAAAGCGCCGTGGAGGACGGCTGCGCCGCGTGGAACCCCTTTTCGTTTCGGCTGGGCTTCCTTGCGCGGGAGCCGAAAAAGGAGCGGGAAGCCCTTACCGGGGAGCAGCAGGCTGCTCTTTTGGACTTCATGGCAGGGGATAGCTACTGCCGCCGCTATCGCGACCTGTTCCTTGTCCTGCTGCATACCGGTCTCAGGGTGGGGGAGTGCGCCGGTCTCACGGCAGAGGATATCTGCCTGACCGAAGGCTTTCTGCAGGTGGATCATCAGGTGTATTACTCGCCGGAGCAGGGCGGCATGGTGTGGTCGCCCCCCAAGACCGAAAAAAGCTGCCGCAAAATTCCCCTCACCGCTCCGGCGGCGGAGGCACTGGAACGGCGGCTCATCATCGCCCGCGGGCTGGATCGGTGCGAGGTCATCGGTCACCGGCGGCATTTTTTATTTCCCTGTCTCAATGGCTCCCGCCCCCTGCACGGCGCCGATTTTGACCGCATTTTCGGCAGTGTCCACCGCCGCTATAATGAAAGCGGCAGCGTGCCCATCGCCCTGCTCACGCCGCATATTCTGCGGCATACCTTCTGCACGGCACTGGTGCGCCGCGGGCTGGATATCAAAAGCGTGCAGTACCTGATGGGCCACGCCTCCGCAGGCGTCACCCTCGATGTCTACAGCCATGTAAATTACAGCGATGTACGGGAAAAGCTGCTGGCACTCGCTCCTTGATGGGGTCCCTTCAGCCGGCTGGCTCCCACGGGCGCAGCCCGATGGGCGCAGGTCTGCGACCTGCGCCCATCTGCCGCCGCTTCGCGGCGTCGCCGCCCTGCGGGCGGCGGGCTGCGCCCGCTTTCTCCCCGCTAAGCCCTTTTCGGGGCAAAATAAAAATCTCCCCCGCAGGGGAGATAAAATTCACTTTTCGCCCGCCGGCGCGTAGCCCAGCACGTCGCGCGGCAGCCCGTACATGTCCCGCAGGATCGCTACCCGCTCCAGTCCGGCTGCCCGCAGCAGCGCAGCCACCGCTTCGCCCTGCTCCTCACCGATCTCGTATAGCAGCAGTCCGCCGCCGGTCAGCATCTGGGGGTAGATCCCGTTGAACCCGCGGTAAAAATCCAGCCCGTCCGCGCCGCCGTCCAACGCCATCGCCGGTTCCTGCTGTACCTCTTTTTGCAGGGCGGGCAGCTCACCGCTCGCAATATAGGGCGGGTTGCTCAGGATCGCGTCGTACCGCCCCGTGATCGATGGGGGAGGGCACAGGGCGTCACCCTGTACGGCGGTCACATTTTTTACGCCATGCCGCGCGATGTTCTTCTGCAGGTAGCCCATCGCCTCGCCGCTCAGCTCCAGCACGGTAATTTCGGCTTGCGGCAGCGCCTTCGCCACCGCAATGGCAATGCACCCGCTCCCGCCGCAAAGCTCCAGCACACGCGGTTTTTGCCGCTTTCGCAGGGCTTCTATCGCCATCTCCGCCAGCAGCTCCGTCTCGGGCCGCGGGATCAGCACTCCGGGACCCACGGCAAATTCCAGCCCCATAAAGTCCCATTCGCCCAAAATGTACTGCACCGGCTCGCCGGCAGCCCGCCGCCGCAGCAGCGTCAGGTACGCCGCCCGCTCGGCAGGGGCATACGCCTCGTCTTTTTTCAGGGGATAGTTGGTGCGGGTCAGCCCCGTCACCTTTTCCAGCAGCAAAAAGGCATCGGTCGCCGCGTCCTCGCAGGGGGCGGGTCTTGCCCGCCGCCGCAGCAGCCGCTCCCCCTGCCGCAGCAGGGCACGGTAGCTGTACTTACCAGCGGTCGGCATTTTCGTCCTCCGGTATCACCGCCGTCAGCGCGGCAATGGCGCACTCTATCTGTCCATCGTCCGGTTCGCAGGTGGTAATGCGCTGCAGCCACAGTCCGGGTGCGGAAACGATCTTCGTCAGCAGCCCGTCGGAGCGCCCCGCAAGCTTGATCAGCTCATAGCTGATGCCCACCACCACAGGGATCAGCAGCAGCTTGATGACCATACGCAGCGCGGCGTTATCCCAGCTGATAAACGAACCCACAATGATGGAGATGAACACGACCAGGAACAAAAAGCTGGTGCCGCAGCGGGGGTGGAAGCGCCGCTGCGGACGCACATTTTCCACCGTCAGCGGCAGCCCCGCCTCGTAGCAGGCAATGGATTTATGCTCCGCCCCGTGGTATTCAAAAACACGGTGGATCTCCGCCATACGGCTGCACAGCCACATGTAGCCCACCAGAATAATGACCTTGATAAGGCCCTCGATGAGCGACAGCCCGATGCCGGTGCCGATCAGCGGCTTGAGAAGCGAGGAAAGTCCCGTCGGGATAAAGATGAACAGGACTGCCGCCAGTACTACGCCCAGCACCACAGCGATGCTGCCCAGTACCTTCATCAGGTTATCGCCCAGCTTTTTCTCCAGCCATTTGTCGAATTTGCTCGGCTCCTCGTCCTCCACGCCCGCTTTCTCGGCGCTTTTCATCAGGCAGCCGTAGCCTACTATCATCGAATCCACCATGTTGAAGATGCCGCGGAGAAACGGCACCTTGCGTGTCCAGTGGATCTTTTTGCCCTTGTAGGTATCCCACGTTTCCACATCAATGCTGCCGTCCGGCATGCGGGTCGCCATGCTGGAAAGCTCGGGACCCCGCATCATAATGCCCTCTATCAGGGCTTGTCCGCCTATCGAAGTTTTCTTTTTGATTTCTGCCATATGGATTTTCAGTGTCCTTTCTTATCCCCTTGCCAGCGGCAGGGTAATGGTCACGGTGGTGCCCTCTCCCTTGCGGGATTGCAGCTTCAGGCTGCCGCCGTGCATATTGATGATCTCATCCGCCACCGCCAGCCCAATGCCGGAACCGCGGCGGGTGGAGCTTCCCTTGTAAAAACGGTCTTTCACCTTCGGCAGCTCCTCCGGAGCAATGCCGATGCCGGTATCCATCACCGATATCACGGCAATGCCGGTCTCGGTGGTCAGCTTTACGCTCACCGTGTCCCCCGCGTCGGAGTACTTGATGGCGTTATCCAGAATATTGATGAATACCTGCCGCAGCCGGTTGCGGTCGGCATATACCACAATGACCCCCTCCGGCTCCTCGTACAGCAGCGTCTTGTTCTCACGGCGGGCACGCTCGGTGAACATCAGCACCACATCGCTCAGCTCCGCGGCAAGGTCGGCGTTCTCACGGCTCAGTACCATGCGTCCGCCCTGAATACGGGAAAAGTCCAAAAGCTCCTCCACCATCTGCGAAAGCCGCTCCGTCTCGCCCATGATGACCTGCATGCCTTTCCGGCGGGTCTCTGGGTCAAGGTCGTCGTCGCTCAGCAGCGTCTCGCCCCAGCCGCGGATCGCCGTCAGCGGGGTGCGCAGCTCATGGCTCACCGAGGAAATAAAGTCGTTCTTCACCTGCTCGGCGTTAGAAAGCTCCTCCGCCATATTGTTGATGGAGGCGCACAGCTGCCCGATCTCGTCCTCGGTGTGGCTGTCCAGACGCACATCAAAGTCGCCCTGCGCGATCTGGCGGGCGGTACGGCTCACCTCGCCCACCGGCACAATGATGGAGTTCATGAAGTAGGAGCTGGTGTACAGCACAAACAGCAGGATCGCCAGCGCCACCAGCGCCGCGAATACCGTGATCAGGGCAAGCTGCCGGTCGATCGCCTGCATCGAGACAACATACCGCAGCCCCGTCAGATCCTCGCCGGAAAGGGTGGAAAGCACGGTGATCGCCATGATCTTCTGCCCATCCCACCGTCCGGTGTAGGTGCCGATGCTGCCGTCCTCCTCCGCCGCCAGCAGGTCGGGCATGGCGCCGTCCTGCGGCAGAAAGCCGCTGGAGGTCAGGAATACCTCGCCCTCGGCGTTGATCGCCATCAGCTCAATGCGGTCTTTGTATTCAAAATCCTGCACCAGTCCGTACAGTCTGGCGGTAAAGTCGCTGCCCGCGTCGGCAGCGGCACTCTCCAGCTGGGCGGTGATCGCGGCGGCTCTGGTGCGGATGTACTGGGAAGCGCTGTTGTAGTAGAAAGAGTGCATGGCGGCGGAAACACCAATGACCATCAGCACCATGATGACCACGATAATGCCAAAGCTGTTCAAAAGCCACCGTTTGGTAATGCTACTGCGCGGCGCCATCGGTATTCCTCCTTTCTCTCTTTCGCTTGCATTTTCCCCTGTTCTTCCCGCGGCGCTCCGGCGGGCGCCCCTCCGCTTTTGTCGTGCCGACCCGCCGCTTTGCGGCGGGCAGCCCTCCCCGCTGCGGTGCGCCCGCCTTCCGGGGCAGGCTCAGCGGGTCATTACTCCACCCACTTGTAGCCAAAGCCCCAAACGGTCGTCAGGTACTTGGGGTTGCTCGGTTCCGGTTCTATCTTCATGCGCAGCCGCCGCACATTCACATCAACGATCTTATCATCGCCGAAGTAGCTGTCGCCCCACACCGTCGTCAGCAGGCTGCTGCGGTCCAGCGCGATATTGGGGTTGCGCATAAAGTGCTCCATCAGCTGGAACTCCACCTGCGTCAGGTCGATCTTCTGCCCGTCACGGGTCAGACTGCGGCTGCGGATATTGAGCAGGAACGGACCGGAGCGCAGCTCGTTTTCCGGTTCCTGCTTGGCGCTGCTCATGCTGACCCGACGGTACACCGCGTCCACCCTTGCCACCAGCTCGCTGGGGCTGAAGGGCTTGGTGATGTAGTCATCGGCGCCCAGCATCAGTCCGTTCACCTTGTCCATCTCCTGGCTTTTGGCGGAAAGCATGATGACGCCGAGGGTGCTGTTGGTCTCCCGAATGTGCTTGCAGACGGTAAAGCCGTCGATGCCGGGCATCATGATATCCAATATGGCGACCGAAAAGCTGTCGCCCTGCTCGTCAAAAACGCGGATCGCGTCCTCGCCGCAGCTTACATCAACGACCTCGTAGCCGCTGCGCTGCAAATTGATGACCTCAAATTCACGGATCGCGTCCTCGTCCTCACAAATGAGAATTTTGCGGGGTGCTGCCATAGGTCATTCCTCCTGTCTGTTGGTTAAACGCCCGTAATGGGGCGGTAATTCCTTGCGGTACACCGGAGCTTTTCCGGCGGTTTTCTCTTGGGCGGTGTCAGCCCAGCAGCGAGAAGTTTTCCTCCACCTCCGACATGTTCAGCGGGCTGCCGGTGGGCAGGGCGGCATAGTAGGCAAACTGTCCTCTGGTCGCCAGTAGGGTGTAGCCCTCCGGCGCGGCGCCGTCGGCGGCGGAGACGACCTGCAGCCGCAGCAGCTCGTCCCGTCCCTCCGGCAGGACGAAAATGGTGCGGTACAGCACGACCTCACGGGTCTCGGCGCTGCGCTGCAGGGAAACGGCACCCACCGAGTAGTAGTCCCGCATCACCTGCGGCAATATGAACTGCCAGCCATCGGCAGTGTTCTGGCAGCAGACCGCGATGGTCTGGTAGCCGCCGCCCGAAAGGGTGCGGTACTCGGTAAAAACAAGGGCTTCCGTCCTGCCACTTTCGGGAATGGTGGTACTCCACGGCACCTCTATCACGCCGTCCCCGTCAATATCGGCAGGGGCAGCACCGGAGTAGCAGTAGCTGCCGCTGTAGCCGGCGGCGTTTTCCTCCTGCGGCAGCACCAGCTTATCACCGGCGGCGCCGACCAGCAGCGAGGCGGTCATTTCGGCATTTACCCTGCCGTAGAAAGCCGCGCCGTTCTGCTGCGGGGCGACCATACCGGTCACGCCGCCCAGCAGGCTTTGCAGCCGCAGCGAGCTGTAGGCGGAATCCAGCACCGAAATGCCGCTGCCGCCCCAGCCGATAAGCTGTAGGGTCACGCCGCCGTCCAGCGTCGCGGCGATCAGCTCCTCATTGCCGTCGCCGTTAAAATCGGCGATTGCCATGCCGTCACAGCTGACATGGAATTCCTCGGAGAGGGTGCCGCCCTGATAGCGGTAAAGGGACAGGGTATCGTACTCGCTTTCCGCCGAGCGCCACCCCACCAGCAGGTCGGTGACGCCATCGCCGGAAAGGTGCCGGAAATCGACAAAAAGCACCTTTCCCTCGGTGGCGGGCAGGGCGTTGCCGGCGCGCCAGTGACCCTCGGTTTTATCCAGTATTTGCAGGTAAACCAGCGGCTCCTCCGCCACGGTGTAAAAAACCACCGCTTCCTCGGTCTCGTCGCCGTCCAGATCGGCAAAAATGTAGGGGGAACGGTAGCTGCCTCCGGTGGGGTAACAGAGCCTAAACTCCTGTCCCACCACATCGCGCAGCGCCTCGTCCACCTCGGTTTGCAGGGAGGAGAGAACAGGCGGGGTCAGCATGGAATCGACATCGGGCTGGTAGAGGTCGCAGCCGGTAAGACCCAGCAGCAGACCGGCGCCTAAAACAAGCGATGAAATGAGCTTCTTCACAGTGTTCCCTCCTTTCCTGCGGGTTGGGTACATAAACCCAAATTACCACTATCCATTGTAGTCCTTTTCCCACAGCCTGTCAATGAACGGGGTGTAAATTCGAGGGGGCTAAATTGAAAAATTTTCTACACGGCGGGCGGCAGGAAAACGGGGGAGAAAAAGCGTACCGCGCGGGTGCGCGCGCCCGGATACGCGCCCATCGCGCGCGAGGCGAAAATCCCCCGAAAAATGAAGGTTTTACGGGCGAAAGGAGACGAAAACAGGGGCTTTGGCGGAAAAAGCGGTGCGAAAAATTTTGCGGGGGAATAGGCAGGGAATTGAGGGAATTTTTGCGTAGGGCGGGGGCGGAGAAAGGGGAAGCTTGGTGGGGAGAGGGCGGCGGAGCCGCGGACGTTCCGCCTGCGGAACGCCCAGCCCGCGCCCCCAAAGGGGCGCGGGTCGCCGGACGCAGTCCGGCGGCGGCTCCGCCGTATGCCAGCCGGCTGCAGGGAGCCGGAAAAGGGCGCAAAAAAAGTCCCCGCCCGCAGTGGGGCAGGGGAGCGAAATGACGGCTTTTTACTTGTGGTCGGGGGTGGTATGGGCGGAAAGCACCCGCTTTTCGGCATTGGTGACAAGGTTGAGCAGCGAAGTGGCGAACAGCGGGTAGTCGCGGCTCAAGCTCTCGGTGGAGAGCGCCAGCGCCTCGGGGTGGGTGATGGGGTCCATGCCCTCGGCGGGCTTTCCGGCGGCGATCTGCTCGGCATTTGCCTGGCAGACCTGCATCATGGCGGCGGAATAGGGGTGTGCCGTCAGCCGGTTCAGCTTGAACATGGCAGGCTGGTTTTTCTCGTTGGCGCCGTGCAGAATACGGAACGCCCGATAGACCGAAAGCATAAGGAAATCGCTGATCTCGGTGACGAGGGCACGGCTGCCGCTGCGGTTCAAAAGGTCGAAAATGATATTGAGGGAATTGGTGATGAGCTTTTTATTGAGGGTGCACTGCACGCCGTTGCGGTAGCTGTTCTCTTTGCCCGCGGCGTCGCTTTCCGGCAGCTCCTCGATGGAGAGGGTAAGCCCGTTGCGGTCCGGTGTGCGCCCTAAAATATAATCGCAGGAGACGCCGTAAAAATCGGCGGCGCGTACCAGAAAATCCAGCCCGCATTCCCGAATACCGTTTTCGTAATGGGAAAGCAGAGCCTGAGACACCCCAAGCTGCTGTGCGGCACTTTTTTGGCTGATGCCTTTTTCTTTTCTTAACAGGGTAAGTAAACGGGAAAACTCCGCAGCCACCGCGTACACCTCAAATCCTACATTATTACAGACAGTATAATTCATTATAATGGGGAAAGGGGAATTTGTAAACTAAAAATGTCGAAGAAATGGAATATTCTTTAAAGTTTGTAAAAACCCATCATAATTGACCTGAAAATTTGTAATAAGTAATAATGGGGAGTTCCTTTTCTGCCAAGGATATGCTATAATACCATCGGAAAAAAGCATGAGACCCCCCTCCCGTAAGCGGGCAGGCAAGCTGCGGACGGAGGGAAATAAAGGAGGGCGCATGAAGAACTATGTGCTGCACTTTATAAGGCACGGCGCGACCGAGCATCAGCAGCGGGGCGTATATATGGGGCGGCGAACCGGCTCCGAGCTTTCTGCGGCGGGCATCGGCGAACTGCTGAGCCTGAAAAATGAGTACGACTACCCGCCGGTGGAGGTGGTATTCAGCAGCCCGCTGCCGCACTGCTTGCAGACGGCGGACTTCCTGTACCCCGAAAGCAGGCTGATGGTGGTGGACGAGCTGGCGGAAATGGACTTTGGCGCCTATGAGGGCAAAACGCTGGACGAGCTGAAGGATGATCCCGCCTTCTGCCGCTGGCTGGCGAACTCCCACAGCGAAAGACCGCCAGAGGGCGAGAGCGGGGAGGAATTCCTGATCCGGATACAGGCGGCGGTCGCCGCGATGATCGACTACATGGCACAGAACGAGATCTTTGAGGCGGCGGTGGTGACGCATGGCGGCGTGATCGCCACGCTGATGTCCACGCTGGGACTGCCGCGGCAGCCGCTGCAGTTCTGGAAAACCGGCGGCGGGCGCGGCTTTACTTGCTTTATCCACCCGCAGATCTGGCAGAACGACCACCTGATGGAGGTGGCGGGCATTCTGCCGCACGGCGCGCCGACGGCGTGCCCGACCGAGACCGAAAAGAAAGGACGATAAAATGATGGGCTTGAACAAGGCAATTAAATTCAACGCGAAAAAGTGTCTGAAAAATAACTGGGGACGCGCTATTCTGATCCTTTTGATCATGGTGGCGGTGAACGCCGTACTGACGGCGCTGGATAACGCCATTTTCTCCGCCTTTGGCTTCCAGCGGGTGGAGATCAGCATTGACCTGCTGCGGGGCGGCTACACCGAATGGCTGGTGGAGGGAACCGGCGCGACATGGTATGAGATCCTGCTGAGTATTCTGCTTTCGCTGGTGCGGCTGTGCATTACGGCACCGCTGGTGCTAGGTGTGACCAACTGGGCGCTGGAGCTTTCCGACGGGCGCAGCAATTCCATTGGAGAACTGTTTTGGGCGTTTGATAACGCCGCATGGTACCGCAGCGTGGGCTTGAGGATCTCGGTGGCGATCAAGACGGGGCTGTTTGCGCTGGCACTGGAGGCGATCCCGACGGTGATGGTGACGGTGGGTAAGATGAACCTGTGGGAAAACCGTGCTGCCGGCGTGCCGCTGGTGGTCATCGGCAGCTTGCTGATGCTGGTAGCCCTGCCCTTTACCTGGTGGTTTTCGGCGCGCTACTTTGTGGCGGAGCTGCTGCTGTGCGACCGTTACTATTATACCGTGAAGGAGGCAACCAAGCTTTCGGTGGCGGTGACAAAGGGCCGCCGGTGGAAGATCGTGGGCTTTTACCTTTCGTTCTTCCCGTGGTACCTGCTGTGCTGCCTGGTGATCCCGCTTTTCTATGTGATTCCTTATGTGACGGTGGCTTCCACCATGATGGCGCGGTATCTCTTTGAGGACTATCTGCTGGATCAGGATAAGCTGGACGTTTCCGACCCCGATAAGCTCATCATTGACGATGTGGCGCCGGAGGACTACTACCGTGCCCGTGCGGAGCAGGGCATGAGCACCCCTGCACCCGCTGAGGAGCCGGCGGCGGAGGATTTCTCCGCGGCGGAGCATGACACGCAGCATACGGCGTCGGAGCAGCCGGAGGAACAGCGTGAGGAGGACGGCAGCGACGACGGAATAGCGGAGCTGTAAGGACGGCGGAAAACCGCAGAAAAAACTATATTACCTTTGCCGGTGGAGCAAAGGCAGAAGAAAAGAGACCCTGCGAGGGGTCTCTTTTTTTGCGGGCTGATGAGGGCAGGCGGGGCGGCGGAATGGGGGAGGCTTTCCGCCCCGTAGGGGCGGGGAGCCGACGAGAAATGGAGCCGTCCCGCCGTGGGGGGCAGCGGCTGCGTCCATTTACATGAGGGGGGCGAGCAGCTTGAGCAGGGCGCACAGCACGCTGGTGCCGCGCAGCTTGCTGCGGAGCTCCTCCATGGTGATGAGGCGGCTTTTTTCCAGCGTTTCCTCGATGTCCTTTTTGATATCGCTGATGACGGGCGTCTGATAGAGCAGCACGGCGTTCTCGTAGTGGAGGTACAGGCTGCGGTAATCGAGGTTGGCGGTGCCGACCATAGCAGCGTCGTCATCGCAGAGCGCCATTTTGGCGTGAATGAACCCGGGCTGGTACTCGTAGATCTTGACGCCGCTTTGGATAAGGGTTTGATAATAGGAGCGGCTGACCATGTGAACGTACCATTTATCGGGGTGGGAGGGGGTGATGATACGGACATCAACGCCGCTTTCCGCTGCCGTTTTCAGGGTAGTGATAAACTCGTTATCCAGAATGAGGTAGGGGGTGGTGATGTAGACATAGCGGCTGCTGCGCTGAATGAGATGCTGATAGGCATTTTCCGCTACATTAAAATGATCCAGCGGAGTATCGGGGAAGGGCTGGACAAAGCCCTGCGCAGGGACGGGCAGGGAGGTGAGATATTCCGCCTCAGGGTTTCTAAGAGCGTCATTTTTGTCATGGAGGGTCCAGTGCTGAAGGAACATACGGGTCATGCTGCGGACGGCGGTGCCGCGCAGCAGTATGGCGGTATCCTTCCAGTGACCGAAGCGCTCCACCTCATTGATGTATTCATCGGCGAAATTGACGCCGCCGGTGAAGGCGATCCTGCCGTCGATCACGCAGATCTTGCGGTGATCGCGATAATTCAGGCTGGGGTCCATACTGGGACGCAGGGGATTGAAGGGAATTGCCTTGATGTTGTAGGCGGCAAGCTCCCGCGGATAGGAAGCGGAAAGACGGCGGATACAGCCGAAGTCATCGTAGATGAGACAGACCTCGACGCCGGCGGCAGCGCGTTCCTTGAGGAGCTTCAGAATAGTATCCCACATGAGACCTTTTTCGATGATGAAGTATTCGAGGAAGATGAATTTCCGCGCCTTGGGCAGCTCCTCACAGAGCATCTGGAAGAAGTCCTCGCCCAAGGGGGCGTATTCCACCTGTGTGCCGGTATAGGCAGGGAAGCCGGAAACGCGGCGGATATAATCGGTCTGGACGCCGTATTTGGGATTGGTCTCCAGAAGCGCCGCGGTATCGCCCGCTTCCTCGGCGTAGAGGGAGGCATGGGACGCCTCGTGCGCCGCCATTTTTTCGCGGTAGCGGCGGGGGAGGGTCTTATTGCCGAACTTGAGGTAGAAAAAGCCGCCCAAGACCGGCAGGGTCATGATAAGAATGATCCATGTGATCTTGTAGGAGGGGTTATCGTCCTTGGCGACCAGCCAGATGACAATGGCAAGACTGAGCAGCACGAAGGCGGCGTAGAGATAACTGGAGTAGCTGCTGAGATTGAACAGAATGACGGCAAAAATGCCGATCTGCACGATGATGAGCAGCGAGAACCAAAACAGGCGGCTGATAAAAAACCGCAGGATCTTTTTCACTTTGACACCGCCTTTCGAGAGCTTATAATAATCCAAGTCTATTTTACATCATGGGACAAGCCATGTCAAACCACAAAGGGGGACTGGTGGGAAAGGGGGAAAAGGTGTATAATGGGGCAAGACAAGCAAAGGAGGACTGCGGTATGCCGTGGAGCGAATGGGTGAGAAAGCCGATATTCTGGCTGGTGTGCTACCTTATTATTATCAATCTGGTGGGATTTGCGATGATGGGGATAGATAAATACAAGGCAAAGCACGAGCGTTGGCGTATCCGCGAGCGGACGCTGATGCTGACCGCCGCCGTGGGCGGCTCAGTAGGGGTGTTCTGCGGAATGCGGGTGTTCCGCCACAAGACGCTGCACAACCTGTTCCGCTGGGGCGTGCCGGCGATCATGGCGGTGCAGGCAGCGCTGGCGGTGTACCTGATCTGGTTTAGGGGGTAAGGGAACGGCTGCACAGGACGCGCCGCAGCGAGGAGGGCTGCCCGCCGCGTAAGCGGCGGGTCGGCACGACAAAAGCGGAGGCGCGTTCGATGGGGCAAGGAAGTGCATTGCCGTGATAAATATGAAAAAGGACAACGAAAAACCGCCGCATTGCTGCGGCGGTTTTTCTGTGCTTGTGACAATTGTGTGATAGAGGTAAGAGAGAGGTTAATGTGTTGACTGTAATCTGAGGGGTTTTGAGGAGGTTTTCAGCTTGGGTTCGTTACTCCCTTGCTGTGATTTTATTATAGAGCATCGCGCGGGAAAAGGTGTGAAGCGTTTATGAACAATAAGTGAAACTTTTTGCTGGAAATTAACACAAAATAATGAACAAAACGCAGGAATGGATCTCGCGGCGGGGAGACTGTGATTTTAGACAAAAATAATCGGCTGTTTTACAGCAAAATATATGAAAAACAAGGCTTGACAGGGGGCGACGGTATGATTATAATGACTACTTTGTTAGAGGAAAACCGAAGGAAAGCCGCCGGACGGCGTGGTATGAAATGATGAACGGAAAAAACAATGCTTTTTCTTTGCGGGGGCTGTTCCAGCCCAGAGACCTGACCGAGGGTACGCCATGGAAAACGATACTGGCGTTTGCCCTGCCTATTATAATAAGTTACCTGTTGCAGCAGGTGTACACCATCAGCGACGCTGCCATAGTGGGGCAGACGCTGACTGCCGGTGAGGTGGCGGGTGTCAACGATACCAACTCGATCATCTTTATCTTTTTGCAGTTTGCCTTTGGCGTCAGCGCGGGCTTTTGCGTAGTGACGGCGGCGGAGGTGGGCGCGCGGAACGATGCCGGCGTGCGGCGCTCGCTGGCGACGCAGATCGCGCTTTCTGCGGTGCTGACGGTGCTGCTGACGGGGCTGGCGCTCCTGCTGCTGCGCCCGATGCTGGCGTGGATCAATGTGACGCCGGACAGCCCCGAGGTGTACCGTGCCGCCTACACCTATTGCGCCATCATCTTCGCGGGGATCGGCGCACAGCTTTTTTACAACTTCATCTGCTCCTTTTTGCGCAGCCTGGGGGATTCGGTGACGCCGCTTTTGTTCCTGCTGTTTTCCACCGTGCTGAATATCGGACTGGATATCCTGTTTATTGTTACCTTCCATTGGGGTGTGGCGGGGGCGGCGATCGCCACCGTGACGGCGCAGCTTATCAGTACGGCGGGGTGCTTTATCTACGCCTTTATAAAGTATCCTAAGCTGCGGCTGCGGCGGGAGGACTGGCGGATCACAGCGGGCGACCTGCGGCGGCACCTGAGCCAGGGAATTCCGCTGGGATTGCAGTTCTCGGTGCTTGCCATCGGCATTATCGTGATGCAGAGCGTGGTGGTGAAGTTTGATATTCTGGAGGGTGAGATGATCTCCAACGCGGCGCAGAACGGCTTTGGCGCGGCGAACAAGCTGAATAACCTGCTGATGACCCCAATGAACGGTCTGGGTGCGGCGATGACCAGCTATACGGCGCAGAATATGGGCGCGGGGCAGCCGGAGCGCATTAAAAAGGGAACGGCGCAGGCGCTGGCGATGGTCGCCATCTTAGCGGGCATTTCGATCCTGCTGGGGCTGGGGCTTTCCATTGGCGGCAGTTATCTTAAAATTTTCCTGAGCGCCGATAAGGTGACGGCGGAGACCATCCGCTACGGCAACACCTACCTGTATGTAGACCTTGCGATGTATCTGTTCCTTGGGTTTATCTTTGTGGTGCGCAACTGCGTGCAGGGCATTGGCAAGTCGCGGTTTATCCTGGGGGCGGGCACTGCCGAGCTTGCTGCCCGTGTGGCGGTGTGCCTGCTGCTGCCGGCGGCATTTGCGGGCGGCGAGGTGAGCGCCGCAGCGCCGGCGCTTTCCTTCTACGCGCTGTGCGCGGCGGATCCGGCGGCGTGGATTGCGGCGGACGCGGTACTGATGATCCCGTTCCTGCGGGATATTATGAAGAAGTGGCAGTGAAAACTGCCGCTTTTTTATTGCCGGAGGGGAGGAAGAAATTTCCGAAAAAATAATGAAACAAATGTTTGCAATTGAAGAACATATGTGCTATACTGAATTCAGAATAGTAAAGGGGGAAAAAGCTATGCCGGAAATCAGCGAAAAGGCACGCCAAGTGCTGGAATATCTGACACAGAGAGAGAGCAGCATCCCGCCCACGGTGCGGGAGATCGGTGCTGCCCTGCAGATCAAATCCACTTCCACCGTTCACAAGTACCTGACCGAGTTGGCGACTGCTGGATACATTGAGAAAGGCGACAAGATGAACCGTGCCATTTCTCTGCCGCAGCAGCAGAGCGCCCGTGTGCCGCTGCTGGGCGTGGTTACTGCCGGTCAGCCCATTCTGGCGGTGGAGGACATAGAGGGATATGTGCCCTATCAGGGCGGGAGATACCCTGCCAATGAGCTGTTTGCACTGCGCGTCCGCGGCGATTCCATGATCGAGGCGGGTATTCTGAGCGGGGATATTATCATCGTTCACCGCACACCTGCCGCACGCAACGATGAGATTGTAGTAGCGCTGGTGGAGGACGAGGCGACGGTCAAGCGCTTCTACAAGGAGAACGGGCATTACCGTCTGCAGCCGGAGAACAGCACCATGGAGCCGATCATTGTGGATTCGGTGCTGATTTTGGGTAAGGTGGTTGCGCTGCTGCGGGAATATTGAGCCGAGCACCTGTGTGACCCAAGCGAAGCCGGTCGGGGCGGGCTTTCCCTGTGCAGCGCCGAAAGCGCAGCCTGCGGGAACGCCGCGCGGCGCGGCGGAGCGTGGGAGGGGCGGACTTCCGGAGGAAGGGCGCCCCGACAAAAAGCGCAGCCGTGGCGCGTGGTAGAGCGGGAAACACGGCTGTGCCGGAAAAGTGAATAAATGAAACCCTTCTGCCAAAGATGAGAGTATCTTATTGGCGGGAGGATTTTTTATGGAAAGCATGATGGAAAAACTGCGGGGCAGCCGCACCGAGGAGAACCTGCGGACGGCATTCGCAGGGGAATCGCAGGCGCGGAACAAGTACAGCTACTATGCCAACAAAGCAGAGGAGGACGGATACAACCAGATTGCGGAGATTTTTCGCATTACGGCGATAAATGAGGAGCAGCACGCAAAGATATGGTTTAAGCTGCTGAACGACGGAATAGGCGCCACGGCGGAGAACCTGAAAAATGCTGCTGAGGGAGAGCATTTTGAGTGGACGGAGATGTATGCGGATTTTGCCAAGACTGCCGAGGAGGAGGGCTTTGTGAACATCGCGCGGCTGTTTAGCGGGGTGGCGGAGATAGAACAGAGCCATGAGCAGCGTTACCGGACGCTGGAGCGCGCCGTGCGGGAGGGAAAGGTGTTCCAGAGCGGGGAGGAAACGACGGTGTGGATCTGCCGGAACTGCGGGCATATTACGGTGGGCAAAACGGCGCCGCAGGTGTGCCCCGTTTGCAGCCACCCGCAGAGCTATTTCCAGCGGCGGGCGGAGAACTACTGAGCGAAAAGGCGGGCGCCCCGGAGTGGGCAAGGGTTGCCCGCAGCAAAGCGGAGGGTCAGCCCGGAAAAGCGCAGGGGCGCCCGCATAGTGGGCAGAAAAGCAAGCTGCATCAAACGGTAAAGGAAAAGCCGCCCCATGGCAGGGACGGCTTTTTAAGTTTGTGCTTAGACCAAGGATCAAGCCTTGAACATGAGCAGCAGGAAACCTGCGGCTACAGCGGAGCCGATAACACCGGCTACGTTGGGACCCATGGCGTGCATCAGCAGGAAGTTGGTGGGGTTATACTTACGACCCTCGACCTGAGAAACACGGGCAGCCATAGGAACGGCGGATACGCCGGCAGAACCGATCAAAGGATTGATCTTGCCGCCGGTAACGAGGCACAGCAGCTTGCCCAGCAGAACACCACCTGCGGTGGAGAAGCAGAAGGCAGCCAGACCCATGACGACGATACCGATGGTCTGCAGGGAAAGGAAAGTCTGACCATCGGCGGTAGCGCCAACGGTGGTACCCAGCATGATGGTAACGATGTTGCAGAGAGCGTTCTGCGCGGTGTCGGAAAGACGCTCGACGCAGCCGGCCTCGCGGAACAGGTTGCCCAGCATCAGGCAGCCGATCAGAGAAGCGGTATCGGGAATGAGCATGATAACAACGCAGGAAACAACGATGGGGAAGATGACCTTCTCCGCCTTGGAGACCTTGCGCAGCTGACCCATCTTGATAACGCGCTCTTTCTTGGTGGTAAGAGCCTTCATAATGGGGGGCTGAATGAGCGGGATCAGCGCCATGTAGGAGTAAGCAGCAACTGCGATGGCAGAGAGCAGCTCGGGAGCCAGCTTATTGGTAACAAAGATAGCGGTAGGACCATCTGCGCCGCCGATGATACCGATGGAAGCAGCCTGAGCAGCAGTGAACAGGTGCTCGCCGCCGATGGTGATGGCATTGGCGAAGATGAACGCAATGTAGATACCCAGCTGAGCAGCAGCGCCGAGCAGCAGGGAGATGGGGTTCGCCAGCAGGGGTCCGAAGTCGGTCATCGCGCCTACGCCCATGAAGATGAGGCAGGGGAAGATGGAGGACTTAACGCCGCGGTGAATGATGCGCAGTACGCCGGAATCATACCAATGAACATTGGCAAGCTGGGACTGGGCAGCTGCCAGTTCCGAGACAAGCGTTGGGTTGGTAGGATCGGCGGCAAGCGCAGCCGAGGCATTCTTGACCGCAAGTGTGGCGGCTTCGGTAGCGTCGGTCATAATGCCGGTATCGGGCAGGTTGGCGAGCATCATACCGAAAGCGATGGGCAGCAGCAGCAGCGGCTCAAATCCCTTAACGATAGCGCAGTACAGCAGCACGAAGGAAATGAGCAGCATGACGCCCTGCTGCCAGCTGAGATTAGCAAAGCCGGAGCGAGCAAAGGTCTCGCTGAGAAT
>CAKSYU010000008.1 GCA_934524965.1 uncultured Angelakisella sp.
ACCGCTTTACTGCGGAAACGGTAGACCTGGTATTTGCATGGATCTTGAGCGAAGTGGCAGAAGCGGGCTATCTGTCGCCGAGTGCTGTCTTTATTGACGGCACTCACATCAAAGCCAACGCCAACACGAAGAAGCAGGTGAAGGAGCAGATCCCGGCAGCTGCCAAGCACTATGCGAAAGAATTGATGGAAGAGGTCAATGCGGATAGAGAAGCACACGGCAAGAAGCCCTTTGATGATGACAACGACGATGATCCGCCGTCTCCTGCAAAGAAGCGCAAAGACAACACCTCCAAAAAGAAACTGGCTCGCAGAAAGAAAGAGAAAAACCGCACCGTGACAAAGAGTGTGACTGACCCGGACAGCGGCTTGTTTGTAAAAGGCGAACACAAGAAACAATTTGCCTATGAAGCGCATACGGCCTGCGACAAGAACGGCTTTGTGCTGGAGACTGTCGTGACCCCCGGCAATGTTCATGACAGCGTGGTCTTTGACGAGGTATACGACAAGGTAAGGGAGAACTTTCCACAGGCAGAGACCATAGTGGCCGATGCTGCCTACAAAACGCCCCATATCTGCAAGAAAGTGTTTGACGATGGACGAGTTTTATCCACAGCCTACAAGCGGCCCCAGACCATGAAGGGCGGGCATGAGTGGTGGAAGTATGTCTACGATGAATTCTACGACTGCGTGATCTGCCCCGAATACCAGCCGTTAAAATACAGCACCACAAACCGTGACGGATACCGGGAATACAAGAGCGATCCGAAGAAATGCGCCAACTGCCCGACCAGAGAACGGTGTACCCAATCCAGGGACTGCGTCAAAACAGTGCAGCGGCATATCTGGAAGGACTATGAGGAACTGGTAGATGACGCCAGATATACGCCTGCGTACCAGGAGCTTTACAGAAAACGCAAAGAGACGATTGAACGTGTCTTTGCAGATGCAAAAGAAAAACACGCGATGCGTTATACACAGTACAGAGGCCTCACACAGGTGACAAACTGGGTGAAGCTTAAGTTTGCTGCCATGAACCTGAAAAAGCTGGCAACATGGAGGTGGAACGACCAGCGCCATCTCTTGATTTTCCACACTTTCTTCTACAAATATACCAGAAACCCGGTTGTTGCGTAATGTGCAACCGGGTTTCTCGACAAGCTACGGCGCGGTCTCGCAGGAGACCGCGCCGTTGTGCGTTTTTATAGGTGGTGTTATTTCTTTCCCGTAAAGAGCCGTTTCCACCAGGGCTGCGGGGCAGGCAGGTAGCCGCTCTTGATGAAATACCGCAGATAGCTGCGCAGCAGAGCAGCATCGACCGGTGGGCAGGTAATGCCGCTGCCGCCCAGCAGCCGGTCGGTATTGGCGGTAGAGAAGTTTGCCTGATGTACGCCGAAGCGCTCGATCATGCTTTCACCTGCTGTCCGCTGATCGGTGAACAGGCAGGAGAGGATACGCAGTACATTCTCATCACTGGTCGTTTCGGTCAGGCGGCGGCACCATTCCTCATAGGGCAGCAGTTCCATGGGGTAGCCAGCCTTTTTCATCAGGGCGGTCATCTGCCGCAGCGGCATCAGCCGGTGATTGAGCAGGTTGAAGGCATGTCCGCAGCAATCGCTCTGGAACGAGATATATACCAGCGCATCGGCAACATAATCGACCGGTGTCAGGTGCAGGTTTACCTCCACATCGGGGGCAGCACCCAGCTGTACGCAGCCGACCATGGAGCGGCTGATGAGATCCTCCAGCTTCCAGATGCCGGTGGAAAGGGCGCCGGTAATATCGCCGGGGCGGTAAACAGTGGCACGCACGCCACGCTGCCGCGCCATTCCCACCAGCTTTTCCGCCACCCACTTGGTCTCGGAGTAGCCAAGGAAGTAGCCGTCGGGGGAGGTGAGCGGGTCGTCCTCCATCACGGTCTGGTCAAAGTGGCTGGGATTATCGTACACGCTGTAGCTGGAAACATAGTGGAAATACTTTGCTTTGCCCTCGCACGCCAGCCGCAGACACTCGGCGGTGCCCAGTACATTGGCGGGCTTCATCTGACGGTAGGGGAATACAAAATTGAGCACTGCGCCGTTGTGATAGACTGCATCGACCTCACGGGTCAGCAACTGCCAGTTTTCCACTGTCAAACCAAGATGCGACTGTGTCAAGTCTCCGGTGACGGCAATGATGAAATTGCGGTACTCCTCCTGCCAGCACTCGTACTGCTTCATATTGTTAATGATTCGATCCAACGCTTTTTGAGGTGTAGCGGCACGGGCATGGCAGTAGATCTTGATGCCCTTATCCCGACGCTGCTCGATAAGCGCGCGGATAAGATAAGCCCCCAAAAAGCCGGTGGAGCCGGTGAGGAAGACGGTTTTACATTCCTCGGGGGTGTGTGTATAGCCAGTCTGCGGGGCGATCTCCTCCGGCAGGACACATTCCGCCCGCAGGTCGGGCTGGAACTCTTTTTCACGACCCGCCAAAAGAGCACTGAGGTAATTTGAAATTCCGGAAACGGAAGGATCCGCCGCAATGCAGCGAATATCAATGGAAACACCGAGATCTTTTTCCAGCCCGCAGACCAGCTCCATCATGCGCAGCGAATCGCCGCCAAGGGTCAGGAAGCTGTCATTCTCACCGAAAGCAACACCGGGCAGCAGCTCGCGGAAAATATCGGTGATGATCAGTTTCAGCTCCTCGGGTGTTGCGTTGGGGGGCAGTTCGATTTTGCGTTTCTGCACAGTGGCGGGGCGGGCAGTCTCCGCGGCGGCAGGCACACCGCCGGAACGCCGACTGCTGTAAAGGAGCGGCAGCTCGCCAGCCTCGTACCGTGTGCGGGTGGCAAGCGTTTTGATCTTGCGGTTGTCGGTGCGGGGCAGGCTATCCTTGGGAACAAAGACGGTATCCCAGAAGGAGAAGCCGAAATTGCGGGCAGTCAGACGGTTGATCTCCGCCACGATAGATGTAAAGTCATTCTCCTTTGCACTTTCCGCACACAGGATCGGGCGCTCGCCCTCCGGCGACGGAATGGAGAATACGGCAATGCCATCGGCGGAAAGCGGCACGCCCTCCTGACGCAGCAGCAGAGTGATATCCCCAGGGAAGATATTTTTGCCGCTGACAATGATCATTTCCTTGATGCGGCCGGTGAGGTAAAGCTGACCCTCATATACAACGCCCATATCGCCGGTGCGGTAGAACTGCCCCTTATAACCGGCGATGGTCGTATGAAATCTCTTGGTTTCTTCGGGGTTCTGCCAGTAGCCGGCGCATACGCTGCTGCCCTGAATACAGATCTCTCCGATCTCATTCGGTTCGCAGGGGGAACCGTCCGGTCGGATCGCCGCGAGCACCATGTCTCCGGCAGGACGACCGACACTGACAATTGCTTTTTCGCCGGTGGGGGAGGGCAGGAAACGCCCTTCGCGGTAGGCTTCTAGATCGATATGCTGGCAGCGGTAGTCACGGCTTGCCAAGGTCCCCACGCAGACACACTCCGAAAGCCCATATCCGGGCGCAAAGCAATCCGGCGTGATGTGGAACAGCTCGCAGAACTTTTCCACGGTGGCGGCATTGACAAACTCGGAGCCGTTGATGAGGTGGGTAACATGGGAAAGGTCGTATTTTGCCGCATCCTCCGGAGAGATAAGGCGGGTGCAGACCTCATAAGCGGAATTGGGCGCAGCGGTGATATTCACCTTGTAATCGGCAATGACCCGCAGCCAAATGGTAGGGCGGGCAAGGAACTGCAGGGTGGGGATAAAGTAGGAAACGCCGGTATCGGCAATAACGGGCAGGAAAATCGCCACGATAAGCCCGATATTGTGATAGAACGGCACCCAGGAGGCAAGATTATTCTTGGTATGCTGGAAGTCGAAGATCTCCAGGCACTGCCCGATGCAGCCCATCAGGTTGCCGTAGGTCACCATAACACCCTTCGGCGCGCTGGTGGAACCGGAGGTATATTGCAGATACAGAAGATCCTCGGCATCATGCGCGCACAGCTCGACAGGGGTGACAGAGGGCGTTACCTTATCGGTATAGACCCGCTTAAGGCTTACGACCTGGAGAAACGCCTTTTTGAGCAAGGGAGCAGTCACATCGGTATCGGATTCCTTTTCCATGCTCTCATTGGAGATGAGAAAACGCGGTTTGCAGGATTTGAGAACCGAGACAAACCGATCCAGCTTACCCTCATCAATGGGGGGCGGAATGACGGTGAAAATGACACCGGCGATCATACAGCCCCAAATGGCATAGACCGTTCCGGCATCCTGCATCGAAAGGATAATGGCGCGGTCGCCCCGTTTGGCGCCCTTTTTCCGCAGCTCCGCCGCCATATCCATGGCGTGCTGCCACGCCTCACCGATCGTTACGGTATGGTGTGTAAAAGGCTCTGTGCCGCAGTCCAAAAAGTCATACATCGGGCGGTTGGGGTTTTTCGCTGCGTCCCGCATGAATTTTTCCAGAATACCATCCATGGCAGTTCCTCCAAAAGTTTATTTGCACCCATCTATATTTATTGGATAGTCAACCAATATAACAAGAATAGTAAATCACTTTTTTGAGGGAATGTCAACGATTTTCACACATTTTTGCTAAGAACTCGTAAATTTCCAGCCACTTTGGTCGTGGCAACGGCAGCAAAAACCGCCCCAAAATGCCTTGATCCGACATTTTTGGGCGGTTTGTATTTGGGTGTACGGAATAATTATTCCTTAGGGGTGATCACGCCGCTGCGGTAAGCCTCCAGCAGCTCCTGCAGGTCTGCCACACGGCGGGCGATCGCCTTGCCGTCATCGATATCGCAGATAAGCTGACGGCGGGGGAACTTCTCGATGACCATGACCTCGGAGTGCATATCCTCGTTTTTGCGCATTGCCTCATTGATATTGACGGGGTGGTGCTGCGCCAGCAGCAGCTGGTGGGAGTTGCTGACCAGCGTGTAGCCGCAGCCGCCGGTGACGGAATTGAGCCGCTCATTCATGCCGCCGTCGATATTGATGACACGACCGTTTGCCTTAACGGGGGATTCACCCGCCTTGACCGGTACATGACCGGTAACGATCTTTCCGTTTACTGGGTCAGCGCCGAATTCCTCCAGAATACGAACTGCCGTTTCCTCCTGCTCGATCCACTTATAGTAGGGGTCCTTTTCCTCCTTGCCGGCGGTGTCATCGGCAATGAAGTAGCGCTCGAAGGTGGCGATCTTGTACTTGCCGCTTAAAGGAGAATGGGTGCCGCACCACAGGTACCACATCAGGTCAAGGGCGTTTTTGCGCTGCTCGGAATGACGGGGCGCGTAGGAAGCCACCCGCACGATGCGGTTGTATTCATCCAGCATGGCGCGACCGGCGTATTTACTGCCATTGATGGAGGAGGCGTGCAGAGTACCGTCCTCGTTCATGGGAATACAGCCGTGGTACAAAAGGTAGCCGTTATTTACCTTGTAGATAGAACCGTTATCCAGCAGGAACTTGAGGTGGCGCTGCATGCGCACGCTGTTGCGGAACGAGAACGCAAGGTCGCTCATGACCGTTTCCTCGGCGGGGGAAAGGCGATAGGGATCTTCCGGTGAAAGGGTGGGGAAGTGCGCGTCCTTCAGCTCGTACCAGTTGCCGTCTATCTGGATACGGTGGGTTTTGGCGTCCATCGTTTCCCAGAACAGGCGGTGGGACATATGGTATTCGGGGTGATCCCGCAGAATACGCCCCTCCAGCTTGAACTGAATGACCGAGATGGCTTTATGCACCTTGGCGGTCAGCTCGTCGTTTTCACGGCGCTGCTTCAGCTCGGTCTCCCGTTTGCTGTGGCTGGGCAGGAACAGGGTACAGGGATCATCACGGTAGGTTTCCAGCGCAAACTGCGTCAGCGGGCGCAGGTTGATGCCGTAACCGTCCTCCAGCGAATCAAAGTTGTTGTAGCGGATACAGTTGCGCAGGACATTGGCGATGGAAGCCCATTGCCCAAGAGCTGCCGCCATCCACAGAATATCATGGTTGCCCCACTGAATATCGACATTGTTGTACTGCATCAGGGCGTCCATGACTTTATGCGCGCCGTTGCCGCGGTCGAATACATCACCGACAATGTGCAGCTTATCAATGACGGCGTGCTGGATCAGCTCCGAAATGGCGATGATAAAGGCATCGGCGCTGCCTACCTCGATGATATTGCGGACAATATTGTGAACATAAGTGGTGCGGTTATCATCCTCGTCCGCCTCGGAGTAGTTGAGCAGCTCATCAATGATATAGGCGAAGTCGCGGGGCATAGCCTTGCGCACCTTGGAACGGGTGTATTTGCTGGTTGCCTTGCGGCAGACCTGCACCAGATGCAGCAGCGTGGCGGTGTACCATTCCTCGCTTAAGGGTCCGTTTTCCTCCTTCAGCAGCGCCAGCTTTTCCTCGGGGTAGTAGATGAGAGTGGCAAGGGCATTGACATTCTCCTCGCTCATGCCCTCCTCGGCAAAGCACTGGGCGATCTTGCGGCGGACGGAGCCGGAAGCATTTTTAAGAATATGAATAAAAAAACGGTATTCGCCATGAATATCGCTGATAAAATGCTCGGTGCCCTTGGGGAGCCCGAGAATGGCTTTTAAGTTGATGATCTCGGTAGAGACCTGGGCGGGGCTGGGGAACTTTTGGGAAAGAAGCTCCAGATATTGCAGTCTTTCTTCGGTCAGGTTCAAGGGATCGCCTCCGTGGGGTAGTTTGTTTTATTCTATTATAAAGCAAACGCCCCACGAAAGGCAAGCGGAATTCAGCACAGTCCGGTATCTTTCGCCATAACAAAATGTTCTTGCAGCAATGCAAAGTGCTCAGGCTCGATGGCGGAAAGCGGCATGCGGCACCCGCCGCAGTCGTAGCCCGCCAGCGGCATCAATGCCTTGACCGGTATGGGGTTTACCTCGCAGAACAGTGCCTTGGCCAGCGGCAGTAGCCGGTAGTGCAGGGAGCGGGCGGCGGGCAGATCGTTTTGCAGCAGGGCATCGCACAGTGTCTCGGTGCTGCGCGGCAGCACATTGCTGAGTACGGAAATGCAGCCCACGGCGCCCATTGCCATCAGCGGTAGGGTCAGATCATCATTGCCGGAATATAGGGGCAGGGTTTCATTCAGTTCCGTCATATGCTGTCCGATCAGGGAAAAATCGGTGCCGGCTTCCTTTAACCCTACCATGTTTTCTATCCCAGCCAGTACCCGACGGCTTTCTATATCAATGGTCACGCCGGTGCGGGATGGGACATTATACAGGATAACCGGCAGGTCGCACGCTGCCGCCAGCCGCATAAAATGCCGCTGCAAGCCCCTGGGGGTGCATTTGTTGTAGTAGGGCGTCACCAGCAGCAGGGCATCGGCACCCGCTTTCTGCGCGGCGCGGCAAAGCGTCTCGGCACGGGCGGTATCATTGCAGCCTGCTCCCGCGATGACCGGCACCCGACCGTTTACCGTTTCGACAACCGTTTTGATCACGGCATAGTGCTCCTCGGCGGTCAGTGTCGCGGCTTCTCCTGTGGTACCGCAGGGAACCAGCGCCGCGATACCGCTTTGCACCTGCCATTCGGTCAGTGCCGCCAGCGTGGCAAGATCAAGAGAACCGTCCTGCCGCATGGGGGTGACCAGCGCCGTAGCCGCCCCGTGAAACAATACCTGTTTCATGTGAAACATTCCTCCTTTCACATGAAATATATGTGACGGCGCGTCACTTCATTAAATCCGCACAAAAAAAGAAACCCATTGCATGGCAGCGACAGGTTTCTTGATGGCGGAAGTTAATGTGTTTCGGCTTCTTCGGCGCTTTCTTTTCCCATGGTATCACCGGTAATGAACATGGCATCGCCAAAGGAGAAGAAGCGGTAGCGTTCCTTGACTGCCTCATGATAGGCGTTCATGATGTGGTCATACCCCGCAAAGGCGGCGACCAGCATGATAAGGGTGCTTTCCGGCAGGTGGAAATTGGTGATGAGGGCATCGATGCATTTCCATTGGTAGCCGGGATAGATGAAAATATCGGTATTGTCGCTGCACTCGTGCAGTCCTTCCCCTGGAATATAGGCAGATTCCAGCGTGCGGCAGCTGGTGGTACCCACAGCAATGACACGGTGCCCCGTGCGCTTGGCTTCGTTGATGAGATCCGCCGCCTCCTGGGAGACCCAGTAATGCTCCGAGTGCATATGGTGCTGTGTCACATCGTCCACCTTTACCGGACGGAAGGTGCCTAAGCCCACATGAAGTGTCAAGTAAGCTATCTTTACACCTTTATCCTGTATTTTTTGCAGCAGTTCCTCGGTAAAATGCAGTCCGGCGGTTGGCGCCGCGGCACTGCCCAGCACCTTATTGTAGACGGTCTGGTAGCGCTCGCCGTCCTCCAGCTGTTCGGTGATGTAGGGGGGGAGAGGCATGCGTCCCACTTCCTCCAGCACGGCAAAAATATTGCTGCCCTCGTACTCAAATTTGACCCGACGGTTGCCGCCCTCTAAAATCTCAAGTACCTCGGCGTGCAGCAGCCCCTCGCCGAATACAAACCGCGCGCCGACCTTGGCACGCTTACCGGGACGCACCATCGTTTCCCACTCATCGTTGCCCAGCTGCTTCAGGAGCAGAAACTCGATAGCGCCATCGGTTCCTTCTTTTTTGCCGATCAGGCGGGAGGGCATAACACGGCTGTTATTGACCGCCAGCACATCGCCCGCGTGCAGGTAATCCAGTATATCGGTAAATACATGGTGTGAGATCTCGCCGGTCTCCTTATTCAGCACCATCAGGCGGCTGCTGTCCCGCCGTTCCAGCGGCGTCTGGGCGATCAGCTCCTGCGGCAAATCATAATAATAGTCTGAGGTCTTGGTCATCAAACGGTCTTGCATTTTGTCACCTTTATTTCATAGCGTTTTAGCGTTTTCCTTTTCAGCTTATTATAGCACACATCCTACTATGGTACAACCGAAAAAGAAACCGCACAACTGCCGTGGTCACACGATAATTGCCCAGAACTAATACTTGCTGTGTGGGTAAATCCTATTCTGATAGTATGAATGGTGTGTTCCCAATGACCGATTGCTGTGCTATGATAAACGCAGAAAGAAGAAAAGGGAGGCAGAGATATGAAAATCGGGCTGTCGGAAAATATCCGTGCATTCCGCAAGGCGTGCGCCATGACGCAGGAGCAGCTTGCCGAGGTACTGAATGTGACAGTGGGCGCGGTGTATAAGTGGGAATCGGGGCAGTCGGTGCCGGAGCTGGGGACCATAGTGGAGCTGGCGGATCTGTTTGATACCTCGGTAGATGTGCTGCTGGGCTATGAGATGAAGGATAATCGCCTGCAAAAAACCGTGGAACGCCTAAAAGCATACAGACATGAGAAAAACCGTGACGGGTTGGAGGAAGCGGAAAAAGCGCTGCGGAAATACCCGAATGTCTTTGCGGTCGTTTATGGCGGGGCGATGCTGTACTGGCTGTTTGGTATAGAGGACAGGGAGGAGGCACTGCTGCGGCGAGCGCTGAAGCTTTTTGAGAACGCGCAGTTGCTGCTTTCCCAGAATGATGATCCCCAGATCAGTGAAAGTACCATCGGCGGGAATATGGCTGATATTCTGCTTAAACTTGACCGGACGGATGAAGCAGTAGAACGGCTGAAAAAAAGCAATGTCGGCGGGCTGTATGATGCGCATATTGGTCTGGCGCTGGCGGCGGACAGCAAGAAGCCGGAGGAAGCCGTACCGTTTTTATCGGAAGCGCTGATGAGCTGTGTCGGTTCCCTGGTCAATACGGTGGTAGGCTATGTGAATGTGTACTATTCGCAGCAGAACTATGCGGGCATGCGGGAGATCACCCAATGGGGGATCGGTACGCTTTCCGGTCTGAAGGACGGCGATATCCCCTGTTTTTTAGATAAAGTAAACGGTATGCTGCTGGTCTGCCTTGCATATGCCCAGTTGCAGGATGGAAAAAACAACATACCGGCGGTACGCAATACCCTGCGGCAGGCAAAGGAACTGGCACAGAGCTTTGATGCGGCGCCGGACAGCCATGCAAGCGCGCTGCGCTTTGTACCGGATCATGTGCCGATTGGCGTCTATGATGATATCGGCAATACGGGAATGGAGGGGATTAAAAGGTCGGTGGACGGCTTTGAAAGTCCCGAGCTTTCCGCGCTGTGGGCGGAGGTGGCTGGAGAATGAATACAATCAAGCCACTGAAAAAAGAACTTTCCGCACAGTTTTACAGGGGCAACCGCGCAGTGTTTGCCTTGGCAGTATTTGCCGCGTTGGGGAAAGGCTCCTTGAACCTGATCATTTCGTGGGTTATGCAGCAGCTGATCGACGCGGCTTCCGGTGTGCCGGAGGCGCTGCCGCTCTCCACACTGGCAGAGATCACAGCCGGATTTGTACTGCTGTGCGTGGTGCTGTGCCTTTTGCAGTACGCCTCCGAACCGCGGTTTATTGTGCGCGCTATGCGGCAGTATAAGGACTTGGCCTTCCGGAAAATCACCGAAAAGAGCATTTCGTCCTTTCGGGAGGAAAGCACTGCCGCTTATCTTTCGGCGCTGACCAATGACTCGACCAGCATCGAGGCGGACTATCTTTCGCAGCAGCTTTCTCTTATCACCATGTCGGTGACATTCTTCGGCGCCCTTATTATGATGATCTGGTATTCGCCGCTGCTGTCTGCCGTGGCAGTGGGCGTAACGCTGCTGCCGCTGGCGGCGTCCCTGTTGACGGGAAACCACCTGCAAGCGGCGGAAAAGCGGGTCTCCGACCGCAACAGCGACTTTACCGCGGCACTGGCGGACTGCCTGAGCGGGTTTACCGTGGTAAAAACCTTTCGGGCGGAAAAGGAGATCTTCCGCATCTTTGCCGAGAGCAACCGTGCGCTGGAACAGGAAAAATTCAGCCGCCGCAGGCTAAAGGTCATGGTAGGAATGATCGGTGCGGTGACAGGGATCATTGCGCAGCTGGGCGTTTTTCTGGTGGGTGCGTGGCTGGCACTGAAGGGATACGGAATGACCGCGGGCACGGTCGTGCTTTTTGTCAACCTGATGAACTTTATCATACAGCCGGTCGCGGAGCTGCCCGCGCTGCTGGCTGGCAGAAAAGCTGCGCTGGGATTGATCGATAAGCTAGCGGGAGCGCTGGAACAGAACACCGTGCGCCAAGGTGGTGTAAAGCAAACCAGCGTTATACGCAGTATTCGTCTAGAGAATGTTTCTTTCGGCTATGAAAGCGGGAAAGATGTTCTGCATGGTATTACGGCGGAATTCGAATGTGGCAAGGCATATGCCATTGTTGGCGGCAGCGGCAGCGGAAAATCTACACTGCTGCACCTGCTGATGGCAGGCAGCACCGATTATCGAGGGAAAATACTGCTGGACGATACCGAGCTGCGGGAGATCGCGTCGGAAGCGCTGTATGAGATGATGTCAGTGATCCAGCAGAATGTATTTGTCTTTAACGCCTCCATCAAGGACAATGTTTCGATGTTCCGCAGATTCCCGCAGGAGGAGCTGGATAAAGCCATTCAGCACGCGCATTTAAGTAATCTGCTGGCGGAGCGGGGTGAGGATTATCTCTGCGGTGAGAATGGGTGCGGGCTTTCCGGCGGAGAGAAGCAGCGCATTTCCATCGCGCGCAGTCTGTTGAAGAAGTCCTCTGTCCTGCTGGCAGATGAGGTGACGGCGGCGCTGGACGCCCAGACGGCACATCAGGTCTCGGAGGATATTCTTGACCTGACCGGAATGACACGCATTGTTATTACGCACACACTGGAGGAAACGCTGCTGCGCCGCTATGACGGGATCCTTGTCATCAAAAACGGTGCAGTAGAGGAATACGGCAGCTTTGACGCTCTGATGGCGAATAAAGGCTATTTCTATGCGCTGTTTACTGTTTCGCAGTAAAATCAAAGCATCAAAACAGAGTGACTATCGCACAAATGGTCGCTCTGTTTTGTTATTTAAGACAGGGTAGAAGGAATACTATTCTGATTGAAAAAAGCACATCATTGTGGTATGATATATCTTGTTTTATCAATGAGTTTATGATCAGGAGAAAAAACGGGTGAAGAAACACTGGCTGCTGCTTATTGTGATCGTGGCACTGTTTTTGCTGTTGTGCTGGTCGCTGTGGTGGAGCAACTTCGGGCTGCGCACCGTACGTTATTCCGCGGGAGGAAAGACACTGCCGGCGGGTTTTGAGGGCTTTCGCATCTTACAGCTTTCCGATCTGCACAGCATCTCTTTCGGGAAAGATAATAAACGATTGCTGCAAATGATCCGCCGTGAGGAGCCGGATATCATAGTAATGACCGGCGATATGGTGAGCCGGTACGATGAAGACTTTAGTGTGACGCTGGCACTTTGCCAGGCACTGGCGGAGGAATACCCGGTCTACTATATCCGCGGGAACCACGAGGAAGGGCTGGAGCCTGCCCAATGGGAAAGCTACCGCGCAGCACTGGCGGCTGCCGGCGTGCGCCTTTTGGATAACGAAACGGTACGGCTGACGGCAGAAAACGGTGACACCGCAAACCTGACAGGGCTGTGGTACAAGCTGGACTATTACCACCAGTATGCCAGCCATTTCCGTCCGGTGACGGAGGAAACGATGTATACCATACTGGGAGACGCGCCAGAGGGATACAATATCCTGTTAGCGCATAACCCGAACTATTTCCCCGTTTATGCCGCGTGGGGCGCTGATGTGACCTTCTGCGGGCATATCCACGGCGGCATGGTGCGGTTGCCCATTTTGGGCGGGATCCTCTCACCGGAGACGATCCTGTTCCCGCAATACGACGGCGGCATCTATTCCATTGACGATGAAACAATGATCCTGAGCCGTGGGCTGGGGCGGGGTCGCATGGGACTGCGGCTTTTTAACCCGCCGGAGATCGTAACGGCAACACTGACAAGAGGAGCGTAAACGATGTACAAATTAAAACTGACCGAAGGCGCGGCACGACGAGGTGAATTTACCACCGTACACGGCACCGTGCAGACCCCCGCCTTTATGAATGTGGCAACAGCGGCCGCCATTAAGGGCGGTATTTCCGCCTACGACCTGAAAGAGCTGAAATGCCAGGTGATGCTGTGCAATACCTACCACCTGCACCTGCGCCCCGGCGATAATGTGGTGCAGCAGCTGGGCGGACTGCACAAGTTTACCGGCTGGCAGGGACCTATCCTGACCGACAGCGGCGGGTTCCAGGTCTTTTCGCTGGCTTCTCTGCGGCATATCGAAGAAAAAGGCGTGACCTTTGCCTCCCACATTGATGGACACCGTATCTTTATGGGACCCGAGGAAAGTATGCAGATCCAGTCGCATCTCGGTTCCACCATTGCCATGGCGTTTGATGAGTGCATTGAAAATCCTTCCCCGCGTGATTATGTACAGAAATCGGTAGCCCGCACCGCCCGCTGGCTGGAGCGCTGCCAAAAGGAAATGAACCGGCTGAATTCGCTGGAGGATACCGTCAATCCGCATCAGCTCCTGTTCGGCATCAATCAGGGCGGCACCTACGAGGATATTCGGGTGCAGCACATGAAGGACATTGCCGCAATGGGGCTGGACGGCTATGCCATCGGCGGGCTTGCGGTAGGGGAGACTGCCGACGAGATGTATCGTATCATCGAGGCGGTGGAGCCCTTTGCCCCGAAGGATAAGATCCGCTACCTGATGGGTGTCGGTACACCGGCGAACATTCTGGAATCGGTACATCGCGGCGTTGACCTTTTTGACTGCGTCATGCCCAGCCGAAATGCCCGCCACGGACACCTGTTCACATGGGACGGTATTATCAATATTCAAAATGCCAAATATGTGACCGATGACCGCCCCGTAGACAGCCGCTGCGGCTGTCCGCTGTGCCGCAACCATACCCGCGCCTACCTGCGCCACCTGATGCGCGCCGGTGAAATGCTGGGAATGAGGCTGGCGGTAATGCATAACCTTTGGTTCTACAACACCCTGATGGAGGAGATCCGGCTGGCACTCGATGAGGGACGGTTCGAGAGCTTCTACCGCGAATATGTCTCCCGTTTGGGCACACGGATATAAAATCGAGATTTTACTGAATTTTATTGGGAATTTACTTGCAAATCGGGCAGAAATTCTCTATAATATTTGTTAAAGACTTTTTTGGAGGATAAAACAATATGAACTTCGCTTTTCTTGAAACTGCTTCCGGCTCCGGTTCCATGTGGTCTTCCATCATTATGATGGCTCTGATCATTGTTGTATTCTGGTTCTTCATCATCCGTCCCCAGCGGAAAAAGGATAAAGAGACTGCCAAGATGCGCAGCGAGCTGCAGGTCGGCGATGAGATCGTCACCATCGGCGGCATCATCGGCATCATCGTTAGCATGAAAGAGGATTCCCTCGTCATCGAGACCGGCAGCGACCGCTCCAAGATCCGCCTGACCCGTTGGGCGATCAGCGGCAAGAACACCACCGCCGAGCCCAAGTAATTTCTTCTAAAACACAGCCTCCCATCATAGGATTGAACAGACAATCCGGATGGGAGGCGTTTTTTATGCCCAAAAGCAGGGAAAAGGGACACGCGGGCAAGGGCGGAACACCGCTGCAGGAGATCGCTGTAAGCGCCGGAATGGGCGCGGCTGCAGTACTGGTACTGCTTACTATCTTTGCGCTGATAATGAGCGCGCAGGATATCTCAAACAGCCTGACAGCACCGATGGTAACGCTGGCATTGGTCGCCGGAACATTACTGGCTGGTTACCGCTGCGGGCGGCGGCTGCGGCAGAACGGCATAGCAAACGGCGCCCTGACCGGTGGGCTGATGTATCTGGTGCTGCTGGCGGTCTCACTAATGATGCCGGAGAACGAGGTGGGACTACTGGCACTTTACAAATGCCTGATGATGCTGGCAGGCGGCGCGGTGGGCTGCGTACTGGCGGTAAACCACCGCAGCAAGGCAAAGACGCCGCGCATGAAGCGCCGATAAAGAAACACGGAGGACAGAAAAATGCCGGTAAGGAGAAAAAACTATCGTCCTGCGCGGGGGCGCAGAGAAAGCCTGTGGCAGAAGCGCGCGACGACGATCAAGTATCTCTTATTTGTGCTGGGCGGACTGCTGCTGGGCAGTCTGGCGGCGGTGCTTTGCGGTGTGGAGGCGATCCCGTGCCGGATCCTCGTGAACCAGCTTACCGTTATTCCGCAGCGCGGGCTGTGGGCGCTGTGGAGGGAACGGCTGCTGTTTATGGCGATCCTGCTGCTGTACCTGCTGATCGCCGGACGGTGCCTGTGGGGCAGCGGCATGATCCCGGCGGCGCTGCTGCTGTTCGGGATAGGGCAGGGGACTGCGGTAACATTTATGCTGATGCTGCTGGGCTGGAGCGGGATAGGGTATATCCTGCTGGCGGTGGTGCTGCCGCGAACCATAGAACTGGCGGCGCTGATATTGCTTTGTAATCTTTCGCAAAGCGCCTGTGCAAGGCTGAAAAGCAGTGAGGACGGCGCCGCACAGACTATGCTGTGGGCAGCAGGCGCGGCACTGCTGGTGATAGGCGCCCTGCTGGAGGCGATAATGAAGGCAAAGATGGTGACGGATATTCTATAATGCAAAACCCCTCCCTGCTCGGGAGGGGTTTTGCGCTGTATTAGAGCACATTGAGGGGTGAGGAAGGCAGTTATTATTTCTCGTTCTTATCCTTCAGCAGATAATTGAGAATAAGGTTGAGCAGCACACCGGCAACAACCGCGATGAATACGGTAGAGGTGCAGAGCATATTGAGGAATGCCGGGAGGCTCTTTGCCCAGGCGCTGTATGTAGATGCGCAGTGGTAGGGCAGCATGACCGCAAGCGCAAGGGTAGTACCGGCAACCAGCGTATTGCGCAGGGAGCGCTTGTCGCTGATGATGGAATCAATACCCGAGAACATGATAGTAGCTGCGGAAATGAGGAATACGGCACCGATAACGGAACGCGGAATACCGGAAAGAATGTAAGCCAGCTTGGGGCACAGACCGTAGGCAAGGAAGATGACGCCGGCGATCTGAGTAACGCGACGGGAGCACACACCGGTAGCGGAAACAATGCCGATATTCTGGGTGTAGCTGGTACAGGGCAGACCGCCGAAGAAAGCGGAGATCACGCACCCGAGACCCTCGGCAAAGATGCCGCGGTCGATGTGTTTAATGCGGTACACTTCGTCACAAGCGGCGCAGGTGGCGGCGTAGTCGCCGACACTCTCAAACATGGAAGCAACATAGCCGGAGAAACCGCCGACGATAGCTGCGCCAACGAAAGCAATGGTAGAACCGCTCTGACCCTCCAAGCCGGTGTAGGGGAACAGCTTGGGCAGGGCGAACCAGGGAGCGTTGTGAACAGCCTCCCAATTGAACATACCAAGAGCAGAGGCGGCAATAACGCCGACAATGACAACGGTAATAAGAATAAAGCCCTGGGAGAGCAGACCCTTACCGCCGCGGAACTTGAGCACCAACGCCAGCAGGAATGCAACGAGCGCCAGAATGAGGCTCTTCGCGTCCTGAGAGGAGAAAGTCCACTGGACGGCAATACGAGCCGCAACATAACCGATGGAGCATACAACGGTGCCGACAACGACGGGCGGAAGGAACTTGCGGATCTTACTCATAATGCGGGCGCCGCCCAGCAGAGTTTCCAGGGCACCGCCGACAATGACGGAACCCCAAACGGCGGGCAGACCATAGGTAGCCGCAACGCTGCCCATGGAAGAAGCAAGCGATGCAGACGGTCCCTGAACGATGGGGAGACGGTTACCAATTGTGGTCTGGATCAAGGTGCAAATACCCATAACCAGGAAGCAGGCGCTTATCATGGTGGGCAGAACGGTTGCGGTATCCAGACCGGCAAGGGAGACAAACATGCCGCCCCATACAAAGGGGGTAAAGTCTACAAGGGTGATCTGAAGTGCGAAGTAGAGCGATTTCCACCAAGGCTTTGGTACATCTTCAATGCCGTAGGTGATCTCGATGTTGGATTCGATGGCTTGATCGAATACCGGCTGTTCGGGCTGATACATACGAACTTCTCCTTTTCTCTATACATTTTTGGTTTTTGTCAACCACATTCCCAATAATTTTCCTCCTCAATTGCCCGAGAATATAGCAACAGGCGCTATACTATCACGCAATGCACCGTTAAGTCAAAAGAGAAAATGGAAAATATAGGGCAAAATTTTGTTGACTTTTCTGCATATTGTTATACTAATTGCGCTATATGCAGGAGGAGTTTCAAATAATTATGGTTTAATGACCAATTGTGTAGATAACTTGCAAGAAATTCTATGTAAAATGTATGCCGTGTAGAAATCCGTGTCGAAATTTGCTTTGATATACAGAATACACTATAATTAACCATGGGATTTTTATGTATTTGGAACCATTTCACGGAGGAGATCATATGAAAAAACAAGCTAAACAGCCCCTGCTGGAAGGGCAAAAACTAATTTTGTATCCTTTAATGCCGGACCAGATGCAAATGCTGAGAGACGATTCAAATGGACTGTGCCGCAGCCTTTCACTTGTTCCGGACGATTACGCAAAATATGCGGAGTGGGGATCGCTGGCAGAGGAACAGCTTTTAAAAATGAATTCCGATCCTGAATTTATGTCCTTTCATACACTTTGGATCATCACCGAAAAGGAAGAAAAGCATCTGGTGGGGTACCTGTACTTTTTGGGACGCCCCAGTGAAACGGAGGCGGTGGAGCTGAGTGGTTTTATTAAGCCTGTCTATCGCCGAAAAGGGTACATGACCGAGGCACTGAACACCCTGCGTGGGTGGGCATTTGCCAACAAAGGTGTGACAGTAATGCTGGCGCATCCCCAAAAAGAAAACAAAGCGTTTCATGGGCTGCTGAGAAAATGCGGCTTTGGTCACTGGTTGGAGCATGAGCACGAAAAAGACCCGCAGGTGGAGGTTTGGTGCTGCGAAAAGAAAAAGCGTACTCTGGTGAAGGTGGGGCTTCTGCTGGGATTGGGACTTGGCGTGGTGATCGGCTCATCATTGGGGATCAGCCGGTGGATCACAGCATTGGCTGGGGCAATAATAGGAACTGCGGTGTGCGCGGTCTTTGATGCCAAGGAGAACCGCAGACGGTATGCCCTGCTGAAAGCAGAGCAGGAGAAGCCGTAAATTTTCTTTATATAAAGAAGCCCCCGCAGCACACAGACTGCGGGGAAATTACAATATACTTTTTTACAACTCCAGCTTATCGATGCGATGAATACCGATATGGTCAAGGAAATGCACCGCGTAATCGTAGATTTCGGAGCTTTTGAAATCGACAGCGGAATTGTGGGCATCGTAGCCGATAATGGTGGTGACACCGTGATCCTTGGCGATGCGCCAGAAATCGGGGTGGGGGAAGCAATCCAGCCGGTCATGCTCCCGCGCGAATAGAAAGCCAGAAATATTATACTCCAATATGGCATTGCAGCGGGCGGCAGTCTCGCAGATGCGGTGGCTGAGAGTAACACAGTGTTCATCAAAATAGGGGTAGCCGCGGATAAAAAGATCGGGGTGCGCCACGTAGTTGTAGAATTTGCTTTCGATGCCGGGAATGATATTGTTCTCGTAGCGCTCCAGATCCTGCGGGGTGTGGCAACGACCGTAATAAAAGCGCTCGGGGATTGGCTGATCCAGCTCGTCATAGTGGGAACCAAAGATGAGGTATTCGATATTGCTTTCCGCCTTTAGCTCCAGCAGTTCCTGCATATGGTGGGGGAAGTACTCCGCCTCCAGGCCAAGATGGATCTCGATCTGATCCTTGTACTTTTCCCGCAGACGGTTGACGCTTTGACAATACTCCGGCAGGTATTGCGGCTCCATGCGGACATGGGAGTCGTAATCGGCAGGAAAATGCCCCCACGGGGTGTGGTCGGAAAAGCCAAGGATCTCGACCCCGGCTTTGATGGCGTGCTCTACAATGCATTCATCATTGCCCATGGCGTGCTTACAGCGGTAGGTGTGGGTATGGTAATTGGTCTTCATTCGTTCTTTGCTTCCTTTTTGGGTGATTTGGATCGGACATGGGAAAGGGGATTGCGGTCTGCGGCATTGGCGATCTGGTCGCTGCTGACATGGGTGTATATTTCGGTGGTACCGAGGTTGACATGACCGAGAATTTCCTTCAGAACACGGATATCGACGCCGCCGTGCTGGTACATCAGCGTTGCGGCAGTGTGGCGCAGCTTGTGCGGCGAATAGCCCCGCCCCCCCAAACCGGCAGCTTTCAGGTGCACTTCTACAATTTGTTCCACCCGACGTGGGGTAAGGGGCGCGCGGGTACGGGAGGAAATGAACAGGTATGGCTTATCGGCATCTTTGGGCGGCTCCGGACGGACGACAAGGTAGCCGGCGATGGCATTCAGACAGGCATCATTGAGGTAGACCAGCCGTTCTTTATTGCCCTTGCCCAGCACGGTAAGGGTATCATCACGGATATCTGAAATTTTAATACCTACCAGCTCCGAAAGGCGGATCCCGCAGTTCAGCAGAATGGTGATGATGCAGTAATCACGCTCCCGATCCTTGCCCTCGATGCTTTCCAGCAGGTGCAGGCTTTCCTCCAGTGTGAGATATTTCGGCAGACTTTTGCGCTGGGCAGGAATCTCTAACTGCTCCATGGGGTTTTCCTCCAGCCGCCCCGCCTTGCTTTGCAGATACTTATAAAAGCCGCGCAGACTGGAAACCTTGCGCGCGCGGGTCTTGGCGTTATTTCCGTTGACGCTTTGCACATACGCAAGGAAAGAATATGCATCGGAAAGACGGGCGCCGAGGATCATTTCCTCACTGATGGAAGCAAACGGAATACTTTCCAGATTGGGGTCATCGGCGGGCAGGGGGATGCCGCTGCGGGTCGCCATCAAATAGCGCAGGAACAGGCGCAGGTCATTGTAGTATGCCTCCACCGTGCGGGGGGAACGCCCTTTGATGGTGCTCATGTAGATGAGATAATCACGCAGAAGCGGCGGCGCCGGTGCGTTCATAATAGAAAAGCTCTGCATGGTATCCCTCCCGTAATCGTTTTGCCCATTTATTATAGTCGAAACAGGCAAGGCTTGCAAGTGCGTAATGACGCAAAAAGACCAGAGCCGAAGCCCCGATCCTTTTGAAAATAATGAGGATGTGATGGTAAAGTTAAAGAATGGAGTTTCTCCAGAAGCGACCGGAGAAGCAGCCCCATGCAATAGAGGCGATCCCCTGCAGAATGAGTACCAGACCGACGATCCAGCTGAGCGCCAAAGCGCCGGAGACTGGATCGTAGAACGAAAGGACACCGGCAACGGTAAGCAGAATACCTAACGCTGTGAACCAGCCCCAGCCACGGACGCCGAAGCGCTGAAGATCAAAGGAACTGACAAACCGGCTGATACCGCCGAACAGCAGCCACATGCCGAAGATGAACGGCAGCGACAGCATGGTAAAGGACTGGTTGCAGAGCAGGAAAACTGCCAGCAAAACCGTGAAGATACCGTCCATCAGGAACCAGCCGGAGCCAAGCATAAAGCGCTGCGCGGTAGCAAATATAACGATATCCACAATGCCGGAAAACAACATAGCAAGTCCCAACATCAGTGACAGACCGCTTAAAGCAACATCGGGAGAGACGAAGCAGTAAACGCCTGCTGCGATAAGCAGCACACCGGCGATGACCCATAGGACACGAGATAAAGTTTTATTCATAGCTGACTATCCTTTCAATGATGTAATAAGACCATGGGGCAGGGGAGAGCAGGGGAGAATGGTTTACTTGATCTCAACCGTGGAGCTTGCAGGAAGCTGACGGGAAGCCTTGGGCACAGAAATGCACAGAATACCATTTTCAAACTTTGCGGTAACAGCGGCAGGATCGACCTCGGTTCCGACATAGAAGCTGCGGCTGCAGGAACCCGCATAGCGCTCCTGACGGATAAGCTTGCCGTTCTTATCAGTTTCTTCCTTATCAAGTCCCTTGACGGCGCTGATATTCAGGCAGCCATTTTTCAGCTCGACCGAGATCTCATCCTTCTTGAAACCGGCGAGTTCGATATCCAATTCGTAGGAATTTTCAGTCTCGCGTACATCGGTTTTCATCATGTTCTTGGCGTGTTTGCCGTAAAGAGGGTTATGACCCTGAGGCGCCACCATGGCGAAAGGTTCATTAAAGAATTCATCGAAAAGATTTTCACCAAAGATACTGGGCATCATAATTCATTCCTCCATAAGTATTAAAGTGATTTCTCCGGACGCCCCGTTGGGCTTCCTTTGATTACGGCTTCATTATAGCACCGCAATTAGCACTGTCAATAGTAGAGTGCTAATGTTTACAAATGTTCGTTAGTTTGTTAACAAAATATACAATATTGGGTCGAAAAGACACAAAAAGTAATAAAAAAGGCTCCGACAACATGACCGAAAGCAGGGCAATTATTATAGTTATGTAGTTAGGACTTTTTCTGTGCTCAACTTCTTTAATCTTCAGCATCTGGCGGGGGATCACATGGTTACGGTTACGGTCAGTAAGACACTTTACTTTGATACTGAGCGAGCTCTATTTTGCTTTGCAGATGTTCCATTGATACAAATTGGTTTAATAACATTCCACATAATACAAAGGTAGTAAACATATGGGGCGGGACGGGAGAGGGTATTGACAATGGTCGGTATATTTGTTATCTCGTGTTTAAGGAAATGCAATTTCGCTAAATTGAAATTTAGCGAAATTAATAGAGGCGTATAAAACCACAACCACATATACGGCACCAACATTTCTAAAGAAAGCCCCCGTATGCGTATGCACTGCGGAGGCTTTCTGTAATGAATTGTTTTATTTATTCCTTTGCGCTAAGTATTGGTACAGGTTGCATTTAAGCATGCCGTTGTACAGCTTCCGTTTTTTGTCCGCATGGCGTCCAAAGCTTTGCTCGAAGTCCTCTGCGGAAGAAATTATATAATATGCTGTCTGCTGGGACGGCTGGAACACACTGCCCATCGTCCGGTAAAGTGCGCTTAAATCCTCTCCAGCCATTAGGCGCTCGCCATATGGCGGATTGGTAACAATAAGGGATTTTTCCGCAGGAACCACAAATTCCTTGACATCACACTTTTCCAGCCGGATCAGTCCCGCGATACCGGCACGGCGGGCATTGGCTTCGCTGATTTCCAAGGCTTCTTCGCTGATATCACTGCCAAAGGCAACAAATTCAATGTCTTTGCGTACGCCCTCTATCGCCTCTTCCCTGCCAGATTGCCATATTTTAGAGGGAAGACTGTCCCATTTTTCGGCGGCAAAGCGACGGTAAATGCCGGGAGCGATATTTTTTGCCTTATAAGCGGCTTCGATCAGGAATGTACCGGAGCCACAGAACGGATCGTACAGCTTGGTATCCGGATAAATGCGCGCGATATCCAGTATTCCCGCTGCCAGTGTTTCACGGATCGGCGCAAGATTGGCAACCTTGCGGTATCCGCGCTTGTGCAGCGCAATGCCGCTGGTATCCAGCATAATGGTGACAACATCTTTATTGATGGAAAACTGGATCTGCACCGCGGGACCGGATTCCTCCAGCCATGCCACGCCATATTTGCGGGAAAGGCGTTTAACTGCCGCCTTTTTGATGATAGACTGACAATCCGGAACGCTATGGAGCTGGGAATTCAGGCTCCAGCCCTTGACGGGAAAGGCATTCTTTTTGCCGATATACTCCTCAAATGGGATCTTTTCGGCACCATCAATGAGCTGCTGGAATGTCACCGCGCGGAAACTGTCCAGCACGATAAGCACACGCTCCGCGGTGCGTAAGTAAAGATTGGCACGGGCAATGCCCTCGACGTCGGAGGAGAATTCCACCCGCCCATCTGTAACGGTTATATCTGTAAAGCCAAGGCGCTTTACTTCGCCGCTCAGTACGCTTTCCAAGCCAAACAGACATGGCGCGCACAGCTTGTACTGCTGTTTTGTCATAGAATACTTATCCTTTCCCGTAAAAAGCGGTGGGAAGCCAACAATGCTTCCCACCGGTGATCACTTTACTTTATCCAATCACGAAAACGCCTGTTTTAGTCCTCCAGCGGCTGCAGCAGACCGTAGTTACCATCTTTGCGGCGGTAGACCACATTGATCTCGCCGGTTTCTGGACTACGGAACAGGAAGAAGGTATGACCCAGCATATTCATCTGCAGAATTGCTTCCTCGGCGTCCATTGTCTCTACATGGAACTTCTTGGTCTTTACCAGCTCGGTAGCGGGTACCGCTTCCTCCAGCACTTCCTCCGCGGTAAATGCGGTAAAGTCCATCGAGGATTTCAGCCGCTTTTCCAGCCGCTCCTTGTTGCGGACGATCTGCTTCTGCAGAACATCGAGAACAAGATCCAGCGAGGTCTGGCGGTCATCGGAGGTGCGCTCTGCGCGGAAGAACATGCCGTGAGACTGAATGGTCACCTCAACAGTTTCGTCCTCATTGTGATTGGTCACAATGATATTTACCACAGGATCGTCATCAAAAAACTTGCCGAGCTTCTTCAGGCGCTTTTCGGCGTATTCCTTAAAGCTGTCACGAATCACGGTCTTTTTGCCAATGTAGTTGACGGTCATGATGGTCACTCCTTGCTTGTATGGTATGGGGACTGGTTTCCCTGTCTCCTGTTTATATTATACCAATCAATCCGGTGATTTGCAAGAGATATTATGCAATTTTGTTAAAAACTTCTCAATTTGTACAAACTCCGTCCACAAATACGGCGTCTGGCTTCACAAGCAGGTCAATGGGATCGCAGCCAAATACCAGCAAATCGGCATGTTTGCCTACCGTAACGGAGCCGACCATATCGGCAACGCCCGCCGCTTCCGCCGCGCGGATCGTAAGCGCTTCCAATGCCTGCTGCCAGGGCAGACCGCCGATAACCGCGATCTTGGCGGAGGCAGCAAGCAGATCAATGGGGAAAACCAGCGCGTCGGTATTGAAGGCGACCGGAACGCCGGCTTCTGCCAATCGAGCGGCATTGTAACGCTCCTGATTGCGCAGCTCCGGCTTGGTACGGGCGGAGATGATGGGACCGACCGAGGCGGCATAACCGCTGTTATGCAGTGCCTCCGTGACCAGATGCCCCTCGGTGCAATGGATAATGACCGCATCAAGGTCAAATTCCTTTGCGATGCGGATCGCGGTGCAGATATCATCGGCGCGATGGGCATGGAAATGCGCCTTGATCTTGCGCTCCAGCACCGGCAGCAGCGCCTCGCATTTCATATCCAGCTCCGGCGGATCGGTGTCCTCGTCCTCGCGGGATTTTTGCAGATCCTGCTGGTATCGCTTCGCTTTCATCAGCTGCTCCCGAATGACAGCGGCGATCGCCATACGGGTAACGGGGGTCTCCTCCTTGCCGTTATAGACCTTTTTGGGGTTCTCCCCCAAAGCGAATTTCATGGCAGAGGGCGCTTTCAAAAGCATTTTATCAATGTAGGTACCGGAGGTGTGCAGTACACATACCTGACCCGCAACGGGATTGGCGCTGCCAGGACCGACCGAAACGGTGGTGATGCCATATTCCAGCGCCTCACGAAATGCGCGGTCCAGTGGATTAACGGCGTCAATAGCGCGAATCTGCGGTGTGCTGGGGTCGGTCATTTCGTTTGTATCGTCGCCTTCAAAATCCAGACCGCTTTCCCAAATACCGATGTGGCAGTGGGAATCGACAAATCCCGGAGTGACCAGACGACCAGCAGCATCAAACAGCTCGGTCTCCCCACCGCGGTAGATCCCCTCCCCTATCTCGGCAATTCTGCTGTCCTTTATAACAATGTAGCCGTTTTCGATAATGCGACCGTGATCGCAGGTATTGATATTTGCATTGATAATGACCATGTTTTTGGGTTCCTTTCTTATCCTAAGAAATAAAAAGAGCCGGCGCAGAGTACCGGTCGGCTCTTTGACTTGGCATTACTTTTTGGAGCGGCGATTGTTTCCCCCGCGGCGGGTATCCATCACGCGGCTGAGGTCGGACATTTTATCATCGCTGGTGCGCTTAAACCGCGCCATCATATCCTCAAATGAATCGCCGGTGGAGGGCGGCGCATAGACCTTAGGCTGATAGACGTAGGTATTATTCCCGCGGGAGCTGCGATTATCCCGCTGCCCGTCGCGGCTGCGGTTCTGGTTCTGGGGTTTTGGCTCCGGCGGCAGCAGTGCTTTGATTGAAAGGGCGATCTTGTTGTTCTCATTGATGGCGACCACCTTTGCTTTAATGGGGTCTCCGACTTTCAGGTGCTCGTTGATATCCTTGACATAGGTATTGGCAACTTCCGAAATGTGTACCATTCCGGAGCCGCCGCCATCAATGTTGATAAACGCGCCAAAATTGGTGATCTTGCTGACCCTTCCCTCTACTACGGTGCCTACACTAAGCTGCATCTATGGCTGTTCCTCCAAGTCGGTTTGAATTACGGGACTATAACATATACCTTTTCTTCAGGGTCGCAGTAATCATTCTCCCCGCGTGCCTCCTGATTAAGGTAATAATCGCTGTTTTCCAACATGCGGTTGATCTCATCGTTTTCTGCCTGTTGGTCGGCGACGCGCTGCTGCGCGGCGGTCAGTTCGGCACGCATTTGTGCCGCCTGCACCCTGCCCTTTACAAAGAAAACGGCGATGAGCAGAACAAGAAACACGATCACAAGGGTCAGAACACGATTCTGCCGGCTGTAATTCACTGCTTTTTTCATCTTGCTCCCCCTCCGTATCGTTTTTTGATACTTTATTATACAACAGGGCAAGAGGATTTTTCAAGCAGTTTTTGCGCGATTTGTGCCTTGCGGCGTATTTTTCGTGCGCTGTGGAAAATGCGCCGCGAATTCGCCCCCAAGCGGCAAGAAATGGTCGGAAAAGAAAGTGCAGGAGACAACGAATAAGTCCAAACAGCCAGCCCAGAAATCGTACTGCCAAGCGGCTGACCGTATTATGATAGACCACCCAGCCGATGATAACGCCAAGGACGATAAAATAGCGCAGACGACCGGCGCTTTCCATTAAAAGATAGTTGAAAAGAATGATGCCGAACAACAGAAAATAGAGGATATCCAGTATGATGTGCGGCTGTACCCGCACCGGAAATAGACTGCGAACCGCGTAGAAAATATCATAGAGTAAGGCAAGCAGCGCACCCAACAGCAAGGACTGAAAAAACTGTATAACGGGTGGGGCGGCAGATGTAAATATCATGCCACAATGCTCCCCCTTTAGCGGAACAGACGACCGAAAAAGCCGCCGGTCTGCGGTTGGTTATCGGTGTAGGTCAGGCTGATGATCTCGCCCTCCAGCGAAAGGTCGCCGCTTTCTACATCAATCCGGTTGATATGTAGATCGTAACCGTGGATAAGCAGCTCGCCCAGCTCAGTCGCCAGTGCTACCGTTTCTTCATCAAAGCTCTCCACATCCGTGACGCCGCTGACCGAAAGACGTTTACGGTCCTCGACCACCAAAGTGTGCGGTGCGCCCATTGCTGCGGCGTTCATGCTTTTCATAGTGTCCATTTGTTGTCCCCCTTTTTAAGATATGGTGAGGTATTGCTACACTATATGCGGCAGCGGGACAAAATATCCGGTATAAGAAAAGAAACGCCTGCCGTTTTGCTGATTTGCAGACGGTTCCTATTCATAAATAAAATGTTTCATGAAACATTTTATGGTCAAATAATAGGTCTATTGTTCCAGCCAGATTGACATACCCTGCTCCTTGATATATATTTTCAATTATACATAATTCGAATTATATATTTGAGGTATGGCTATGCCTGCGAAAGCAAAAGTTACTACCCATCGTTGTCACAGGTATTTCTCCCGGTATTCCCTTGGAGTGCTTCCAACATACACTTTGAAGACACGAGAAAAGTGGCTTGGCGAGGAAAAGCCAAGATAGGACCCGATAGCGGTCAAAGATTTATCCGAATAGCGGAGGAGGCGTTTTGCTTCCTCCGTTTTTTCCTTCAGGATAAAATCCGCTATATTTTCCCCGGTATCCTCCTTGAACTTCTTCGACAAGTATGGGCGGCTCATATAGAGCGCTCTGGCAATATCCTCCGTTTTAATTGCATCTGAGAGATGATGCTGAACATAATTGGCCACATCTACAGCCAGCTTTGACGGTGTTTTCCCTCGGCGCAGCCGTTCCACACGCTCTGTGTAATCCATTAGCATCCGGTACTGCAGATTTGCGATTCGTTCCGGGATGGATAACAGCTCGCACTGCCGAATATAGGAATCGCTGAGCGTAAAGGCATCATCTACCTGCATTCCGCCTTGAATTGCCGCACGGGAGGCCAGGGTGACCGTGACAATAAAGAGATTCTTTCTTTGTCGCAGAGGGTCTCCTGCCACGACACCGCCGCGGATGGCCGGAGCCGTCGCAAACCACTCCCCCAGCGCCACAGTATCGCCCTTGCGTACCATCCGCAATAAAAGCTGCTCAATATCGTAAGTGTTATGATCTGTCGGCGGCTGCAAGCGGTGAGAGGTAACAGAAAGTCTTTCCTGTGCTTGCTGCCGCGCTTGCCGGAGGGTCAGCTCTGCCTGTTCATGCTCATAGATGCTGATATCTTTCAGCTCCAGCTTTTCATCGTTGAGGACATAGTTCACGGTACACAGCATTTGCAAAACGCTCTCCACCGGCATACGGACAATGCTGCGAACACCGGAGATCATGGTGTCAGCCTCCTCACCGGATAAATCCATGCGGAAAGCAAGCTCCCGCAGTTCCTGTTCCGTTTCCGAGACCTGCCGCGTCGGTCCGACAACAATTCTCGTGCGGTCGGAGTTGACAACCCCATAATAGTGAAACTGTGGCGTGACACAGTACCCCACATGGCTCGTGATGGCAAAAACCTCATTGCGGCAAAGTATCATTGGGTCTTTCGGGAGATACACGACAGAATAGTAAAATGTCTGAACGCCGCTCTCAAAAATGCGGATGGGGATACCCGCTAAATTGCCAATCGTTGTACACAAATATTGTAAATCAACACGCTCCATTTTGTAGCCCTCCAATCTGAATACAATTATATTAACTCAATTACAAAAAGGCAAGTTTTTGAGCGACATGTGTGATACACTTATAAAACAAACAGCCGCAGAGCATAAAAATTCGGCGATTTTGTGAGAAAGAAATGCAGGAGGAATCAGCAATGGCAAGGCAAAAGCTCGTGGAACGCAAATTATTTCATAGCAGGATTCATACGGAGGATGTAAAACCCGCGGAAAAGTGGCTGGGCTATCTTCTCGGCCCGGCGGGAGCGCTGCTGCTCAACGCCGTACTCGCTACTTACCTGAATGTCTATTATACGGATGTTCTGAAGCTCACCGGTCTTTGGGGCGGCGCATTTCTGGTGGTATTCCCCATTGTCTCCAAAATCATCGATGCCATCACCAACGTGGCCATGGGCTACATTATCGACCGCACACATACCAAAGAAGGCAAGGCACGTCCCTGGCTGCTGCTGTCTGCGCCGCTGGTGGCAATTATGGGCATTCTGCTCTTTACCGTGCCCAGCGGTTCTCAGACCTTGCAGGCTGTTTGGGTCATGGTCAGTTACAACCTGTTTTACTCTCTAGCGTACACCATCTATAACATGAGCCACAACCTGATGGTGCCGCTGTCCACTCGCAACACCACCCAACGAGGCAACCTGTCCGTCTTTAATCAGATTTCAAACATCATGATGACCGGCATTCTGGTCGCCCTCGTGTTCCCCATGGTCATCATGCCCATGATCGGTGTCGACCAGGGAAAATGGATCGCGCTGATGAGCACGCTGTCTATTCTGGCGCTGCCCCTGACACTGCTGGAGTATTATTTCACCAAGGAGCGCGTCACTCTGGAAAACATGGACTCCGGCGAGGAAACGGCGGTTTCCTTTAAGCAGCAGCTGAAGGCGATCTTTACCGACAAGTATATGCTGCTCATCTATGCGTATTTTTTCATCTACATTCTTGGTACCAGCATCAAAAACCTGAGCCTTGTGTACTTCTGCAACTATGTGCTGGGCACTTATAACGACGGTATCACCCAGACATTGATCTCCATGATCGGCGGTATTCCCATGGGCATCGGCATTTTCGCCGTGTGGCCGCTGGCGAAGAAATTCGGCAAGCGGAATGTGACGCTGGCGGGCTTTATCCTCTATGCCATCGGCAGTGCCATCTGCTGGATGTTCCCCACCAATATGGTTATTATGCTGGTGGGACAGTTCATCAAGAACATGGGCGGTCTGCCCAGTGCCTATGTGTTCATGGCACTATTTGCCGATGTGCTGGACCACGTGGAGTGGAGATTCGGCTTCCGCTGCGACGGCATTGCCATGAGCGTATATAACATTATTTCCGTGGCCATGGTGGGCATCTGCACCGGCGTGTTCAACGGGCTTTTGGGTCATGCGGGCTATATTGCCCCGGAGATCGTGGACGGTGTGACCGTTGCCGCAACGCAGTCGAATAGCGTGCGGGGGGTCATCACCTTCGGCTTTGTGGGGTTGGAGGTCTTTACCGGCGTGATTCTGGCGGTGCTGCTCATCTTCCTCAATGTGGAAAAGGGCATCGAGAAGAAGCAGGCGGAGATCAAGGCAAGGGAGGAAAAAGAATGAAAGCCATTCGACTGAAAACCGAGCATTTAGTTGACCCCATCGGGGTGGATTTTACCGCACCCCGGCTTTATTGGAACTGTGAAGGCGGCAAGCGGCAGACGGCCTATAAAATCGTTGCCGCCGATGACAGCGGCAGCGTCCTTTGGGATAGCGGCCGGATGGAAAGCGCCGCCATGTGCGTAAAATGGGGCGGCGCTCCCGTGCCGCCGAGGACGAAAGTGCTCTGGAAGGTGAGGCTCTGGGACGAGGAAGCCGCGGCGGGCGATTGGGGCGAAGCATCCTTCGAAACCGGCATCGGCGCATGGAGTGCCAAATGGATCACCGGCGATTATCCGGTCAACAAGAAAGAGCGTTATCCTGTTGACTGCTTCCGCAAGGCTTTTCACGCCGCAGATGTAAAAAAGGCACGGCTGTATATCACTGCCTGCGGCCTGTACGAGGCAAGCATCAACGGGCAGCGCGTGGGCGAGTTTGTTCGCGCCCCCGGCATTACCGACTACCGCAAGCGGGTGCAGTACCAGACCTATGACGTGACCGATCTGCTGCAAAGCGGCGAAAACACCCTGACGGTGCAGCTGGCGGACGGGTGGTATCGCGGCTCCTGCGGCGCATGGGGCATCCGCAACCAATACGGCACGGAAACAAAGCTGCTGGCGCAGCTGGAGCTGACCCGCGCCGATGGCAGCGTGCAGACCATCGCCACCGACGAAAGCTGGGAGTGGAGCAATGACGGTCCCATTCGCTTCGCCGATAATAAGGACGGCGAGATCGCAGATGCACGGAAAGAGCCGACCTATTCCGGTAAGGCCAAGGCCACAAGCCATCCCGTCACCCCCTCTACATCCAATAATGTCCCCGTCACGGAGCATGAGCGGCTGAAAGCGAAGCTGATCACCATCCCCTCCGGCAAGACCGTACTGGACTTCGGGCAGAACATCGCGGGCTACGGGGAATTTACCGTAACCGCTCATGCCGGGCAGACGATCAAGCTGCGCTTCGGGGAGCTGCTGGACGAAAACGGCGAATTTACACAGAAAAACATCCAGCTCTCCCGCAAGGATCTCATCACGCCCCGGCAAGAAGTCGTTTATACCTGCAAGGAGGGTGAAAATCACTACAAGACCACCTTTGCCATCTTCGGCTTTCAGTATGTGCTGGTGGAAACCGACGCGGCGTTTCAGCCGGAGGATTTCACCGCCATTGCGGTCTACTCCGATATGGAGCGCACAGGCTATTTTGAAAGCTCCAACGCGCTTCTCGATAAGTTTGTAGAGAATACCGTCTGGAGTGCTAAGAACAACCACGCCGATCTTCCCACCGACTGCCCCACCCGTGAACGTCACGGCTGGACGGGCGACGCGCAAATATTCTGCGCTACGGCAAGCTATCTCTTTGACTATCTTCCTTTTGCGGAAAAATATCTGAACGATGTCTACGACTGGCAGAAGAAAAACGGGTGTCTGCCGCAGATCGCGCCGGAGGGCGGCACGGACTTTTATATGCGGGCGATGAACGGTTCTGTCGGCTGGGCGGACGCCGGGGTGCTGATGCCGTATGTGCTTTGGAAGCAATACGGCGACACCGATGTTTTGAAGAAGTATCTGCCCGGAATGCGGCGCTACGCCAAATTTATGCAGAACCGCTGTGGCAAATGGTATCCCACCGCCAAGCGGACGGGGCTGCACGGCGAGGACAAGAGATACCTTTCCAACTACGGGCAGGCCTACGGCGAGTGGGCGGAGCCGGAGAGCGTCCACCACATGACATGGAAGGACTGTGCCGTGCCTCATCCGGAGGTGGCCACTGCCTACACCGCCCATGTGATGGACTGCATGGCGGAGATGGAAGCGGCGCTGGGCAACGAAGAGGAGGCAAGCTCTTACCGTGACTTCGCCGCCGGCTGCCGCAGGAGCTATCAGGCGCTGCGCCGCACTGCCGCCTATCCGCTGGACACCGACCGGCAGGCGCAGCTTGTCCGCCCGCTGGCGTTCAGCCTGTTGGACAAAGCGCAGACGGAATACGCGGAAAAGCGGCTGCTTACCGCGCTGGAGCATTTCCATTGGCGTCTTGGAACGGGCTTTCTGTCCACACCGCTGATTTTGAATGTGCTGGCAGAGATTGATTTGGAATCAGTCTACCGACTGCTGGAAAATGAAGAGATTCCCGGTTGGTTGAGTATGCCGAAAAACGGTGCTACGACCATCTGGGAGGCATGGGAAGGGCCGAACAGCAAAAGCGGCGGCATTGGTTCTCTGAACCATTACTCCAAGGGTGCTGTGGTGGCGTGGCTGTTCGATACCATGTGCGGCATCCGCGTGGACGGCGAAAACCATTTTGTGATCGCGCCCCACCCAGGCGGGCATTTCACCCGTGCCAAGGCCGTCTATGACAGCGTCTACGGCAGGGTGGAAAGCGGCTGGGAGAAAACACCGGATGGCTGGAAATATACCGTTACCGTTCCCGCCAACTGTACCGCCAAACTGCACCTGCCGGAGAAAGCGCCGGTCACACTGGAAAGCGGAACATATACCTTTTGAGGTGAAGCTATGGACATTGAAACGATCTTACAGCAGATGACGCTGGAGGACAAAATTGCGCTTTGCTCCGGCGAAAACTTCTGGGAAACAAAGAAATACGAAAAATACGGCATCCCGTCCCTTTTCATGTGCGATGGCCCCCACGGCTTGCGCAAGCAGGAAAATGCGGCGGATATGCTGGGCGTCAACGAATCCGGAAAGGCCACCTGCTTTCCCGCCGAGGTGACCACCGCCGGAAGCTGGGACCCGGAGCTGCTCACCGAGATCGGCGTAGCCATCGGCGAGGAGGCCAAGGAGCAGGGCGTTGGTCTTGTCCTCGGTCCCGGTGCCAACCTCAAGCGCAATCCTCTCTGCGGGCGGAACTTCGAATATTTCAGCGAAGACCCGTATCTTGCGGGCAAGCTGGCAGCGGGCTTCATCCGGGGCATGGAGGCGCAGGGCATCGGCACCAGCCTCAAGCATTTTGCCGCCAACTCGCAGGAGCTATCCCGCTTCACCTCCGACAGTGTGCTGGATGACCGCACCCTGCGGGAGCTTTACCTCACCGCCTTTGAAATTGCGGTAAAGGAGGGCAGGCCCTCCACCGTCATGTGCGCCTACCCCAAGCTCAACGGGGTGCATTGCTCGGATAATAAGGAGCTGCTGACCGATATCCTGCGTACCGAGTGGGGCTTTGACGGCATGGTGGTGACCGACTGGGGCGCCATGAATGACCGCATCAAGGGCTTTTCGGCAGGCTGCGACCTGAATATGCCCGGCGGCAGCGACTACATGGAAAAAGAGGTCTTGCAGGCGGTTAAGAATGGGACGCTCCCCGAAAGTTGCGTAGACGACAGCGCCCGCCGGGTGCTGGAGTTGGTGTTCCGGGCAGCGGAAACGCTGCGCAAAAAAGTAGCCTGTGATTACGAAGCCCACCATGCCCTTGCCAAGCGTGCGGCAGCGGAGGGTGCGGTACTGCTGAAAAATGAGGGCGACATCCTGCCGTTGCAGCAGGTCGCAAGAATCGCCGTCATTGGAGCCATGGCAAAGAATCTGCGCTATCAGGGCGCAGGCTCCAGCCACATCAACCCCACAGGGCTTTCCCAGCCACTGGACTTCCTGCCGGATGCCATCTATGCCCCCGGCTGCGATGACCGGGGCGATACAACGGATGCGCTGCTGACAGAAGCAAGGAGGGCGGCGCAGCAAGCGGAGGCTGTTGTAGTATTTGCAGGGCTCCCAGACCATTATGAGTCCGAGGGCTTTGACCGGGACAACATGAAAATGCCCGCAGGTCATCTTCGGATGATCGAGGCAGTGGTCAGCGCCAACCCCAACACAGTGGTCGTGCTGCTGTGCGGCAGTGCCGTGGAATGCCCATGGGCAGACGAGGTGAAGGCGGTTCTCTACATGGGGCTGCCCGGTCAGGCGGGCGGTGAGGCCATTGCCGACCTGCTGTATGGTCGTGTCAATCCCAGCGGTAAGCTGGCGGAGAGCTGGCCTTATAGATATGAGGACGTCCCTTCCTCTGAGATCTATGGCAAAACCGCCGACGCTCTCTATCAGGAGGGCGTCTATGTGGGCTATCGCTACTACGACAAGGCGGGTGTGCCTGTCCGCTGGCGGTTCGGCTACGGTCTGAGCTACACGGAGTTTGCCTATTCTAATTTGGCGGTGGATGGCGACACCGTCTCTGTTGCCATCAAAAACACCGGCTCTTTTGCCGGTGCGGAGGTGGTGCAGCTCTACATGGAAGCGCCGCAGGATGGTCTGCACCGCCCACTGCGGGAGCTGAAAGGCTTCCAAAAGGTATTCTTGCAGCCGGGCGAAACCAAAACCGTCACCTTCCCCTTGACCGACCGCAGCTTCGCCGTTTGGCAGGACGGCTGGAAAATACCCGCCGGGAAATACACCGTCTGCATCGGCGGCCTGACCGCAGAGATTGAAAAGTCCGGCGAAACGCTGCCCGTACCCGCATGGCAAAAGGGAAGCTGGTACGAATGCTGCACCGGCAAGCCCAATCAAGCCGACTGGGAAGCACTGCTGGGGCGGGAATACACCCCGCCGGTGCTCAAAAAAGGCAGCTTTACCATGGAAAATACCGTGGAGGAAATGAAGGACCACAGCCTCATCATGAAGATCATGTTCCGGGCGGTGGAAGCCACCATTGCCAAGGGCTTCGGCGGCAAAAAGGACTACGAAAACCCGGAATTCCGAATGCTGATGAATTCCTCCGCCGGAAGCCCCTTGCGCAGTATGCAGATTTCCGGCGGTATGAAGGGCGGCGTGCTGCCCGGTATGCTGGAAATGGCCAACGGACATTTCTTCCGGGGCATCTGGAAGATGATCACGGGGTGAAGTCCATGAAGTATTATCTTGCTATTGATATCGGCGCGTCCTCCGGGCGGCATATTGTGGGCTGGCGGGAGGACGGCGAAATCAAAACAAAAGAGGTCTACCGCTTCCCCAACGGCGTACAGGAGCAGAACAGCCATCTTGTCTGGGATGTGGACACATTGCTTTCCCATGTAAAGCAGGGCATCGCAGCGGCAAAGGCCGAGTTTCGGGAGATCGTCAGCCTATCCATTGACACTTGGGGCGTGGACTATGTGCTGCTGCGGGGAGATGAAGAAGTGCGCCCCGTGTACGCCTACCGGGACAACCGCACGGAGGCGGTCATTCCCAAGGTCCACGAAATTCTGCCGTTTGCGGAGCTGTACGCCAAAACCGGCTGCCAGTTCCAGCCCTTCAACAGTATTTATCAGCTCTATGCGGATAAGTGCATGGGGCGGCTGGAGGGCGTGACGGATTTTCTCATGATCCCGGAATACCTCCTGTGGAAGCTCTGCGGCGTGAAAGTCAAAGAGTACACCAACGCCACTACCACCGGCATGGTCAGCGCCGAAACCAGTGAATTTGCCCCGGAAATCATCTCGGCACTGGGCTTGCCGCCCATCTTCCCGAAGGTGCAAAAAGCGGGGACAGTGCTGGGCGAATATGAGGGGATAAAGTGCATCCTCTGCGCTACCCACGACACCGCCTCGGCGGTGGAGGGCATCCCTATGGCGGAAAACGCGCCCTATATTTCCTCCGGCACGTGGTCGCTCTTGGGCGTCAAAACGCCGAAGCCCATCACGGACGAAGCCAGCCGTGCTGCCAATTACTCTAACGAAGGTGGCGTGGGCTATAACCGCTACCAGAAGAACATCATGGGGATGTGGCTGGTCAATGAGCTGCAAAAGGAGCTATGTATGGGGCTCGGCTATGCCGGAATTGTAACTGCCGCCAAGGAAAGCACCTGCGATGCCCTCATTGACGCCAATGCCTCGGATTTTCTCGCTCCCAAGAGCATGAAGACCGCCTTTGATCAGGCGACGGGCGGAAAGCTCATCAGCATCGGTGATTATTTCCGCTGCGCCTACCGCAGCCTTGCGGAAAGCTATGCGAAAGCCCTTGCAGAGCTGGAGCGCAACACAGAACGTACCTATGAAAAGCTGTACATTGTGGGCGGCGGTGCGAAAAATGAGTTTCTCAACCATCTCACCGCCAAGGCCACGGGCAAGCAGGTCATTGCCCTGCCCATCGAGGCCACGGCCCTCGGAAACCTGAAAATTCAAATGGAGGCAGACCAATGAGTTATACGGAAGCAAAAGAAAAATACGCCGTCCTCGACGTAGATACCGAAGCGGCGCTGGACAAGCTGAAAACCGTCCCCTTGTCCCTGCACTGCTGGCAGGGGGACGATGTGCGGGGCTTCGACACCGACCCCACGAAGCCCCTTACCGGCGGCATCCAGACCACCGGCAGCTACCCCGGTCGTGCAAGTACCCCGCAGGAGCTGATGGCAGATATCGAGGAGGTGCTGAAGCTCTGCCCCGGCACAAAGAAGCTGAACCTCCACGCAAGCTATGCCATTTTCGCACCCGGCGAATGGGCAGACCGGGACAAATTAGAGCCGAAGCACTTCGCCCCGTGGGTGGGATTCTGCAAAAAGCACGGTCTCGGTGCGGACTTTAACCCCACATTTTTCTCCCACCCCATGTGCGACCCGCTGACGCTGAGTTCTCCCAACGAGGAGACCCGCCGGTTCTGGGTGAACCACGGCAAAGCCTGCGTCCGTATCTCACAGTATTTAGCGGAGGAGCTGGGGCAGACCTGTATCATGAACATCTGGACGGGCGATGGCTTCAAGGACATTCCTGCCGACCGTCTGGGCCCCCGGATGCGCTATAAGCAGTCCATTGACGAAATTCTCTCCGAGCCTTTTGACTTTGCCAAGGTCAAGCCCTGCGTGGAGAGCAAGGTGTTCGGCATCGGGGTGGAAAGCTACACCGTCGGTTCGGCGGAATTCGCCTTGAGCTACGCCGCCATGAACCGGGGAAAATGCATTCCGCTCATGGACAACGGTCACTATCACCCCACCGAGGTGGTCAGCGATAAGATCCCGGCGCTGCTGACTTTCTACCCGGAGATTGCCCTGCACATCACCCGCCCGGTGCGCTGGGACAGCGACCATGTGGTGCTGTTTGATGATGAGACGAAGGAACTCTGCAAGGAAATCGTCCGCTGCGGCGGGCTGGATGGGCGCGTGCATATGGCGCTGGACTATTTTGATGCATCCGTCAATCGCATCGCTGCGTGGGTCACAGGCTTCCGCAATGTTCAGAAAGCGCTGCTTTACGCCCTTTTGACCCCCGACATGACCAAGGAGCAGAACATCGGCAATTTCACCGATCTGCTGATTCGGCAGGAGGAGCTGAAAACCCTGCCCTTCGGCGAGGTCTGGACGGAGTATTGCCACCGCTGCGGTGTACCGGAGGACGGCGCATGGCTGCCGGAAGTCCGCAAATATGAGAGAACCGTTTTGGAGGCGAGAGTATGAAGGATATTTTGAAAGCCCCGTGGATGGCGGAAATAATCCGCACCGTGACCAATATGTACGACCACGGCTGGGACGAGCGCAACGGCGGCAATGTCAGCCTGCTGCTGGAGGAAGGCGAAGTAGCCGACTATACCGACGGTACGGTTCTGCGGGAAATTCCAACCGGCTTTTCCTGCCCGGCGCTGGACGGCAAATACTTTCTTGTCACCGGCACCGGCAAATATTTCAAAAATGTACAGGTCGCCCCGGCGGTGAATCTCGGCCTTGTGCGACTGAAAAACGGCGGTGAAACGGCAGAGCTTTTGTGGGGCTATGAGGGCGGCGGAAAATTCACCTCCGAGTTTCCCGCTCACATGATGAGCCATGCCGAGCGTTTGAAGGTCGATCCACAGAACCGCGTGGTCATGCACTGCCATCCGGCGAACCTGCTGGCGATGACCTATGTCCACAGCCTTGATGAAAAGGCGTTCACTCGCACGCTCTGGCAGATGTGCACCGAGTGCATCGTGGTGTTCCCGGACGGCGTGAACGTCCTGCCGTGGATGCTCTGCGGCACCAATGAGATAGGCTGTGCCACCGCTGAAAAAATGCAGACCGCCCGTCTTGTGGTCTGGTCGCAGCACGGCATTTACGGCGCCGGCAAGGACTTGGACGAAGCCTTCGGCCTCATTGAAACCGCCGAAAAGGCGGCGGAGATTTACATGAAGATCGCCCACCTGCCGCTCGTCAACACCATCACCGATGACGAGCTGCACCAGCTGGAGGCCCACTTTGGCGTGAAGGCACGGGAAGGGTATCTGCAATAATCCTGTTTGCGTAACGATCAGCAATATATCCCGTGTATAAAGGCGGCGACTCGTAAGAGCCGCCGCCTTTTACATAATTACCGCTCAGGACCACTTCTTTTTCGTTTGCTGATTGAATTTCGATGATGCTTCTGCCTTTTGTGAGCAATGAGCTGTCGCGCCTGCCGTTCTTCTGCATCCTCTCCAAACAGATGAGACGCTTCCTGCTTGGCACTGAGCAGCATATCTATGTATATCGTCTACTGTATCGTGTCGCTGGCAACACTGTCCGTAGTGGCGCTTTTGTGGGGTGTGCGGCTGCATGGTTCGTTTCTCGCTTTTCTTGGAAGCTGGGCACTTACCATGCTTTCGACCTTATCAGTCGGTATGCTGGTGGGCGGCATAGCAAAGGACACCAAGCAGTCCAGCGTCATTGCTTCTATCCTCTATTTCCCCATGCTGGTCTTTTCCGGTACGACGCTTCCTATTGAGGTCATGCCAACGGCAATGCAGAAAATTGTAAGTGTATTCCCGCTGACGCAGGGACTTACAATGATGAAAAACACATTTTTAGGTATCAGCACGGGAAACGACTTGTTACCGATCTGTGTAATGGTTGGCGTTGCCGCACTCTGCACGATCCTTGCTGTCCGATTCTTCCGCTGGAAATAAACATTGTCTGCAAAGCTCCAGATATGCAGTTCAGATAATATTACCGCGGTAGAGTTCGAAAGCATGAAGACTCAGCATGCTGAAAAAAACAAAGTTCCCCCCTACGTTGTGGTGGGTTCCTCGACTGGCGATTATCTTAGATAAAATCAAATAATATCACGAATGCCAGATGCATAGACACAGTGCCGATAATCCGTGAGCCAACAGGCAACACGGGTTATCGGCACTCTTTTTTGCCTATCAAAAACCGTCCATTAACAATGGCATTTAAATTTTTACATTGAAATTCACCCAAAAAGGCTCATTTGGCTGCTTTCCGGCAGAGAAGCAAGCGCTCCATGCTCCCGCAGAAGGTCGACGACCGTTTTGCTGACACCGGCACGGGTGGTCAGGTCATCAACGGAAAGGTAAGGACCTTTCTGCCCTGCCTCCGCCAGCGCAGTCGCCGCCGCTGCGCCCAAGCCCTTGAGCGCCGTAAAGGGCAGCCTCAGCTTGTCACCCTCCAACCGGTACAAGGTAGCGTCGGAACGGTACAAGTCTACGGGAAGCAGCTCAATTCCACGCAGCAACATCTCGTAGGTCACCTGCAGGGTTTCCAGCTGGTCACTTTCCTTTGTGGAGATGTCGTTGCCCTTCGCAATGAGTGACAAGATCTTTTGCTTTACAGCAGCAGGGCCCAAAATAGCGGTATTGGCATCGAAGTCATCACCGCGGGAGGTGAAGTAAACGGCATAGAATTCCTGCGGGCGGTAGACCTTGAACCAGCCCAACCGCACCGCCGCAATAACATAGGCTGCCGCATGCGCCTTGGGGAACATGTATTTGATCTTAAGACAGCTATCGATGTACCACTGGGGTACACCATGCGCCAACATATCCTGCTTCATTTCATCGGTAAGCAGTTTTGGTGCTTTGCCCTTACGGGTGATCTCCATAATGGTAAAGGCGCGTTTCGGTTCCAGCCCGTGATGCAGCAGATAGGTCATAATGCTGTCGCGGGTACCGATAACCTCGGAAATGGTACAGGTACCGTTCTGAATGAGATCCCTTGCGTTGCCCAGCCATACATCGGTACCGTGGGAAAGACCGGATATCTGCAAAAGGTCGGAGAAGGTCTTTGGCTTTGCCTCCAGCAACATACCGCGCACAAAACCGGTACCCATTTCCGGCAGCGCCAGCGTACCGTTGGTAATGCCGATGTCATCAAGCGAGATGCCAAGCGCCTCGCAGGAGGTAAACAGCGTATAAACCTCCGGATCGTTGGTTGGGGTATCGTTGATCTTTAGTCCGGTGTAGTCTTCCAGATGTTTATAAAGCGTCGGCACCACATGCCCCAGCTCGTCCAGCTTCAAAATGGTATCGTGCAGCGAATGGAAATCGAAATGGGTGGTGATGATATCGGAATTGGGGTCATCTGCCGGGTGCTGAACGGGACAGAAATCATAGACCTCGTAATCATTGGGAATGACGACCATGCCGCCGGGGTGCTGACCGGTGGTTCGTTTAACGCCGGTGCAGCCCAGAATGAGTCGATTTTCCTCTGCATTGGTAACAGTTTGTCCGCGTTCCTCCAAAAAGTGCTTGACATAGCCGAAAGCGGTCTTATCTTTAACGGTGCTGATGGTACCTGCCTTGAATACATGGTCGCGTCCGAACAGCTCCTCGGTGTAACGGTGAGCGCGGGACTGGTACTCATTGGCGAAATTAAGGTCGATATCCGGCTCTTTATCACCATCGAAGCCAAGGAAAGTCTCGAAGGGGATCTCGTGCCCGTCCTGATACATTTCCTCGCCGCAGATGGGGCAGTTTTTATGCGGCAGGTCAAAGCCGGAGCCATAGCTGCCATCGGTGATAAATTCGCTGTGCTTACAGTTGCGGCAAAGATAGTGCGGTGACAGCGGGTTTACCTCCGAAATGCCTGCCATGGTAGCAACAAAGGAGGAACCGACCGATCCGCGGGAACCGACCTGATAGCCGTCCTCATTCGAGCGGTAAATGAGCTTCTGCGCGATCATGTAAAGAACCGCAAAGCCATGCTTTGTAATGGAATCCAGCTCACGATTCAAACGCTTTTCCACGATCTCCGGCAACGGGTCGCCGTACATTTCCTTGGCGCGGGTGGTAGTAATGCGGATCAGATCTTCCTCCGACCCGGGAATGCTGGGCGGGAAAGTCCCCTTGGGGATCGGACGGATATACTCTACCATTTCGGCGATCTTGCGCGGATTATCGATGACGATCTCCTGTGCGGTCTCCTCCGGCAGATAGTCAAACTCCTTTAGCATCTGCTCGGTCGTGCGGAAATAGAGCGGCGCCTGATTATCGGTATCCTTAAAGCCGCTGCCAGCCATCAGAATCTCACGGAATCGCCCGTCCTTCTGATCCATAAAGTGAACATCTCCGGTGGCAACGACCGGAATGCCGAGCTGTTTGCCCAGCTTAAGTACGGTGATATTGAAATCCTGCAGCGCTTTCTCGCTGCGCACTTCCCCATCACGCACCATAAACATATTGTTGCCAAGGGGCTGGACTTCCAGATAATCATAGAAGGATGCAATATCACAAAGCTCTGCCCACTTTTTCCCCTCGCGGATCGCCTTGAACAGTTCGCCCGCTTCGCACGCCGAACCGACAATAATGCCTTCGCGGTATTTAGTCAACAGGCTTTTGGGAATACGCGGCTTTTTATAAAAGTAATCCAGATGGGAAGCGGAAATGATCTTGTAGAGATTTTTGAGACCAACCTGATTTTTCACCAAAAGAACAATGTGGTATGGGTGCGTTTTGGTAGAATTCTGCTGTCCCATGGAGTGATTGATCTCCATGACTTTGGTGATCTGCTTTTCTGCCACAAGGGTTTGCAGCATTTTAAGGAATATCTCTGCCAGAACGCGTGCATCGTCATCGGCACGGTGATGGTGCTTCTGCTCGACACCCAAATGCTCAGCAAGGGAATCAAGTTTATGCTTTTTCAGTCCCGGATACATGGCACGCCCCATCACAAGGGTATCGATCTGTACTGGGTCTTCTTCCCTGCCGCAGCGATGGATCGCTGCCCGCAGAAAGCTCATATCAAAATCGGCATTATGGGCAACGAATACATTACAGCCATCACAGAAGCGGAAGAACTGCTCTAATGCTTCCTGCTCCGAAGGAGCGCCTGCCACCATATCATTGGTGATGCTGGTAAGACGGGTGATCTCCGGCGAAATAGTTTTTTCGGGATCGACAAAGAGATCGAAGCTATCGGTCACAGCACCATTTTCCACCTTTACCGCGCCGATCTCAATAATGCGCTCGGTAGCAGGAGAAAGACCGGTGGTTTCCAGATCGAAAACAATATACCGACCGTCGATCGCTTCATCCGTTTTCCCTTTGACGGCGGGCAGCATATCATTGACAAAATAGCCCTCGACGCCATAGATCGCCTTAAAGTCGGGATCGTCCTTGCGGATCGCCTCGACCGCATTCATGACCTCGGGAAATGCCTGTACCACGCCGTGATCGGTGATGGCAACAGCGGGGTGCCCCCAGTCGTGGGCGCGGCGGACAAGCTGTTCCGCTGGGGTCACGGCGTCCATGGCGGACATGGTGGTGTGCAGATGCAGCTCCACCCGTTTGACCGGCGCATCATCGGTAACGACATTCTTTTTGACAGTATTGATATTGCGGGGACGCATGACCATATCACGGTCATATTTATCGTAGGAAATATCACCCTGCACAAGAATCGTATTGCCGACCTTCAGTGTATCCAGCTTGGGCTTATTCTTGATCTCATCAAAGATCTTGAGGTTGATGGAACCGGTGTAATCCGTGATGGCAATGCTCATGATGAAGTGGTTGTTATCCCGTGTGGTACGACTCTCCATCGAAAAGATATCGCCCCAGATAACAGCGGAGCCGGTATCCAGCGCCAGCGTAGAAATAGGCACCGCAGCACCCTTGATAAGACGATACGCGCCAATGGGCTTCTTACTGCTGTCCTCAAAAGGAGTATCCGCTTTTTCTTTTTTTGGCGCACGGGGTTTCGGCGGTGCTTTAGGTGCGGCAGCAGGTGTATCCTGCGGTTCCACGGACGGCGGCTCCGGCAACGGGGCTTCCTCCTCCCACGGGGGCGCCTCCAGCGGGACAGGCGGGATCTCGGGGATATAGTCATCTTCAACCAGTTTTTCGGTCGGATATTCCACGGGCTTTAATTCATAATCCGGAACAGGGATAAAGCTGACCTGCGGGTGGATACCGAACAAGGCTTCCGTCTGGGCAGCAATTTTACCGGTAAGCGCCAGCGGCTCCAAAAAGCTCACGATCTGCTCCGGTAGCCGAACAGCAAAGCGGTTGTCCTCAAAGGCGACCTCGGCGCGGAGAAAAAAGCCATTGACCGGTTCGTTGGCAGCTTTAAGATAATCAATGATGAGCGGAAAAGCCTTTTCGTCCAGCAGCTCCGCCGGATATCGGGCAGAAATAACGACAGAACGCGCAGAAAGACCCATCGCAAGAGCGCGCTGGGTCTCCGAGATGACAGCGTGCGGCACCAAAGCAGAAGGACTGACGGTCACACGAATGGCATTGTCTTCGGTCGCCACCAAAAGTCCGGTCACTTCACTTTCCCGCAGGGCGGGATCCGCACACTTTTTCTCTATGTATTTTCCAAAAACATCGCTAAACTTCTGCAAAGTTATTCTCCTTTACAGTTTATCAATTTCCTCCAACAGTGCCTTCGTTACCTGATCGGATGTGACCTTATATAACGGCTTGCCCTTGGCAAACAAAAGAAACTCCCCATTACCGCCGGCAATGCCAAGGTCTGCATCGGCGGCTTCGCCGGGACCGTTTACCGCGCAGCCCATCATGGCAACTTTAATATTCTTGTGAATTTCAGCCAATGCGCTTTCTACTTGCTCCGCAACTTGCATCAAGTCAACACGGCAGCGTCCGCAGGTGGGGCATGAAACGAACTGTATTCTATCCTGTTCCAGTCCCAGTGCCGCCAGCAGGTCACGGGCGGCATAGACCTCCCGTACCGGATCGGCAGTGAGTGAGACACGAATGGTATCTCCAATACCTTCGCACAGAAGACCGCCTATGGCAGCAGAGGATTTGATGATCCCCATACGCTCGGTACCGGCTTCGGTAACCCCGAGGTGCAGCGGGCAATCGGTCTGCTGCGCCAACAGTCGGTTGGCTTCCACTGTAGTAACGGCATCACTGGATTTGATGGCAACCAAATAATCGGTAAAATGACGCTCCTCCAGCAGGCGGATATGCTGCAGCGCCGATTTGACCAATGCCTCTGCCGTAGGGCGAACGTATTCTCTCAGAATGCCTTTTTCCAACGAGCCGCTGTTGACGCCGATACGAATGGGAATATGTCGTTCCCGACAGATCTTCACCACTGCGTCAACATGGTCTTCCCCACCAATATTGCCGGGGTTAATGCGGATTTTATCGATCCCCGCTTCAGCGGCGGCAATCGCCAATCGGTAATCAAACTGGATATCGGCAACAAGCGGGATATCCACCTCCCGCTTGATGGCGGAGATCAAGCGAATATCCTCCATGGTGGGGATCGCAAGCCGGATAATATCGCAGCCTGCCTCTTTCAGCGCTTTTGCCTGTGCGATATTGGCAGCAAGATCATGAGGGGCAGCGCACAGCATAGACTGCACCGCAATGGGGTGACCCGAACCAACGGTAACACTTCCGATCGTGACTGTTTTTGTACTTCTGCGCTGCATAGCGCTTTCCTCCCCTCTTTTAGGCTATCGAACCAGTTTAAGAATATCGCTGAATGTGACAACGGCTATCATACCAAGCAGCAGAATAATACCGATGCGGTGGATCCAGCCCTCCACCTTGGGCGAAACAGGGCGGCGGAAGATCATTTCGATCAGGACAAACAAAATGCGTCCGCCATCCAGCGCCGGCAGCGGCAGCAGGTTGAATACGCCTACATTGATGGTGATATAAGCTACCAGCAGTAGGAAAGTACGCATTCCCTGCGAGGAAGCCTGAGAAATAACGGTGGCTGTCCCTACCGGTCCGCTGATGGCTTGTAACCCATAGCGTCCCGAAAGGATATCAATAATGGAATACCAGACCTGCTTGACCAATGAAAACGTCCAGTGCCAGGCATAACTCAGGGTATTGCTGAAGGTGACAGGCTTGCCAAGGAACTTAAAGTCCATGTGCATACCGGTCACCCCCTCGGAGAGTTCCTCGGTTTTGAACGGAACAGTAACTTCTATGGTTTCACCGTCACGGATCAGCGTAAAATCGATCACGCCGTCCTGATCGCGAAGCATCTGGAAGGTGGCATCGCCGTAAAAACGGGTGTTATAGCCGTTTACCTTGATGATCTCATCGCCTGCCTGCAAATAGTTTGCGGAAACGGAGTCTTCATCAAATACCGCAACAGTGGTGGTACCGATAAGTCCCGACATAGCGGTAACAACGATCAAGATAATAAACCCGAGCACGACATTCATAATGGCACCGGCAACCATAATGATAAAGCGCTGCCACGCCGGCTTTTCATACAGCGGGTCGCCCTCCGCGGTGGAGGTGATCTCCTCCCGCACCACAGCGCCGCTTCCGGCGTCATCTTCACCCTCCATGGCAACATAACCGCCGATGGGCAGGGCGCGTATGGAGTATTGTGTGCCGCGCTTGACGGTGCTCCACAGCTTGGGACCCATGCCAAAGGAGAATTCCTCTACCTTAACATGAAAGAGCTTGGCAAAGAGGAAATGTCCCGCCTCGTGCAGAGTAATGATAACGCCGAATACCAGAACGGTAAGAATAACGGTTTTCAAAGTTGCCCTCCTAAGTTAAAAAGCAATGGGAAGATAGATGGCAATAAAGTAGACCGCAGGCGCAATGAACAGAACACTGTCAAAGCGATCCAGAACACCGCCGTGCCCGGGCATCAAGTTGCCATAATCCTTGATGCCGTATGTACGCTTGATGATGGAAAAGGAGAGATCGCCCACCACGCTGAGCAGCGCCAGCAGCGGAGTCATCCAGCAGATACGCCCAAAATGCAGCGTGAGCGGCGTGGTAAGATAGCCGATGCCCTGCGCCGAAAGCCAATTGATCAGCGCCATGATACCTATATTGCCCAGAATGGCAAAAACCAATCCGCCCAAAAGTCCCTCTACGGTCTTTTTGGGGCTGATCTCCGGACAGAGCTTATGCTTGCCGAACAGCATACCGGTAAAGTAGCCGCCGATATCGCTCCACCACGCGCTGCCCAGCAGGAAAGCAAGGTACAGGATCCCCTGTTCGTTCCCCGAACGATCGCGGAACAGCAAAATAAGCCCGAATACGACCGGCAGACCAATGCCCATCAGCAGGGCGTAGGCGCCCTCCCGAATAGTGAATGTCTTGTGGTGTTCCAAGGTATATGCAAATACCAGCACGACCAATACATACAGCGCGGGCATGGCATATTCCCTGCCCTGCGGCACCAGCAAAATAAGAACCGCATACAGTACACTGTACAGGGTAACACGCCAGTGCGCTTTGGTAAGACCGGCGGCGTGGTGTGCTTCATATATTCCTATCACAGCCAGTGCGGTGATAAACAGATTAAAGATGATAGTATCGTAAAACGCGATGGCGACAGCCAGCACTGCCAGCCCGACCAGCGCGGATATGATGCGTGTTTTCATTTAATTCCTCCAAAGCGGCGGTCACGTCCGACATATTCCCACAGCGCTTCATTCAAGTGCTGCGGGGTGAAGTCCGGCCATAGCACATCCATAAAGACAAATTCGGAATAAGCGCTCTGCCACAGCATAAAGTTGGAAAGGCGCTCTTCCCCGCTGGGTCGAATGATAAGATCGGGATCGGGCTGACCGGCAGTATAAAGAGCGCCTGCCAGATCCTCTACCGTAAGCTGAGACGGTTCCAGCTCGCCAGCCGCACTGCGTTGCGCCAGCAGACGGGCAGCGTGCAGCAGTTCTTCCCTGCCGCCGTAATTGACTGCTAAATTGACCGTCAGTGCCGTAAAGTGTTCACTTGCCTTTTCTGCCTTATCAATGGCAACCCGCAGACTTTCACTCAGGCGGCTGCGATCACCGATGATCCGCAGCCGGATCTCCTCCTTGATGTACTTTTCGCTGTCGTCAAGGTATCGTTGGAGCATCTGCATAATAACTGCGACCTCATGTGCCGGACGCTTCCAGTTTTCCGTGGAAAAGGCGTAGACAGTGAGGTAGCGGACGCCGATCTTTTTGCAGTAGCGGGCAATATCCATAAAAACCTCGCTGCCGCGGCGATGACCGTATTCCCGCGCCAAACCGCGTGCCTTTGCCCAGCGCCCGTTTCCGTCCATAATGATGCCGATATGCTGCGGGAGATACTCCGCGGGGGGCGGCGCAGCGGCTCTATCCTTTGGCACTGTCTGCATGGCGTTTTCTCCTTGTTCCATAATTCAAAATCAGCCCCACCAACCGAGTTCGACCGGTGAGGCTGATGTGACTTTTACGGTATAATGCCGATTAAACGGACATGATCTCTTTTTCTTTTTCCGCAGCGATCTTGTCAATTTCCGCAATAAACTTGTCTGTCATCTTCTGACATTCGTTTTCAAGATTCTTCAGATCGTCCTCGGTGATCTCGCTCGATTTCTTCATGGCTTTCAGCTTTTCATTGGCGTCGCGGCGAATAGAACGGATAGCGACCTTGGATTCCTCTCCCATCTTTGCAATGCTCTTCGCGAGATCCTTTCTGCGCTCCTCTGTAAGAGGGGGGAACAGAAGGCGAAGAACGGTGCCGTCATTATTGGGGTTGATGCCGATATCGGAAGCCTGAATGGCTTTCTCGATGGACTTGAGAGTGGACTTATCGTAGGGCTGAATGACCAGCGTGCGCGCTTCAGAAACGGAGACAGCAGCAAGCTGATTGACACGGGTGGGAACACCGTAATAGTCTACCTCCAGCTTATCCAGCACAGCGGGGTTGGCACGACCGGCACGGATCGCGGCAAGCTCTTCGCGCAGGACGGAAACGGTCTTGGTCATTTTCTCTTCATGCAGTTTCAGTTCGGGGTTCATTATTTTATGCCTCCTTCACAATTGTTCCAATATCGTAGCCGCACAGCGCGCGGCAAATGTTCTCGGGGTCGGAAAGATCGAATACTACGATCGGGATCTTGCTTTCGCGGCAGAGGGACGCCGCGGTCATATCCATGACATTGAGGTTCTGTGCCAGCACCTGCGAAAAGCTGACGGTGCTGTAACGCTTGGCATCAGGGAATATCTTAGGGTCCTTATCGTAAACACCGTCAACCATCGTCGCTTTCAGGATCGCGTCGGCATCGATCTCCGCCGCACGCAGCGCCGCAGCGGTATCAGTGGAGAAGAACGGATTGCCAGTGCCGCACCCGAAGATCACAACACGGTCTTTTTCCATGTGCCGTACGGCACGGTTGCGGATATACGGTTCTGCAAACTGTTCCATGGTGATGGCGGTCTGTACGCGAACCGGCACATCAAGCGATTCCAGCGCATCAGCCAGCGCCAAAGCGTTGATGACGGTAGCAAGCATTCCCATGTGGTCGGCACGGGTGCGGTCCATTTTACCGCTGGTGCGCCCCCGCCAAAAGTTCCCGCCGCCGACTACCACGCCCATCTGGACGCCCAGCGTCTGCACCGCGGTCTTGATGTTTTTGCAGATCTCCAGCACAACATCATAATCAATGCCGTTTCCCTGCTTGCCAGCGAGTGCTTCCCCGCTCAGCTTCAGAATAACTCTTTTATAGCGTAACTCCAACGGACTGTAACGACCCAATCTGTATTCCCCCTCCGGTTATTTGAGCAGCTTCCTAATTATTATACATGAACACGGCAAATCAGTAAAGAGAAAACAGCAGATAAATCTTGAATAATTTATGAAAGCAGCCCTGTAGCGCCGCCGCGGTCCCGCAGCAGAGGGATCATTCCATCGGTGCATTCCACGGTGCCATCGGCAAAGATCCACATGGCTTCCCAGCCCATTTGCTCCGCCATCGCACGGGAGCGTTCATACGGTAGAGTATAAAGGGTGGTGGAAGCCAGGTCGGCAATGCCGCTATCCGGCGTAATGACCGTGACCCCACGGTAATAATCGGCAGGCATCAGGGTATCGGGATCAATGATATGATGAACACGCTGTTCTCCCACCATGTAGTAGCGCTGGTAATCGCCGCTGGTGACAACGCAGGTATTGCTGACATATGCCACATCTACTGAACTGCCACCGCCCAGTTCTTCCGCTGTAAAGGGATCCTGTATCCCGATCCCCCAGCCGGAGCGTACTCCATCAAGAGGCGGATCTCCCGCGACCACATTGCCGCCGGCGCTGACAATGAAGGAGGTAAAACCGGAATCATAGGCTTCCTGACAGGCAAGCTGTGCCGCATAGCCCTTTGCCACTGCGCCGACATCCAGGCTCATACCCTCTCGTGCTAGATAAACGGTGCCCGCTTCCCTATCCACAATAATATCGGACATATTGCAAAGTGGGAGCTTTTCCTGCATCTTATTCATTTCCGGCAGTCTGGCATCGGTCGAGTCGGCAGAGTAGCGTTCCATATATTTGTGCCACACCGAAAGTACCGGACCCAGTGCGATATTCACCTTACCCTCTGTTCTCTCATACCATTCCTGACAGAATTCGATCAAATCAAGAATTTCCTCTCGCACGGGGACCGGCTGGATACCGGCGTTATCATTGATGGTCTTGATATTGTTTTCACCGGAGTATTCGTAGTAAATATCGTAGAGACGGCTCAGCTCCTCCATGCGGGATTTGATCTGTCCTGCATAGCGGGTGAATTCCTCCTCACTTTCGCTGTATCCGATGATCTGTACGATGGTATCAAAGGTACCATAAAACTGCGCGGAATACTTGGTATAGCCGGTTTGCGGCGTTTTGACATTGTTATCACCGCAGCCGGTCAATAGCAGCAGCATAGCTGCGATAAACGAGAATACTTTTTTCATTCTATATTTTTTCTCCGTTTTATGTTTTCTGGTTTATTGTACTATAATCTAACTGCAAAAACAATCGCTGTATTTCTTTGAAATACACATACCATAAAAAATGTGCCGTGACAATTAACAGATATACCGAATATCGAAATGCAATTTACAGCATATCAACAAAATATTTGCACGCATCTTGCGAATTTCCGTACAAAATAGTATGATAAGCAAGTATCGGTCAAAAAAACACAAACGATACATAACTTCCAAGGAGGAAAAGAAGAAATGAAAAAAGTAATTGCAATTCTGCTGGCTGCAATGATGGCGCTTGCCATGGTAGCCTGCGGCAATGATCCCGCTCCTACCCCTACCCCTGATCCCGAGCCCACCACCGGTACCTACAAGACCGGTCTCGGTATCGTCGTTTCCCTCAAGGACGCTACCATTGAGGAAGACGAAGCCGGTGAGCCCCAGGCAGATGTAACCGTTTGCGAGGCTACCTTTGATCGGGACGGCAAAATTGTTGCGGTTTCCTTTGATGTCGCTCAGTGCAAGTCCCAGTTCAATGCGGACGGCACCGTTGCTTACAAGGAGATCCTGACCAAGCGTGAGCTGGGCGATGACTACAACATGGTCAAGTATTCCAACCCCACCGCCGTTGGTGAGTGGTATGAGCAGGCTGCCGCGCTGGAAGCCTATTGCATTGGCAAGACCGCTGCTGAAGTTGCCGGTATGCCTCTGGGTGAGAACGCTCACGGCTACACCGACGCTCCCGCCGTTGAGGAGCTGAAGAGCACCTGCACCATCTCTGTCACCGCTTTCCTGAACGCTCTTACCAAGGCTTACGATAACGCCAAGGACGAGAACACCACCTATGCCAAGGCTGGTTTGGGCATTGTCGTTTCCTTCTCCGGCAACGATGCTGAAGACGAAACACTTGCTAAAACTCAGGCTGATGTAACCGCTGCCGCTATCGCTCTGGACGCTGAGGGCAAGATCGTTGCCATTTCTCTGGATGTTGTTCAGTGTGCTGCCTCTGCCGAAGATGGCGAAGTCACCTTCTCCGCTACCTCCAATGTGACCAAGCGCGAGCGCGGCGCTGACTATGGCATGAAGGCTGTTATGGCTAACGCCGTTGGCGAGTGGTACGAGCAGGCTGCTGCTTTTGAGGCTTACTGCATCGGCAAGACCCCCGCTGAGGTTGCCGGCATGGAGCTGGGCGCCAACGCTGTCGGCCACACCGATACCCCCGCCGCCGAGGATCTGAAGACCTCCTGCACCATCTCCGTGACCGCTTTCCTGAACGCGATCACCAAGGCTGCTGAGTTTGCCAAATAATCTAAGCTGAATAAAATGGAGCGTCGACATTTCGGCGCTCTGTTTTTTTGTGTTCTGTGATATGCCGTGTCATGTTTTCTCTTTTTTGGTGCATAATACAGTTGGCTTACCTTCGCTTGACAAGAGCACATACGGTTTTTGCGGGCAGAAATGCTGCCCGACATTGTGCGTCGCGTTGACAGGCGCCAGCCTGCCTTCCGCTTCGCGTTTCCTCGAACGGCATTTCTCCCGCGCAAAAACTCCGCAGGACTTTTCGACGAGCGAAAATCAGATGATGACAAGGAAGAGAACCACAGGAATACTTGCGTATTTCAAGGTTCGATGACGCTGTCAGCGCTGATTTACACCATCGAAAAGCGTGTGCGTCCTTGTCAAGCGAAGGTTACAAAGCTAAAAAAGAAAAATGGAGGAAAACATGATGAAACGGTTTTTAGCAATTCTACTTTGTCTCGTAATGGTCTGCGCACTGGTCGCCTGCAACAACGGCACCCCGAATAACGGCAATAACTCCAATGGCGGCAACGGTACAAATGACAACAATAACAGTAACGGTACCAACAACGGCGGCACGACCGGTATGAATGGTACAGCGTATCGCATGGGACTGGGCTTGACGGTGGATTCCACCGTCAGTCCGGCAGAGGACGATGACGATGGGCGCGCGGAAGCCGCTGTAACCACCTGTGCCCTGCTGCTGGATCAGGAAGGAAAGATCATTTCGGTTACATTTGACTGCGTGGAGGCTGCCGCCAGTTACAATACCAGCGGCGATGTATCCTGGTCTGATAATTACAAAAGCAAAAAGGAACTAGGCAATGATTATGGCATGAAGGAGTATTCCTCCATCGGCAAGGAGTGGTTCGAACAGGTAAATGCGCTGGAAAACTATTGCGCCGGTAAAACAGTAAGCGATGTCGCCTCCATGCAGATGAAGGAAGAGGACGGCAAAGAGGGCGTTCCTGCCGCGGCAGAGCTAACCTCCTCCTGCACTATATCCTGTGACCAATTCATAGAGGCATTGAAAAAGGCGGAAATGAATGTAAAGTAAATATGCTTCGCAAAGCCATCGTCCAATATGATGGCTTTTTCTATCGTTTCTTAGAGATAACGCGCATTGACAGGATATCCGCTTTGGGTTATGATGGAAACAAGGCGGGACAGCACCGCAGACCAAGGAGGGACATTATGAATAGGATCATTACAGTCGGTCGTGAATTCGGCAGCGGCGGTCGTGAGATCGGGCGCAAAATTGCAGAGGAGCTTGGGATCGCCTACTACGATCACGAGATCGTAACGGAGCTGATCCGCCGCACAAATCTTGCGGAGGAATATATCCGCAGCATCGAGGAGAAAAACCCTGTGCCCGTTTTTGCCGTCACCACAGGGCGTACTTTTCTTTCTGTCAGCAATCCGCTGGCTGATCAGCAGGTCTCCATCTTTTCGGAGGAAGGACGCATCATTCAGGAGATGGCGGAAAAGTCCGACTGTGTGATCGTTGGTCGCCGCGCCGATTATATCCTGCGGGATAAAAACCCGCTGCGGCTGTTTATCTACGCTGATATGGACTTTAAGATGCAGCGCTGCCGCGAGCGGGAGAATTATGATGAAAAGATCACTGATAAAGCACTGCGGCAGAAGATCCAGAATGTAGACAAGGGGCGCGCTAAATACTATGAGTTCATGACGGGACAAAAATGGGGCGACAAGGCAAATTATGATATCTGCCTCAATACTTCCGCACTGGGCATCGAAAAGGCTGTACAGAGCATTTTAGCGCTGCTGGGATAAGAAAGAGACCATTCCCCTGTTTCCATTCATTATACAATATGAAAAAGCAGGCTCCCAAAAGAGCCTGCTTTTTCATATTGTCTTTAAGAAAGCAGCAGCTTGACTGAAATGAACATGATGAGCGCAATTACAAGGATAATAGGCAAAAAGGTGAGCAAAGCCGATATGACCATTGCGGTCAGATCGCCCTTTTCCAAATTGTCTTTGGAAAGCGGGTTATCTTCCTGCGGCTTGTGCGGTCTTTCCAGACCGTCCTCCCCGCCCTCATTCAATGAAGCATCATTCATCTTCTCAAGGTATTCCCTGTTGCGATGATTCATGGTGTCCATTGCGCGCTTTTGGCGTTCCTTAAAAATCATAGCTTCTCCTAAAATACTGCTTAGAGGTTTTCCTTAAGAATGTGATGGCAAGCCACAAAATGGTTGGGGCGAATTTCCTCCATCTCCGGCGTGACCATCTTGCAGATCTCCGTGCAGTATTTGCAGCGGGTATGGAATTTGCAGCCCTTGGGCGGATTGACAGGACTGGGGATATCGCCCTCCAGAATGACCAGTTCTCGGTCATCGTCCACATTGGTGGTAGGGATGGCGCCCAGCAGCGCTTCCGTATAGGGGTGCAGCGGGTGGTCAAACAGCTCCTGCGATTCCGCCTGCTCTACCATATTGCCCAGATACATAACGCCGATGCGATCGGAAATGTAACGAACAACGGAAAGGTCATGGGTAATGAACAGGTAGGTCAGGTTCTGCTGTTCCTTCAGGTCGCTCAGCAGGTTGATAATCTGCGACTGAATGGAAACATCCAATGCGGAAACCGCTTCATCGCATACCACAAATTTTGGGTTGGTCGCCAGACTGCGGGCAATACCGATACGCTGACGCTGACCGCCGGAGAACTGATGCGGATAGCGATGCAGGAAGTAAGGTGCCAAGCCGCACTTCTCCATCACAGCCATGATTTCATCTTGCAGACGAGGACTGTTATTGCGGTAGAAGCCGTGGGAGACCAGACTTTCGCCGATGATCTGACCAACAGACATACGCGGGTTCAGCGAGGAGTACGGATCCTGAAAGATGAGCTGCAGGTCACTGCGGAGCTGCCGCATCTCTTCGTATTTCAGGCGGGCAAGGTCGATGCCGTCATCACGGTAGGTCTCGTACTTCTGGAAGCGCTCATCGTCCTTATACGGCTCACGCATCTTATCCAATACTTCGTGCTCGGCAGCGATCTCCTTTTCCACTTCTTTGATCTCCGCCTGAACGGCTTCGACCTTTTTTCGTGCGGCTTCTGCCTTGGGAGAATCCTCAGAGCTCTTATAAACTAGATCCGCCAGAGTAACGGAGAGGTCTCTTTCCTTAAGATGCAGCTTATGCAACTGCTTGGAGAGCTTGTTGATCTTCAGGAACTGCTCCGAAACGGGCGCCAGATCCTCTACAACGATAAAGCCACCGATAACATTGGTGATATCCAAAAGAGCGTCGTGTGCCTTTTTCTTCGCGGCAGCAAGGTCATTGTGGTGAGTCAGCTTTTCCTCGTCACTCATGGCATCGTACTGTGCCTGTAAATGATCGCGTTTTTCCTCCAGCTGAACAAGCTGCTTGCGGCGCTTATCCAGCGTCTTAATGGTCTCACGGATATACTCGGGGCACAGCTCATCAATGGTACGACCATAGTACATGGTACGACCATCGGTCTGCGGATAAACCTGCAAAATGGTACGACCGAAAGTAGACTTGCCGCAGCCGGATTCCCCTACCAGACCAAAGGTCTCGCCCTCGTAGATCTCGAGGTCGATGCCGTCATTTGCCTTGACATACATTCCACGCTTTTTCAGCGGGAACCACTGCTTCAGATTGCTGATGCGGAGCAAAACTTTTTTATCATTTGACATTTTGTTTTCTCTCCTCCTTGTTCGGATAATAGCATCTGATGTGGTGTTCTTCGGTCAGATGAGTCATGGGAGGCTCAGCCTCATGGCACTTTTCAGTAGCATATTTGCAACGGGGAGCAAATTTACAGCCCTTAGGCAGATCCAGCGGGTGCGGAACCGCACCGGGAATTGCCTCCAGACGCTGATTGGTGGGGGTATCCAGACGAGGAATGGAAACCAGCAGACCCTCGGTGTAGGGGTGCGAATACTCGGTCTTGGGGTCAAAGAGCATCTTCGCCGGAACACGCTCCACTACCTGACCGCAGTACATAACGGCTACATAGTCCGCCATCTGGTTGATAACACCCAGGTCGTGGGTAATAAACAGAATGCTGGTGCCGTTTTCCCGCTTCAGGTCGTTCATCAGGCGCAGGATCTGCGCCTGAATGGTAACGTCCAGTGCGGTGGTCGGCTCATCAGCGATCAGCAACTTGGGACGGCACGCCAGCGCCATAGCGATCATAACACGCTGACGCATACCGCCGGAAAGCTGGTGCGGATACTGTTTGGCAACGATCTCGGGATTCGGGATCTTTACCTCACGCAGCAGGTCAACGGATTTTTCCGCCGCTTCCTTTTTAGAAAGCCCCTGATGGATAATGAACGGCTCCGAAAGCTGCTGCTCGATGGAGAATACAGGGTTCAGGCTGGTCATCGGCTCCTGGAAAATCACGGAAATCTCGTTGCCGCGGATCTTATACATCTCGCTGAGCGGGAGCTTGGTAAGATCAACGCCATTAAAGAGGATCTGACCGCCGGCAATATAGCCGTTACCGTCCAGAAGACGCAGGATACTCATAGCGGATACGCTCTTACCGGAACCGGATTCACCTACAACGCCAAGGGTCTTGCCCTCTTCTACGGTATAGGAAACATTGTTTACGGCTTTTACGGTGCCACGTTTGGTATCAAAGAAGGTATACAGGTCGATAATTTCAAGCAGTTTTTTCTCATTTTCCATAATACACCCTCCTTATCTTTCATTCGACTTCGGATCCAGCGCATCGCGCAGACCGTCGCCGATCAGGTTGATGCAGACGCAGGAAAGACCGAAGATAAGACCAACGAACACCCAGTTCCACCAGTAGTTCTGGATAATAACGCTGTTATTGGCATTGGAAAGCATATTACCCCATGTGGGTGTGGGAGCCGGAATACCGAATCCCAGGTAAGAAAGCGTGCTTTCCGTCAGCATGGAGGTACCAAACGAAAGGGTGATGGAAACCAGCACAACGGACATAACATTGGGGATAATGTGCTTGAAGATAATCTTGTTTTCTTTTACGCCGATGGTCTTTGCAGCTGTAACATACTCCATCTCACGCTGGGCAAACATCTGCGCGCGTACCTGACGGCAAAGCCCCGGCCACGACAGCAAGCCCAGAATGACCATGATGATATACATTCGCTGCTCCACGCTTACCTGGGAACCAAGTACAGCGGAAAGGATCATGGCGAAAGGAATGAACGGCATACTGGAAACGACCTCGGCAATACGCATGATCGCCATATCAAGGAAGCCGCCGAAGTAGCCGGCGATACCGCCCAGCAGAATGCCAATGATGGTAGAAATGACTACGGACAGCGCGCCGATGGTCATGGTCATCTTACCGCCGTTTACCAGACGGGCATAGATATCACGACCGAGATCGTCAGTACCCAGCAGGAAGCCCTTAAGACCCCAGGTATGAATGTCGCCTTCAGAATCCACCGCGTAGTTCTGATAGTAACCGGTGTAGATATCCTTGATGTCTACAGAACCATCGGTCAGCTCGGCAGGAACAGAGATCTGCTTATAGCGGTTGTGACCCCAGGAAGCAGTGGTGCCGTCCTCCAGCAGTGCGGTGTAATGGTAACGACCGCCCTCGATCTTGACAGGCTTGGCACTGAATGTGGGGATCGCACTCTCACCGCGGGTGGTAACGCCCCAGGTGAGAATGGTGCCGTCGCTCTTAAGCGCGGCAACAGAGTTCGCGGTAGCGGCAATGGAAACCACACCGCTCTTGGCGCCCTCAGGGATAGCGGTCGCCAGCAGGGCAGTTGCCTTATCACCGGCGTATGCAACCTCACCGGTATCGGTCAGGATAACATAAGCGGTATCCGTCAGGGCGGCGTCTACAACATGACCGTCATATTTTTCGCTGTCCATACCGATGTCGGCAAAGTTCACATTGCCCCACAGAATCAGGCGCTGGTCATCGGTGAGAGCAGCGGAGAACTGGTGAGATGCAAAGATCTTTACAATGTTGAAATTATGGAATCGGTTGTTTTCGGAAAGCTCCTGCGGCAGCTTGGTCTGCCCCAGACGGGCGTTGCCCCAGCAGTAAATGGTGCCCTTTTCATCAACAACAACAATGTGGTCAAAGCCGGCAGCGACCTTCACGATCTTCGCCTTTGCTACCTCATTTGGGATATCAGCAACATCAATAACACGGGAGATCTTGGTCTTTCCCCAAACATAGACCTTACCTTCGTTATCCACACCGACCGAGAAGTTGGAACCGACCGAAATATCGGCGATGCCCGCCTTCACCAGTTCGCTGGGATAGTCCATCATGGAATAGCCGGGTGAAACATTGACCAAGGTGCTGTCCTGCTCGCCCAAATCCAGCGTAACAAAGCTGGGAGCGATGAAAACGAACAGCATAATAGCGATCAGCAGAACGAGAGAGATGACAGCCAGCGGCTTCGAGAAGAAGCTCTTAGCCACCATGCGGGCGGGGCTTTGCAGCGCTTCCTCCGCGTAAATATCCATCTCTTTGTTCGGGAAAAACAGGCGGGAGATCCAGCGACCCAGCGTGCTCTTTTTCTCTCCGGAGCCTGCCTTCTTATTTTCTTTACTCATATTTCAGCAGCCTCCTTCCTTACTTATTCACGCGGACGCGCGGATCGACCAGACCGTAGCTGAGGTCAGTGAGCAGAATACCGATCAAGCTGACGACGGTATAGAACATCTGCATCGCAAGCACCAGCTCGTAGTCGGTGTTATTCAGTGCCTGCCAGTACAAACGACCGGTACCGTTCAGGGCAAAGGTTGTCTCGATAACCAGTGAGCCACCGGTGAATACCGAGATGATCCAGCCCATGATAGAGGTGGAAACCGGCAGCAGCGCATTGCGCCATGCGTGGCTGTAAATAACGATCTTTTCCTTAAGACCCTTGGCTCGGGCGGTACGGATGTAATCCTGCGTCAGAGTATCGATCATCGCGGCACGCACAGTACGGGTCATACCGGCAAGACCGATAAAGACCAGTACCAGTATGGGCAGCGCCATGTAGTACATGCGGTCGGCAAATTCGGCAAAGCCGGTGTAGGTAGAACCGGGGGTCTTGGCGCCGCCTACCGGGAATATCTCCAGCTTAACGGCAAACAGATAGATGAACACGATACCGACCAGATAGCTTGGTAAGCTGTACCCTACTACCGTTACCGCCTGAATAGCACTATCGGAAGCCTTACGGCGATGAACAGCACAATAAATACCCAGCGGGATAGTAATGGCAAGGGTAAGTATGGTACTGAACAGGTTCAGCAGTATGGTATTTGCCATCGGCGCCTTTATGACATCAATGACCGGACGCTTATACAGGGTGGAATCACCAAACTGACCCTGCAATAGACCATTGAATGTTCCGCCGACATCCGGTATCAATCCCATCCAGCGGGCATAACGGATAATCAGCGGTTGGTCCAAGCCAAGTTCCGCTCGTTTTTCCAGATACTGACGCTGCCACTCTGCGGGCTTCAGAACCTTACGCAGCGGTTCCATTTCCAGCAGGGCGGGGTCACTGGGAATCAGATTATAAAGGGCATACATCAATAAGGATACTACAAAGAATACGATAACGATGTATACCAGTCGTTTAAGGATATACTTCCCCATATACCTTAGGCCTCCCAATTATAAAGTGACGAGCAAACGCAATGCGGCGTTTATTCTTATATCATAAACCATTTATGGATAAATTGCAACTTTTGATTTGTAAAATTGTAAACTAATACTGAAAATTTATTCATATTCAAGGAATTTGCGGTAAAAAGTAAAAGGAACGGGGGCGGCAGATGAACCGCCGCCCCCTCTTTTCATGCATCAGCTTAATGGGCGATAATTATTTGGTACCAACCCAGTTAGCATACAGGATAGCACGCTCGAAGCCCCAGAAGGAATCCTCGGCATAGTTATCGATGGTGTTGGGATATACGGTAACATAGATGTTGGCATACAGCGGAACCTTGGGCAGCAGCTCATTCCAACGAATGATGTACTTCTCCCACAGGTCGAGGTAAGTAGCCTCATCGCCGGGCTCTACGCCGTAAACCATATCCATGGAGAGCTTATCCAACTCCTCATCATACAGGTGATCGGTGTTGTAGCCCTGCTCAATATATTCTTCCTTGGTGGTCCAGTTGTAGGACTCATCATAAACACCGCCGTTGTAGCCGGTAGCCAGGTTGAACATATTGTAGGTAGGAACAGAGTAGTCGCCGCCGATGCCGTAAGCATCCTGACGATACATGTAGTTCAGCAGCTCGGGGAAGGTCATCTCGGTCTTCACGATGGAAACGCCGGCGTTCTTGGTCGCCTCGCTGTTAGCCAGCATGGTGGAGAGCAGAGCGGAAACGGAGTTGTTCTCGGAAGAAGCCCAGTTGATGGTAGCGGGCATCAGGATGGTACCGTCAGCCAGAACCTTATTGAAGCTATCATAGTACTGAGCCTGCTCAGCGGTAACCTTGGCATAACGAACTTCGCCGGAGCCGTCAACATAGTCGGAACCGTCAGCGTTGTAAACAAAGCCAGCCTTCTTCAGCAGCTCAACAGCGGTCTCGGGGTTGTAGTCGTAGTGGTTGACCTTCTTTTCGATATCGGTCTTAGAGGTCATGGAGAAAGCGGTGCAGTAAGGACCATGCACAACGCCGCCCCAGCCCTGGCAGAAGGTCTGAGCAAACTCGTTACGATCCAGCAGGTAAGCAACAGCCTGACGGAACTCAACGAACTGGGTGGGACCAAAGTCGCAGGCATAGCTGAAGTAGCCGTAACCAGCGCGGTCATAGGTGGTGTAGCTGCTGTCAATGGTGCCAGCCTCGATGAGGTCGAGAGCGGCGTTGACCTGAGCGCCATCAGCAATGCCGGAATAGATCTGGATCTGACCGGTAGCGATCATGTCCATAACGGTATCCTGCTCGGTCTTAACGATAACGAGCTTCTTAACGCCGGGCTTCTGACCCTCAAAGTTGCCGTTGTAGTTCTCGTTGGCTTCCAGAACGATCTCGCGGGAGCTCTGATCGAAGCTGACGAGGTTGTAAGCGCCGGTGGTCACGCGGTCGCTGGTGGCATAACGGGCAGCGGTAACAGCATCGCCGATGTTAGCGGCGGTGAAATCCTTGCCGTCAGCATTTACAAAGTAAACGCCCTCGCCGTCATCGGCAACAGTCCAGCCCTCGCCAAACCAATAGGTCAAGTTAACGGCACGCATGGCACCGTAGCCCAGGTCATAGTAATAGGGCAGATAATCGGTATCGCCAGCCTCGTTGGTCTTCAAGATGGTGATAGAGAAGGTCTTCTCATCAATGATGTGCAGACCGGAGAGAACATTGGTCTCGCCGTTGCGATAGGCTACACCACCGGGCAGCATATCATAGCTGGCGGAAACAACGCCCATCTCCTTACCGGCGGGAGAAGCGAGGAACATCTGCCAAGCTACGAAGTTCTGAGCGGTAACAGCCTCGCCGTTATTGAACTTCAGCCCATCATTCAGGACAAACTTGTAAGTAACGTTGCCGTTCTCTTCCTCGATACGCTCGTAGGACTTAACGACGGTCTTGTTGACAACGTAGTCACCGTGTTGATCGCTATCAATAGTGAGCATGTCATCAGTCAGACGCACCACTTCATTATCGGTGGCGTTGGGGCTGGTCTGGAAGGCAGAATAAGCCCAGTCGCCGCTCGCTTCGGTATCGGAACCGATGACAACCTGACCATCAGCCTTCGGGGTCTTCTCGCCGCAGGCTACCATGGTAAGAACCATGACTACGGTGAGCAACAGAGCCAAAAACTTTTTCATGTTGCAAAAATCCTCCTTATAAATTTTCGTTTTGCTATTTTGAATCGGGCTTGCGCCGCGAATTCACAAATTTAGAGCTTTCGACTAAATTAAAAGTCGAAATTTGGGGACAATTTCCCGTGGTTTGCAGGTTTTATTCCGGAAACCTGTGCCCACCAAAAAATTTTTTAATATACTATCACACAAATAGTAATTTGTCAATTCCATTTGCACGATATTGTCATTTTGACGGGCGATTTGTGGAATGGGGACAGAGTTTTTATGCAAGTCCCCTGCCCTATTCCACTCATTTTCACAAAATCTTTATTCGATACCGGTCAGATCGTAATTCTTCAGCCATTCGCTGGCGGTCTGGCAAACACCGTTCAGGCAACTCTCCTCAAAGGGGCTTTCCAGTCCGGCGTTCTTCAGCAGTTCGGTAAAGACGCGGCTGCCGCCCTGACGGGTATAAGCCATGTAGTGCTCCCAGGCGTCCTTACGGTCCTTCTGCTGCAGCGCCCAGATCTGGAGCGCGACGGTCTGCGCCAGGCAGTAATCGATATAATAGAACGGCATGGAATAGATGTGGTGCTGACGCTGCCAGCCCTCGCCCTCGCTGTAGAAGGGAATATCGCCGTTCAGCTTCATCCACGGCATATAGGTGCCCAACAGCTCTTTCCATGTATCATGACGCTCTCTGGGGGTCATATCCGGCTTTTCAAACACGATATGCTGGAAGTGATCGACCATAGTACCGTAAGGGATAAAGGTCAGCGCTCCGGAAAGATGGCTATAACGGAACTTACGGGCGTCCTCCCCGAAGAAGCCCTCTGCCCACGGCCACGCGAGGAATTCCATCGACATAGAGTGGACTTCACAGCCCTCCATACCGGGCCAGATGTAGGAAGTGGGGATACGGTGACGGTTCATATACGCGGCAAAGGCGTGACCGGCCTCATGCGTTACGACCTCAACATCGTGCTGGGTGCCGTTAAAGTTTGCAAAAATGAATGGAACCTCATAATCGGCAATGCTGGTGCAGTAGCCGCCGCTGCGCTTGCCCTCGGTGGAAAGAACGTCCAGCAGCTCGTTATCCAGCATCATGCGGAAGAACTCGCTGGTCTCGGGAGAAAGCTCATCGTAGAACTTGCGACCCATGGCAAGGATCTCATCAGGGGTGCCGACGGGCTTGGGGTTGCCGGAACGGAATTCCAGCGCGTTATCGGCAAAGCTCATGGGGTATTCCTTGCCCAG